>JAHJHL010000055.1 GCA_018823905.1 Alphaproteobacteria bacterium
AGTTCGGCCTGGCTCCAGTTCCGCATCGCGCGCAGCACCTTCAGCTGGTTGTTCATCGTCGATCCCGTTGTCAGGCGACACTGACCGTATGTCAGGTGTCCATGACTAAATGACATGATTCGCTGACTGTGTCAACAAGACCTTACATCGCCTCGAAATGACGCGCTGCGCGGCACTTTCGCTAACATCCGCGCCCCACGCGCCTTGACCCTGCGCG
This sequence comes from Alphaproteobacteria bacterium, assembly GCA_018823905.1. Classification (GTDB taxonomy): domain Bacteria; phylum Pseudomonadota; class Alphaproteobacteria; order Sphingomonadales; family Sphingomonadaceae; genus Sphingopyxis. The sequence continues at coordinate 218 of JAHJHL010000055.1, forward strand.
CCCGCTGCGCCAAGGGCGGCATCACTTGTTGCACCTGCGAAAGAGCGGATAGTGGCCGACGCGGCGGAGACGAAATCCTTAAGCTTTCAGGACATGATCCTGACCCTGCACGCCTATTGGGGCGCGCGCGGCTGTGCGATCCTGCAACCCTATGACATGCGCGTGGGGGCGGGGACGTTTCACCCGGCGACCACCCTGCGCAGCCTTGGCCCCGAGCCGTGGAACGTCGCCTATGTGCAGCCGAGCCGCCGCCCGACCGACGGCCGCTATGGCGAGAACCCGAACCGGCTTCAGCATTATTACCAATATCAGGTGATCCTGAAGCCCTCGCCCGCCGATCTGCAGGAACAATATCTGGGCAGCCTCGCCGCGATCGGCATCGACCCGCTGCTCCACGACATCCGCTTTGTCGAAGACGACTGGGAAAGCCCGACGCTCGGCGCGTGGGGGCTGGGCTGGGAAGTCTGGTGCGACGGCATGGAGGTCACCCAGTTCACATACTTCCAGCAAATGGGCGGCTTCGACTGCAAGCCCGTCGCGGGCGAGCTGACCTACGGCCTCGAACGCCTCGCCATGTATATCCAGAATGTCGACAATGTGTACGACCTGCGCTTCTCCGACCCCGTCGGCGACGTGCCGGGGGTCAGCTATGGCGACGTGTTCCTGGAGAATGAGCGCCAATTCTCGAAATGGAATTTTGAGGTTGCCGACACCGACAGCCTTTTCGCGGGTTTCAAGGCCGCCGAGGCCGAGTGCCAACGCGCGATAGCCGCGAACGTCCCGCTCGCCGCCTATGACCAGGCGATCGAGGCGAGCCATCTGTTCAACCTGCTCCAGGCACGCGGCGTGATCAGCGTGCAGGAACGCGCCAATTATATGGCGCGCGTCCGCGATCTCGCGAAGGGCAGCTGCAAGGCGTGGATCGACAGCCAGTCGGACGCATGGACCGCGAAATATCCGGGGTGGACACTGTGACCGATTTCCTTCTCGAGCTGCGCAGCGAAGAAATCCCCGCCCGTATGCAGGCCGGCGCGCGCGCCGAACTCGACAAGCTGTTCCGCGCCCAGATGGCTGTCGCGGGCATTGAGGTCGGCGATCTCAGCATCTGGTCGACCCCGCGGCGCTTGGCGCTGATCGCCAAGAATTTGCCCGACGCGACCGCCGCGGTCAGCGAAGAACTCAAAGGCCCGCGCGGCAGTGCGCCGCCGCAGGCGCTCGAAGGCTTCCTCCGCAAGACCGGCTTGACGCAGGACCAGCTCGAAGACCGCGACGGCGTGTATTTCGCGGTGATCGACAAGCCGGGCCGCGCGACCGCCGAGGTGCTGGCCGGGGCGATCCCCGCGATCATCCGCGCCTTCGCCTGGCCCAAGTCGATGCGCTGGGGCAAGGACAGCGCGAGCAGCGAAAGCCTGCGCTGGGTCCGCCCGTTGTCGGGCATCGTCGCGATCTTCGGCGAAGAATTGATTCCATGCGAAATTGGCGGGGTTGCGTCGGGTTATGCGACGCGCGGCCACCGTTTCCACTGTCCGGGCGAAATCACGATCGGCTCGGCATCGGACTATGCCGAAAAGCTGCGCGCGTGCCATGTCATCGTCGACCATGAGGAACGGCAAGCGATCATCCGCGAGGGCGCCGCGAAGGCCGCCGCCGACGCGGGCCAAATGCTCGTCGCGGACGAGGGGTTGGTGATCGAGAATGCCGGGCTGACCGAATGGCCGGTGCCGCTGCTGGGGCGCTTTGACGAAGCGTTTCTGGAAGTGCCGCCCGAGGCCATCCAGCTGACCGCGCGTGTGAACCAGAAATATTTCGTCGTGAACGACGCGGACGGCAAGCTCGCTAACGGCTTCGTCTGCACCGCGAACATCGATGCGGTCGACGGCGGCGCAGAGATTGTTGCGGGGAACCGCAAGGTGCTCGCAGCGCGATTGTCGGATGCACGCTTCTTCTGGGAGCAGGACCAGAAGAAGACGCTGGCGCAGCATGCGGAGAAGCTGGCGAACATCACCTTTCACGCTCAATTGGGTTCTGTCGCTGATAAAGTTGAGCGCGTCGCAAGCCTTGCAAGGTATTTGGTCGAGCAGGGGATTGTGCCAAACCAGCCTCGCCGATCCGAGGCTGGGCCGAATGCAACCGTCGGGCCGTGGATTCTCGACGAGAGTACAGCCGATGAGCGTAAAGAAAGGTCGGGACTAGCCGAACTTGCGGGAAGCCTTGCTAAGGCGGACCTCGTTACTGAAATGGTAGGGGAGTTTCCCGAGCTCCAAGGCTTGATGGGCGGGTACTACGCTCGGGAAAAAGCTTTGCCGGATGTTGTCGCTGACGCGATCCAGAATCATTATAAGCCCGTTGGCCAGAGCGATGATGTGCCGACAGAGCCGGTAGCGGTCGCGGTGGCGTTGGCGGATAAGCTTGATACTTTGACCCGCTTCTTCTTGATAGGCGAAGCACCGACCGGTTCAAAAGATCCATTCGCCCTTCGACGAGCGGCGCTAGGTGTTATTGCTCTCATATTGCAGAACAATCTGCGTTTCCGGTTAGAAGAAGTATTGCTAGCTGCCATTGGTGATGATTTCGCCCAATTCGAAAACGCTTGGAACAATCATGCTGAGGCGAAGCTGGCCGCTTTCTTCGCCGACCGCCTCAAAGTCCAGCAGCGCGAGGCGGGTGTCCGCCACGACCTGATCGACGCTGTCTTCGCGCTCGGCGGCGAGGATGATATCGTCCGCTTGCTCGCGCGCGTGAAGGCGTTGCAGGCCTTCATGGCGACTGACGACGGGGCGAATTTGCTGGCGGGGTATAAGCGCGCGGCGAATATTTTGAAGCAGGCGGATATTTCCGTCGCCCCCGCGAAGGCGGGGGCCGCTGGCAGTGCACCAACGACGGCGACCTCCGCCTTCGCGGGGGCGACGGATGTGGATAGGGCACTGCTCGCCGCCCTCGACACCGCCGAACCCGCCGCCTCTGCCGCGGTCGCCGATGAACGCTTCACCGACGCCATGGCCGCGCTTGCGTCGCTGCGCGCGCCGATTGATGCGTTTTTCGATGGCGTGATGGTCAACGATCCCGACGAAGCGGTGCGCGCCTATCGGCTCGGGTTGCTCGCCCGATTTACCGGCGCGGTGCATGGTGTGGCCGATTTCTCGAAGATCGAGGGGTAAGGCGCACCCATGATCCGTTCGTGTCGAGCGAAGTCGAGACACCTTGACGCCGCGGGCAAACAAGAGCGTGTCTCGACTTCGCTCGACACAAACGGGGCAATGGTGGTTCGCTTATACCGAACGAAGTAAATCTGAATCGACGATAACAACTCTCCACCCTATCCAGCCGCAACCTCCTCCCCGGGGCAGCAGGAGCATATGATGACGAAGATGGTGCATTTGTTCGGCGGCGCGGCCACGACGGCCGAGCGTTCGAAGGAATTGCTGGGCGGCAAGGGGTCGAACCTTGCCGAAATGGCCTCGATCGGCCTGCCGGTGCCCCCGGGCCTGATCATCACCACCGACGTCTGCACCGCTTATTACGCCCATGGCGAACAATTCCCCGCGGGCCTGATCGAACAGGTGACCGCGGGTGTCACCCACATCGAAGGGATCACGGGCAAGAAGTTCGGCGACCCTGCCGATCCGCTGCTCGTGTCGGTGCGCTCGGGCGCGCGCGTGTCGATGCCGGGGATGATGGACACCGTCCTCAACCTAGGGCTCAATGACCAGACCGTCGTCGGGCTGGCCGAAGCGTCGGGCGATCCGCGTTTCGCGTGGGACAGCTATCGCCGCTTTGTTCAGATGTACGCCGACGTCGTCATGGGCCTCGACCATGCTGAGTTCGAGGAAGCGCTGGAAATCGCCAAGGAAGACCGCGGCTTCTACCTCGATACCGAAATGTCGGCCGAGGACTGGCAGGCGCTGGTCAAGGAATATCAGGCGATTGTCGAACGCGAAACCGGTGCGCCGTTCCCGCAGGAGCCGAACGACCAGCTGTGGGGCGCGGTCGGCGCCGTGTTTGCGAGTTGGGAAAGCGACCGCGCGAAAGTCTATCGCCGGATCAATTCGATCCCCGGCGAATGGGGCACCGCGGTCAGCGTTCAGGCGATGGTGTTCGGCAATATGGGCGACACTTCGGCCACCGGCGTTGCCTTCACCCGCGACCCTGCGACCGGCGAGCATGCCTGGTATGGCGAATGGCTGATCAACGCGCAGGGCGAGGACGTCGTCGCGGGTATCCGTACCCCGCAATATCTGACCAGAGCCGCGCGTGAGCGGGCCGGGGCCAAGCCGCTGTCGATGGAAGAGGCGATGCCGGAGACGTTTGGCGAGCTGGGCCGCGTGTTCGACACGCTCGAGACCCATTACCGCGATATGCAGGACATCGAGTTCACCGTCGAACGCGGCACGCTGTGGATGCTGCAAACACGGTCGGGCAAGCGCACCGCCAAGGCAGCGCTGAAGATTGCGGTCGATATGGCGGCCGAGGGACTGATTTCGGAAGAGGAAGCGGTTGGCCGCGTCGATCCCGGCGCGCTCGACCAGCTGCTCCACCCGACGCTCGACCCCGACGCGCCGCGAGATGTGCTGACCAAGGGGCTGCCCGCCAGCCCCGGTGCGGCGTCGGGCAAGATCATGTTCACCGCCGATGCCGCTGAAAAGGCCGCGGAGATGGGCGAGGCGGTGATTCTCGTCCGCGTCGAAACGTCGCCCGAAGACATCCACGGCATGCATGCGGCGAAGGGCATTTTGACCGCGCGCGGCGGGATGACCAGCCACGCGGCGGTTGTTGCACGCGGCATGGGGCGTCCGTGCGTTTCGGGCGCCGGCGGGCTGTCGATTGACGGCAACGCACGCGTGCTGCGCGTCGCGGGTCGCGAACTGCGCGAGGGCGACATCATCACGCTCGATGGATCGACCGGCGAAGTGATGGCGGGGGAGGTCAAGACCTTGCTGCCCGAACTGGTCGGCGATTTCGGCACGCTGATGGTGTGGGCCGACAAGGTCCGCCGCATGAAGGTGCGCGCCAACGCTGAAACCCCGCAGGATGCGCAGGTCGCGCGCGATTTCGGCGCCGAGGGCATTGGGCTTTGCCGCACCGAACATATGTTCTTCGACGCGGCGCGGATCACTGCGGTGCGCGAAATGATTCTGGCCGAGAATGAGGCGGGTCGCCGCGTCGCGCTCGCCAAATTGCTGCCCGAGCAGCGCGCGGATTTTGCGGGGATCTTCGAGGTGATGGCGGGGCTGCCGGTCACCATCCGCCTGCTCGATCCGCCGCTCCATGAATTCCTGCCGACGCGCGAGGAGGATTTTGCAGACGTCGCCGCCGCCGCTGGGGTGGGGATCGAGGCGCTAAAGGCGCGTGCCAACGAGCTGCACGAATTCAACCCGATGCTCGGTCATCGCGGCTGCCGTCTCGGCGTCACTTACCCCGAAATCTACGAGATGCAGGCGCGCGCGATTTTCGAGGCGGCGTGCGATGTGGCTGCGGCAACTGGCGCGGCGCCGATCCCCGAAGTGATGATCCCGTTGGTCGCGACGCGCCGCGAGTTCGACCTGATGAAGGCGGTTGTCGACGCGCAGGCCAAGGCAGTGTTCGCCGAAAAGGGCCGTGAGATTGCGTATCTCGTCGGCACAATGATCGAACTGCCGCGCGCCGCGCTGATGGCGGGTGAGATTGCCGAGACCGCCGAATTCTTCAGCTTTGGTACCAACGACCTGACCCAGACGACGATCGGGATCAGCCGCGACGACGCGGGGCGCTTTCTGACCCAATATGTCGACAAGGGCATCTTCCTGACCGACCCGTTCGTCAGTCTGGATGTCGAGGGCGTCGGGCAGCTGATCGAGCTGGCGGCGGAGCGCGGGCGCAAGACGCGCCCCGACGTCAAGCTCGGCATCTGCGGCGAGCATGGCGGTGACGCGCCGAGCATCCATTTCTGCGAAAAAACCGGCCTCGACTATGTCAGCGCCTCGCCCTACCGTGTGCCGATTGCACGGCTGGCGGCAGCACAGGCGGCGTTGAAAGCGAAATAGTCGTCGCCCCCGCGAAGGTGACGACAGGGGGAGCACGTCATGAAGAGCTGGCACCGCTATGCGATTGCCCTTGTCGGCGGCCTGACCGTCGGCCTCGGCGCCGCCTGGGCGCTCACCAACGGTGGGCTCAGCAATGGCGCGATTGCCAACGGGCCGTGGACGACCTCGCTCGGCTTTGGCACCAAGGCAACCGACCCCGTCACCCGCGCGCTGGTCGCCCGCGCCGGCCTGCTCGCCCTGCCCGCGAAAGAAACCGTCTATTGGTCGGCAACGACCGATGCCGCGGGCGCGCCGCTTGACGGCAATTGCCGCTACCGCCTGTCGGGCAAGCCGCTCGATGCGCGCTGGTGGAGTGTCACCATCTATGATGCCAAAGGCTATCTGGTCGCCAATCCGGCGGACATCTGGTCGGTTAACGGCGCGAATGTCGCGCTGGATGCCAAGGGTGAATGGCGCGTCACGATCGCGCCGGACAAGCCAGCCGAAGGCGCATGGCTGCCCGGGACCAAGGGCCAGCCGTTCCACCTGACGCTCCGCATGTACAATCCGGGGCGGGCGTTCCGTGCTGATCCGGCGAAGGCGGTACTGCCGCAAATCGTGAAGGAGGGCTGCTGAGATGCGTAACTGGCTCGGCCCGCTCGCCTTTGGATTCATCCTTGCCGCCGCGACCGCATGGGCGACGATTGGCGCGATCCCTTATGGCCTGATGAACGTCGCGATGGAGCGGCTCGGGCAGGGTGGGATAAACACCATGTCGCATGGCAATCTGGCGACCCCCGCGCGTCAGCCCGTCGTGCGGCCCAGTCCCGACCTCGCCTATTCCAGCTGTCCCTATGACCTGTCGGCGGGGCCGCTGGCGATCGACGTGGCGCCGGTTCCGGGCCGTTACAGCTCGCTCAGCATCTTTGACGCCGCGACCGACGTGATCTTTGTTCGCAACGATGTCGAAGCGGCGGGCAAGCCGTACCGAATCATCCTGGCGCGCGACGGGCAGGCGGTCCCCGCGGGCGCCGAAGTGGTTCGCACGACCCACGATCGCGGCATCGCGCTGATCCGCCTGCTTTTGAAAGACCCCAAGGAAATCGGCGGCCTTGACGCCGTGCGCCGCCAATCATCCTGCACCACGGTCACAAAGCTGAAATAGGGGGTTGCGCGGCCACGCGACGCCCCTTAAAGGCGCCTCTCCACGCACCCGTAGCTCAGCTGGATAGAGCATCAGACTACGAATCTGAGGGTCGGGCGTTCGAATCGCTCCGGGTGCACCATTTCCCACCATCGCCGGATATCCTGCCGCTTATGCGGCGCGATTGCGTGCGGTCACGATCCACGCGGCGCCATCGATCAGCACCGACGTGTCGCCGGACTGGGCAGCAAAGACAGCGCGGACGGCGTCGGCCGCGCGAGCGCGAATGTCGTCTGGCTGATCGGCCAGCGCGCGCGACAAGGGGCCGACCTGAAACGCCATATCGAGGGCATCGTCGAGGGCCGCGTCGCGCGTATCGCTGCGTCCGTAGGCGAGACGTGTATCGAACGGGCTAACTTCGATGTCGGCAAAGCCCGCCGCCGTCAGAATATCGGTCAGCCGGTCGCGATTGCCAAAGGCGAACGGTCCTGGCGCATCGGGATCTGTTGGAGCCATTGGAACAAAATCGCGAATCGCCGCCATCGGCAGGCGCACCCAATCATTCTCTGCCGCGCTGCGCCAGCACACGAAAGCGATCCGCCCGTCGGGCTTCAGCGCGCCGCGCATATGCGCGAAAGCGACCCCCGGATCATCGAAGAACATCACGCCGAACCGGGAGAAGAGGAGATCAAAGCTCTCTGCCGGAAGCGGGGTGGTCGCAGCGTCGGCCAGCCGAAATTCGACAGGCGCCGCGTCGGGCGTGGCGGCGCGCGCCAGGTCGACCAGCTGCTCGGATATGTCGACGCCCAGAACATGGCCGGTTGCACCAACCTGTTCGGCCAGAATGAAGGTGGATGTTCCCGATCCGCAACCGATGTCGAGTACCCGTTCGCCGCGCTGCGCCCCCGCGGCGGCGATCACCGCATCTCCAAAATCCTGAAGCATCAGGTCCAGCCGGTCCAGATTTGCCGCCCAGCGTTCGCCGCTGTCGCCGTTCCAATCGTGGGTGGGGGCTGTAGGAGCACAGGACATTGCGGCACTTTCTGTTTGTTGAGAATTGTTCGCAAATAGCTCTTTACCGTCGGATGAACAAGCGCGCATAGCTATGCCCTGTTGCATCGCCGCTGACCATGCGACATTCCCTCTGTCATCAAGCCGCAAACGATCGGCGAGGGAGAGATATGAGCGAACGCATCGTCACGGTCGACATTGGCGGCACCCATGCGCGCTTCGCGATGGCAGAGGTTGCGGATGGGCGCGTGCTATCGCTGGGTGACGCGACGACGCTGCATACCAAGGATCATGCAAGTTTCCAGACGGCCTGGCAGGATTTCGAGCGCCAGCAGGGTGGCGCGCTGCCCCGTGCGGTCGCGATTGCAATTGCCGGGCCGACGCGCGGCGAGATCATCCGCTTCACCAACAATCCGTGGATTATCCGTCCGGCATTGATCGGCGAGAAGCTGAACGTCGACCGCAATGTGCTGGTCAATGACTTCGAGGCAGTCGGTCACGCGGTCGCGCAGGCCGACGAGAGTTATTTCGAACGGCTGACCGGGCCTGATGAACCGCTGCCGAGCGTCGGGACGATCAGCGTCATTGGGCCGGGGACAGGGCTGGGCGTCGCGCATATCTGGCGCGACGGGGCGGATTATCGTGTGCAGGCGACGGAGGGCGGGCATATCGACTTCGCGCCGCTCGACAGCATCGAAGATGCGATCCTGGCGCGGCTGCGCAAGCGGCACCGGCGCGTTTCGGTCGAGCGCATCGTTTCGGGGCCGGGGATCGTCGATATTTATGAAACGCTGGCGATGCTCGAAGGGCGCGCGGTGACGCCGCTCGACGACAAGGCGATCTGGACCAATGCGCTCGGCGGGCAAGACAGCCTTGCAGCGGCGGCGGTCGATCGCTTCTGCCTGTCGCTGGGCAGCGTCGCGGGCGACCTCGCGCTAGCGCAGGGGGCCAGCGCCGTGGTTATCGCCGGTGGTCTAGGACTGCGCATTCGCGACAGCCTGGTGCGATCAGGTTTCCCCGAACGCTTCATCGAAAAGGGGCGGTTCGAAGGTTTCATGTCGGCGCTGCCGGTCAAGCTCATCACCCACCCGCAGCCCGGCCTGTTCGGCGCCGCAGCGGCATTTGCGCGACAGCGCGGCTGAGATTTTGCTGGCGCTGGCCGACGAAAATCGTCAGCTAAGGGGCATGTCTGTGCGCCCCGTCCTTGGCATCATCGCCTGCAACCGCACCGTCGGCGTCGAGACTGCGCAGGCGGTGATGAACCGCTATGCGATGGCGGCGATGCAATATGCCGACTGCGCGGCGCTGATCATCCCGTCGCTGCCCGAATTCATGCGCGCGAGTGAGGTTGTCGGGCGGCTCGACGGGGTGCTGCTGACCGGGACACCGTCGAATGTCGAACCTGCGCGCTATGGCGATGCAGGAGCGGGCGAGGGGCCGTTCGATCCTGATCGCGACCGCATGATGATTGAACTGGTCGAGGCGGTGATCGCGGCCCAGCGGCCATTGTTCGGCATCTGCCGCGGGTTTCAGGAAATCAATGTCGCGCTGGGTGGGACGCTCCGGCGCGACACGTCGGCGAGCGCGCAGTTGTTGCTCCATCATGCGCCCGATGAAGCCGATTTCGATGCGATGTTCGATCATCGCCACCCGGTTGATCTGGTCGCGGGCGGGCTGTTGGCGGCGGCGTATGATGCCCCGACGCTGGAGGTGAATTCGGTACATTATCAGGGGGTCGGCGAGCTCGCCGCGGGGCTGACCGTGGAGGCGCGCGCGCCCGACGGGTTGGTCGAGGCCTATAGCGCGCGGCCGAACGGTGCGCCGCTGCTCGCGGTGCAATGGCATCCCGAATGGGCGACCGACGATAGCGCCGAAAGCCAGACCTATTTCCACCTGCTCGGCCGTGCGTTAAGAGGCGAATTATGAACCGCCGCGTGACCCGTTATGATCGCTATCTCGCGCGGATCAGCTTCTCACCCTGATCGAAAACCGAGGTGCTCTTCTCCGTTCGTGTCGAGCGAAGTCGAGACATCCATCGTCGGTGCGCAAGTTCGAGGGACATCTCGACTTCGCTCGATGCAAACGGTCTTCAGAAAGTCAGGAGTTTTCATATGCCCCGCAATCACGACATCGCCGAACTGCGCCGCCTCGACGTCGCGCACCATCTTCCCGCCCAGGCCGACTGGGCCGAGATCGAAAAACTCGGTGGCAGCCGCATCATCACTCATGCCGAGGGCTGTTACATCCATGACGGCGACGGTCACCGCATCCTCGACGGCATGGCCGGGCTGTGGTGCGTCAATGTCGGCTATGGCCGCGAAGAACTGGTCGAGGCGGCGGCGGCGCAGATGCGCGAGCTGCCTTTCTACAACACCTTCTTCAAGACCGCGACGCCGCCGACGGTGATGCTCGCCGCAAAAATCGCCGAACTGACCGGCAATCGCCTGCCGCACATCTTCTTCAATGCGTCGGGCAGCGAAGCCAACGACACCGTGTTCCGCATGGTGCGCCATTATTGGAAGCTGAAGGGCGAGCCGAAGCGCACGGTCTTTATCAGCCGCTGGAACGCCTATCACGGTTCGACCGTCGCGGGGGTATCGCTGGGCGGGATGAAGGCGATGCATGCGCAAGGCGACCTGCCGATCGCCGGGGTGGAACATGTCCGCCAGCCCTATGCCTATAACGAAGGGCAGGGGATGAGCGAGGAAGAGTTCTGCGACGCGTGCGTCCAGGCGATCGAGGACCGTATCCTTGAAGTCGGCCCTGAAAATTGCGCGGCTTTCATCGGCGAGCCGGTGCAGGGTGCGGGCGGCGTGATCATCCCGCCCAAGGGATATTGGCCCAAGGTCGAGGCGGTGGCGCGCAAATATGGGCTGCTGATAGTCGCCGACGAAGTGATCTGCGGCTTTGGCCGCACCGGCAAGATGTGGGGCCACGAGACGATGGGCTTCACCCCCGATCTGATGCCGATGGCGAAGGGCCTGTCGTCAGGTTACCTGCCGATCTCCGCCACCGCGGTCGCGCGCCATGTCGTCGAGGTGCTCAAGACCGGCGGCGATTTCGTTCACGGCTTTACTTACTCCGGCCATCCGGTCGCCGCGGCGGTCGCGCTCAAGAATATCGAGATCATCGAGCGCGAGGGGTTGGTCGAAAGGACGGGGAGCGTAACCGGCCCGCATTTGGCCAAGGCGCTGGCGACCTTGAACGATCACCCGCTCGTCGGCGAAGCGCGCTCGATCGGGCTGCTCGGCGCGGTCGAGATCGTCGCTGACAAGGAAACGCGCGCGCGCTTTGGCGGGGCCGAGGGCACGGCGGGGCCGATGGCGCGTGATGCGTGCATCGCCAATGGGTTGATGGTGCGCGGCATCCGCGACAGTTTGGTGATGTGCCCACCGCTGATCATTTCGACCGAGCAGATCGACGAGATGGTTGCCATCATCCGCAAATCGCTGGATGAGGTCATGCCGAAACTCCGCGCCCTTTAACGAAAGTCTGTCCCCCTATGCCCTCCGGCCTGTTTGCCCTGCTCGACGACGTCGCCACGATTGCCAAAGTGGCGGCGGCCAGCATCGACGATATCGGCGCCGCCGCTTCCAAAGCGGGGGTGAAGGCCGCGGGGGTTGTGGTGGACGATGCCGCGGTTACGCCGCGCTACGTCACCGGCTTTCAGCCCAACCGCGAACTGCCGATCATCTGGCGCATCGCAAAGGGGTCGTTCTTCAACAAGCTGGTGCTGATCCTGCCCGCGCTGTTGCTGCTCTCGGCGGTCGCGCAATGGGCGATTACCCCGCTGTTGATGATCGGCGGGGCGTATTTGTGCTTCGAGGGCGCCGAGAAGGTCTGGCATTCGCTGCACAAGGACAAGGTGCCGCTCGCCGAGGCAGCGGAAATCGTCGCCGACAAAGATCATGAAGAAACGATGGTGAAGGGCGCGATCCGTACCGACTTCATCCTGTCGGGCGAAATCATGGTGATCGCGCTGAACGAAGTGATCGACGAAGCTTTTGTGATGCGCGCGGCGACGCTGATCGTGGTGGCGATCGCGATCACGATTGCGGTGTATGGCGCGGTCGGGCTGATCGTGAAGATGGACGACATCGGCCTGCATATGGCGAAAGCGGGCAACAGCGTCCGCCGCGCGGTCGGGCGCGGGCTGGTTTCCTTCATGCCCAAGCTGCTCGGTGCACTGGCGCTCGTCGGGACCGCGGCGATGCTGTGGGTTGGTGGACAGATCATCCTGCATGCGCTCGACGAATATCATATCGGCAATCTGGGGCATGGCTTGCATGATTTTGCGCATGCGGTCGCTGGCAATCTACCTGCCGCGGGGCTGTGGGAATGGCTGATTAACGCCGGTGGGGCAGGGGTGTTCGGGCTGGTGCTGGGTGTACTGATTGTGGCGGCTCTGCATCTGGTGCCAGGGAAGAAAGCGGCGCACTAATCGTCCTCGTCATTGCGAGGAGCGAAGCGACGCGGCAATCTCGGGGCGGCCTTGCACCGCTCTGGATTGCTTCGCTTTGCTCGCAATGATGAATAGAGGGATATTACCCCAGCAACACCACCGGGCTATCGGCGCGCCAGTGCATGCTGACCTTGTCGTCCCAGGTGAAATCTTCCTGGTCGTGGCGCGACAGATTGGGGCGTGACACGCGGATGCGGGCTCCCGATTCCAGCTCGATCTCGAACAGCGTGATGTCGCCGAGATAGCTCATCCCTTTGATCTTGCCGCGCGCGAAATTGTAACCGTCGGGGGCGTCCTGCGCTGCCGCCCTGACCGCCTTGCCTTCGCCGGGAACGTGGAGATAGATTTTCTCGGGGCGCAGCGCGATCCACACGTCGGCGCCGTGCGGGCCGGTGACGCCATGGTTCAGGTAAATTTTGCCGACCCCCGGACAGTCGACCGCCGCCTTGTCGGGCTCGTCGAGGGTCAGCTTGCCCTCGAAGATATTCACCGAGCCGACGAAATCGGCGACAAAGCGGTTGGATGGATATTCGTAGAGGTCCGACGGGGTCGCGAGCTGCGCGACTTCGCCCTTGTTGATCACGCCGATCCGGCACGCCATCGACAGCGCTTCGTCCTGATCATGGGTGACGGTGACAAAGGTGATGCCGACCTTTTCCTGCAGTTCGGACAACTCGAACTGCATTTGCGCGCGGAGCTTCGCGTCGAGCGCCGACAGCGGTTCGTCGAGCAGCAGCACTTTCGGCCGCATCACCAGGCTGCGCGCAAGCGCTACGCGCTGGCGCTGGCCGCCCGACATCTGGTCGGGCATGCGCTCGCCAAAACCCCCGAGCTTGACCAGGTCGAGCGCCTCGGCGACGCGGTCCTTGATCTCGCCGCCCTTCACCCCGGCGATCTTGAGGCCATAAGCGACATTGTCGGCGACGCTCATGTGCGGGAAGACCGCATAGCTTTGGAACACCATGTTGACGGGGCGCTTGTTGGGCGGGATGCCCGCCATATCCTGTCCGTCGATCAGGATCCTGCCCTCGGTCGGCAGCTCGAAACCCGCGATCATCCGCAGCAGGGTGGTCTTGCCGCAGCCCGACGGGCCGAGCAGCACGAAAAATTCGCCGGCGTTGATATCGAGGCTGACATTGTCGACCGCGGTCACCTTGCCAAAGCGTTTCGAGACATTCTGGATCTGGATGATCGGCTTGGCGGTTTCGGTCATGGTCAGTGGGTTTCCGCAATGGCTTTCACGCCCAGGGCCTTGAGCGCGATGAAGGTCAGGATGACGGTCAGAATGATGAGCAGGGTCGACGCCGCATTGACCTCGGGCGTCACCGAGAAGCGGACCATCGAATAGACTTTCACCGGGAAGGTGATCGTGTCGGGGCCGCTGGTGAAATAGGTGATGACGAAATCGTCGAGGCTGAGCGTGAAGGAGAGCAATGCGCCCGCGACCAGCGCGGGCTTTATGTGTGGGATCAGCACGTCGCGGAACACCTGGCCTTCGCTGGCGCCCAGATCCTTGGCGGCTTCCTCCTGCTCGCGGTTGAAGCTGGCGAGCCGCGAGCGGACGACCATGGTGACGAAGGGGAAGCAGAAGGTGATGTGCGCGATAGTGATCGCGCCGAGGTTGAACGGCCATACCAGATCGGTCGGCCACCCCACCGCGGCAAAGAACATCAGGAATGCGACGCCGAGGCAGATTTCGGGGACGATGATCGGCAGCGAAATCGTCCCGTCGATCGCGCCCTTCCACGGGAAGCGAAAGCGCCACAGCAGCACCGCGGCGAGCGTGCCGAGGACGAGGCTGGCGAGAGTCGCCAGCGCCGCAATGGTCAGCGAGTTGATCAGCGCCTCGACCAGCTGGTCGTTGCCCAGCGCCTTTTCATAATATTTGGTGGTGAAACCCCGCCACACGACGTTGCGCTTGCTGTCGTTGAAGCTGAAGATCATCAGCACAACGAGCGGCGCGTAGAGAAAGACCATCACCGCCCCGACCCACAGGCGCATCCAGAGGGTGCGGCTATATTCGAGCGGGGCGACGGGGGTGCGGGCGAACAGCGCCATCAGCGGACCTCCGGCACTTTTTTGCGCATCGACTGGATCGCGATCAGCGCAAACATCGCATAGATGAGGAGGAAGGAGAGGGCGGCGCCAAACGGCCAGTCATTCGCCTTTTTGAACTGGCGTTCGATGACATTGGCGATCATCTGGCTGTCGGTGCCGCCCATCAGGTCGGGGGTGAGATAGGCACCGAGCGCGGGGATCAGCGTGATCATCACCCCGGCGATGATCCCGGGCGCCGCGAGCGGCACGACGATGCGCATGATGGTGCGAAAATGCCCGGCGCCAAGGTCGAGGCTCGCCTCAATCAGGCTGCGATCGAGCCGGTCGAGCGCGGCGTAAAGCGGCAACACCATGAAGGGCAGGTGGACGTACACCAGCCCAAACACGACCGCGAAATTGTTGAAGAGCAGCTGCACTGGCTCCCACGTCGGCAACGGCTGGAGTCCGACGAGCGTCTTGATCCAGCTCGTGCCCTCCCATAGCGCGCCCATGCCCTTGTTGGCGAAACCCTGCGTGCCGAGGAGCATCATCAGCGCGTAGGTGCGGATCAGGAGGTTGGTCCAGAAGGGCAGCATGATGCCGAGCAGCAGCCACGGCCGCCACTTCTCGCTGGCAAAGGTGATCGCCATCGCGACGGGGAAACCGATGATCAGGCAGATGAGGGTGACGAGTGCCGCGACCGCGAAGCTTTTCCCGAAAATGGTCAGATAAAGCCATTCGGTCGCGCGCTTGTAATTTTCGAGCGTGCCCGAAAATTCGATCTCGGTCAGGCCGCGATTCTCACCGAAGCTGTAGAGCCAGACGATGGCCATCGGCACCAGGAAGAAGACGACGACCCAAAACAGGGTCGGCAGCGATACCGCCGCGAAAGTCCTTTTGCTCGTCTTCCAATCCTGTTCGGCCACCCCCCAAGCCTTTCGTTTTTAAGCCGCGCGCACTCGCGTAAAGGCTTCCTCGAACAACGGCTGCAAAGTCGGGTTGAACTTGGCATATTCGCATTTGGCCAGCACGTCGGCGGGCGGATAGATGACGGGGTTGTTCTTGTAGCTGTCGGGCATCAGCGCCTTGGCCGCGGCATTGGGGGTCGGGTAGAGGATCGTTTCAGTGATCTTCTTTCCGACTTCGCCGTCGAGCAGATAGTTGATGAAGGCGTGCGCGTTCTTGGGATGCGGCGCGCCTTTCGGAATGCACAGATTGTCCGAATTGAGCTGGCTGCCTTCCTGCGGCACGATGAAATCGATGTCGTCATCCTCGGTCATGGCCTGCGCGATGTCCCCATTATATTCGAGCACCAGGTCGATATCGCCCTTGAGCAACAGATCCTGTCCGTCGTCGACGTGGAAATTCTTCACGTTGGGCTTTTGCTTGATCATCATCGCTTCGATCGTCGCGATGTCGGCGGGGGTCAGCGCGTTGACCGACTTGCCGAGATATTTGCCATAGAGGCGGAACATGTCGCCAGCCTCGGACAGCCAAGCGATGCGGCCCGCATATTCGGGGCTGTCGAACAGCACTTTCCAGCTGTCGGGCTTCGCCTTCACCTTCGACTTGCGATAGCCGATCCCGAGCGCGAGCCAAGTGTAAGGCATCGAGAATTTGCGGCCCATGTCGTAATCAACGTCGATAAAGGTCGGATCGACATTCTTCATGTTCGGGATCTGGGCATGATCCAGCGTCTGGAGCATGCCCGCCTGCGCCATGCGTTCGACAAAGTCGTTCGAGGGGACGATGACGTCGTAACCGGGATTGCCGGCCTTGAACTTGGCGAACAGCACGTCGTTGCTGTCGAACAGGTCCATCTTCACTTCGACGCCGCTGGCGCCCTTGAAATCGTCGAGCGTCGTCTCGCCGATATAGGTGTCCCAGTTGTAGAAGTTGAGCTTGCCCTCTTCGCCATTGGCGAGCTTTTTGCCTTCGCCCTTGCTGCATGCAGCGAGACCGCCAAAGCTGATCCCGATCGCCGCGACCCCCATCGCTTGCAAGAGCGAGCGACGCCCGCGAGTTTGCTTGATCAGTTCGTTCAGATCCATGACGGCCTCCCTGTTTGTGACGTCAAGCTGACTCAATAAAGTCCGCTTGGAAAGAGGTTATTTTGCACCGCAACACGAATCTTTGAAAGATTCATGCGTTGCGGAGGTACCAGTCGTAATCGAGCGTCGGTACGACGCCGAAATAACGGTCCTGTTCGACGCGTTTGACGATGCTGAACATGTCGACAAAGCGTGACCCGAGATAGTCTCGCATCAACGCCGAGCCGTGGAAGCGATCGACGGCGGCGAACCAGTTCGACGGCGGCTTGTCGTCGCCCGAATTGTCACGGTCATAGCCGTTGCCGACGACGGCGGCGCCGGGGTCGATCTTGTTCGTCATGCCGTGGTGCATGCCGGCCAAAACGGCGGCGACCGCGAGATAGGGGTTGGCGTCGGCGCCGCAGGCGCGATGCTCGACATGGCGGCTCGGCGGCGGTCCAGCGGGGATACGGAACGACACGGTGCGGTTGTTGACACCCCACGTCGGCGCGACAGGGGCATAGCTGTTTGCCTTGAACCGGCGATAGCTGTTGGCATGCGGGGCAAAGAGCGCAAAGGCATCGCCGACGGTGCCGATCATCCCGCCGATCGCGTGGCGCAGCGCCGGGGTGCCTTCGGGATCGTCGCTGGCGAAGATGTTGGTACCCGAACCATCGTTGACCGAGACATGGATGTGCATGCCGCTGCCCGCCTGCTCGGCAAAGGGCTTGGCCATGAAGGTGGCTTCGAGACCTTGCTGTTGTGCAACGGCTTTGACGAGGCGCTTATACATGATCGCATCGTCGCAGGCGCGCAGCGCGTCGGGTTTGTGGCGCAGTGTCAGCTCGAACTGGCCGGGCGCAAATTCGGAAATCGCGCTTTCAAGCGGAATGTCCTGCGCGTCGGTCGCTGCGTAAAGCGCGTCGAAAAAGGGCCGGAAATCGTCGAGTTCGCGCAGGCCGTACACCTCGACATTGCGCGGCGTGTCGCGGCTGTAGCTCGGGCGGGCGGGGCGCAGCGATCCGTCGCGGGCGCGGCGCGGGTCGACGAGATAAAATTCCAGCTCGACCGCGAGCACCGGGGTCAGCCCGTCGGCGATAAAGCGGTCAATAACGCCGCCCAGCACATGGCGCGGATCGAGGTCGTGTGGGGTGCCGTCGAGCTCGTAGAAATCGACGAGGAACTGCGCGGCATGATCGCCGCCCCACGGGGTACGGACGAGGGTGCCGGGGATCGGCTTCATCGACCGGTCGGCGTCGCCATCTTCCCACACCAACCCGGTTTCGACCGTGTCCTGGCCGGTGATGTCGACGACGGTGATCGATCCGGGGAACATGCGGCCGCTGTCGTAAACCGCCATCACCTCATGCTGGCGCAGCCGCTTGCCGCGCGGCACGCCGCCCATGTCGGTGTAGATCATCTCGATCGAATCGACGTCGGGATTGGCTTTGAAAAAGGCCTCGGCCTCTGATCGCGGCGCGATCACGCCCGATGATTTCGACATCGCCCCTCTACTCCTTCAGCGCTTTGGTACAGTCGGCAAAGCCGCTCACCAACCGGTCGATCTGGTCGTCGCCGGTAACCGGGCTCACCAACATCATATTGTGGAACGGCGCCAGCAAAATCCCGCGGTTGGCGAGGAACAGGTGGATTGCGGCTTCGACGTCGGGCTGCATCGCCGCCTTCGCTTCGCCGCCATTGCGCGGCGGGGTGGGGCAGGTGAGGAATTCGACGCGGGCGCCGACCTGGGTGACGTGCCAGTCGAGTCCGGCGGTGGCGATTTCCTGCTCCAGCCCCGCAACGAGGCGCGCGGCGCCGCCCAGCATATGGTCGTAGGCGGCCGGGGTGATGACGTTGGACAGCATTGCGTCCATCGCGGTGATCGCGAGCGCGTTGGCTGACAATGTCGTGCCGATGCCGCTGTGACCCGCCGGGCGCGATTGATTGAGTGCCGCCATCCGCGCCGCTACTTCGGCGGTGAAGCCATAGACTGCGCACGGGACGCCGCCGCCGATCGACTTGCCGACCACCATCAGGTCGGGCTTCGGGCCATGGGTGACGCCATGGCCGCCATAGCCCGACGAGATCGTGTGCGTTTCGTCGAACACAAGCAGCGTGCCGGTCTCGTCGCACAGTCGGCGGAGCGACTGGAGAAATCCCGGCGCATCGCGGACCATGCCGACATAGGTCATCACCGGTTCGGCGAGAACGCAAGCGATGTCGCCGCCGCGCAGCGCGTCGGCGAGGGCGGCTTCGTCGTTGAACTCGATGATCGTGGTCGTGGCGCGCAGATCATGAACCTGACCGACGAGACTGGCGCGCATAACGGGCTGGCCGTTCTTCAGATCGACGAAAGCGTCATCGACCGCGCCATGATAGGCGCCGTTGAAGGTCAGGATTTTCGCGCGCCCGCTGATCCCGCGGCACCAGCGGATGACGGCACGATTGGCTTCGCTGGCGGTGGTCGTGACCTGCCATATAGGCAGGCCGAACATCGCCGCCAGCCGTGCGGACAATGCCGCGCCGCGTTCCGTGGGCAGCATATAGCTCAGCCCTTCGCTTGCCTGTTTTGCCAGCGCCGCGGTTAGCGCGGGCGGTGAATGGCCGAACAGGCTGGCGGTGTCGCCGAGGCAGAAGTCGTCGTATGTTTGCCCGTCAATGCTGGTCAGGGTGGCATTCTTTGCCGATGCCGCGACGATCGGGACCGGGCTGGGCCAGTCCTTCATCCAGTGAAACGGCACGGACTGGAACCAGCCGATCGCCGCGGCATGATGGGAAAAAGCGCGCGGGTTAGCGGCGCGGAAGCGCTCGGCCTCGCGGGTCGCGACGCGCGCGATGGCGGCGGACGAAATCATCCGAGCCGGTCTTTCATCGCATAGTAAAGCAGTCCCAAGGTCGCGAGCGGCTGGCGCAGCCATTTGCCGCCGGGGAAGGGGCGGCTGGGCAGGTTCGCCAGCACGTCGAAGCGTTCGGCGGTCCCCGCCATCGCCTCGGCAATCAGTTCGCCCGCCAGCGTCGTCACCAGCGCGCCATGGCCCGAAAAGCCGTGCGCGAAAAAGACATTCCCGCGCCGCCCGATATGCGGCAGCCGGTTCATCGTCACCGCCACAGCGCCGCCCCAAACATAGTCAATTGGCGCATCCGCGACCTGCGGGAACACCTGCGCCAAGAACGGCTGCACGAACGCCGCAATGTCTCGCGGCGGCGTCTGCGAATAACGCTCGCCGCCGCCAAAGATCAGCCGCTTGTCGGCGGACAGGCGAAAATAGTTGAGCACGAACCGGCTGTCGGCAACCGCGGCATCGCTGGGCAGCAGGTCATCGGCGTTCGCGAGCGGCGCGGTCGCGATGTTGTAATTCATGATTGGCACAGTGTAGCGGCCAAGGTCGGGTTCGACGTCCCCTATCCAGCTGTCGGTGGCGTTAATCACATAGCGCGCGGCGATCTGCGCGCCGTTGGTCTTCACGCCAAGTCCTTCGGGCGTTGTGGTGATCTGGCCAGCGCGCTGACCTTCCCAGATGCGGACACCCGCTGCCTCGGCGGCTTTAGCCAGGCCGAGTGCATAATTGAGCGGATGGAAATGGCCGCCCTGCGGATCGTAGATGCCGCCGTGATAAAGCGGGCTGGCGATATGATTCGCCATATCCGCTTTCGCGACGACGTCACTCTGATAGCCGAAGCGCGCGGCGAGATAGTCCGCCTCGCGCCGCATGGCGTCGAAATCCTCCGGCGTCCACGCCGCCTCCAGATGACCGGATTTCAGGTCGCAATCGATCCTATGCTTGGCGATTCGCGCCGCCACCCGGTTGTCGCGCCAGCACAGGTCGAACAAGGCATCGGCGCGATCGCGGCCAAATTCGGCCTCAAGCTCGGACGCGGACCAACGTAGCCCTGGGATCAATTGCCCGCCGTTGCGCCCTGACGCGCCGAAGCCGATATGCTCACACTCGATCAGGATAACCGAAAAACCGCGCTCGGCGCAGGCGAGGGCGGCGGACAACCCGGTAAAACCACCGCCGATCACCGCGACGTCGCACGTAAGGTCGCCCGCGACCGCTTGCGGTCGCCACGCTGGCGCCGTCGCGGCGTAATAGCTGTTGTTCAGCGGATCGATCATGGTCAGGCTGCGGGTCAGACCCGCATCAGCAGATGTTCGCGTTCCCAGCTCGACACCACCGACTGGTAGTTGAACAGCTCATAATCCTTCACCGCAAAGAAGATTTCGAAGAAATCGTCGCCGAGCAGGTTGCGGACCTTCTTGCACGAGCTGAATCGGTCGAGTGCCGCCTCCAGCGTGCGGGGCAGGGTGCGGGCGCGGTTGTAGGCGCTGCCGGTGATCGATTTCGCCGGGACCATGCGATCGACCACGCCGATGTAGCCGCAGATCAGCGACGCGGCGATCGCGAGATAGGGGTTGCTGTCGGCGCCGGGCAGGCGGTTTTCGACGCGGCGGTTGGCCTTTTCCGAAATCGGCACGCGGAACCCGCACGAGCGATTGTCCTCGCCCCACTGGACGTTGATCGGTGCCGCGCTGTCGGGGCGCATGCGGCGGAAGCTGTTGACGTTGGGCGCCCATAGCGGTGCGATCTGCGGCATATAGCGGACGAGACCGGCGATATAGCTGCGGAACATCGCGCTGTCGCGGCCGTTGGCGGTCGAAAACAGGTTCTTGCCCGTCGTCGCGTCGACCACCGACTGGTGAATATGCATCGCGCTGCCGGGCTGGCCCGCCATCGGATTGGCCATGAAGGTCGCATAGACATCATGCTGCTTGGCGACGTTGCGCACGACGCGCTTGAACAGGAAGACCTCGTCGGCGAGCCGCAGCGGGTCGCCATGCTCGAAATTGACCTCGAGCTGCGCGGCGCCCATTTCATGGATCATCGTGTCGATATCGAGCCCCATCAGCTCGCAATCGTCATAGATATGATCGATGATATCCTCATATTCGTTCATTGCTTCCAACCCATAGGGCTGGCTGGCGGACTCGCTGCGCCCCGACTGGCCGGTCGGCGGGGTCAGTGGGAAGTCGGGGTCGACGTTCTGCGATACCAGGTAAAATTCGACCTCGGGCGCGATGACCGGGCGCCAGCCTTTTTCCGCATAAAGCGCGAGCACTTTTTTCAGGATGGTGCGCGGCGCGATATCGACCTCGCTGCCGTCGCGGTTGAGGACGTCGGCGATCACGAAGGCGGTCGGCGATTTGAATCCCGGCGCGACGCAAATGGTGTCGGGATCGGCGATCAATATCTTGTCGGGATCCTTGTCCCAGATGTCGTCGATGTCTTCGGGATAATGGCCATCGATCGTGCAGATAAACACGCTGCCGGGGATACGCAGCGATTTGTCCTTCACCGATGCCAGAAACTTTTTGGCCGGCAGCACCTTGCCGCGCTGGACCCCGTTGATGTCGGGGACGATACATTCGACTTCGTCGATCTTATGGTCGCTGATCCACTGTTCCAGATTGACTGACATGAGCCCCCGATTGGGCCAAGGAGCTGGCCCGTTGTGTGGTGGCAGCGTATCGCAAGGTTGGACGAAGCGCCAGAGGGAGGCGCTATTCAGGCATTTCCGGCATGATTGCATGCTGGATTCTTTGTTCGTGCAAAAGCCCGTTGTCATTGCGAGCGAAGCGAAGCAATCTCCAGCCATCAGCCCTTTGCAAGGCCGAGGGCTGGAGATTGCTTCGTCGCTGCGCTCCTCGCAATGACGGGTTTAGAGGAGATCGCGATGCGGGGCGAAAACGACCAACTGGCAGCGTTCTGGATGCCGTTTACTGCCAACCGGTCGTACAAGGCGAACCCGCGCCAGCTCGTGTCGGCGAGCGGTATGTATTATCAGAGCGGCGACGGGCGGACGATCCTCGACGGCACCTCGGGGCTGTGGTGCAGCAATGCCGGTCATTGCCGCCCCGAGATCACCGATGCGATCGCAAAGGCCGCGGCAACACTCGATTTCGCGCCGACCTTTCAGCTTGGCCACCCGCTGCCATTCGAACTCGCGCAGCGGCTTGCGGCGCTGATGCCAGACGGCCTCGATCGGATATTCTTCACCAACAGCGGCTCCGAATCGGTTGATACGGCACTGAAAATCGCGCTCGCGATCCAGCGTGCGAAGGGACAGGGCACGCGCACCCGGCTGATCGGGCGCGAGCGCGGCTATCATGGCACCGGCTTTGGCGGGATCAGCGTCGGCGGCCTTGTCAACAATCGCCGTGCCTTTGGCGGCGGCCTGCCCGGCGTCGACCACATGCGCCACACGCACGACATCGCCCGCAACGCGTTCACGCGCGGTTTCCCGCAGCATGGCGCCGAGCTCGCCGACGATCTCCAGCGGCTGGTCGATCTCCACGGCGCCGAAACGATTGCGGCGGTGATCGTCGAGCCGATGGCTGGTTCCACGGGTGTGCTGGTGCCGCCGGTCGGTTATCTCCAGCGTCTGCGCGAGATTTGCGACAAGCATGGGATCATCTTGATCTTCGACGAGGTGATTACCGCCTTCGGCCGCGTCGGCGGGGCGACCGCGGCGGGGCAGTGGGGGGTGACCCCCGACATCATCACGATGGCGAAGGGGCTGACCAACGCCACAGTGCCGATGGGCGCCGTCGCGGTAAAGCGCGGCCTGCACGATGCGGTGCTGGACAGCGTCGATGCAGGGATCGAGCTGTTCCATGGTTATACCTATTCCGGGCACCCGCTGGCGAGCGCGGCGGGACTCGCGACGCTCGATCTATACGCGCGCGACGGCCTGTTTGACCGCGCAAGCGAACTCGGCAGCTATTGGGAGGATGCGGCGCACAGCCTGAAAGGCAAGCGGCACATCATCGATGTCCGCACGATCGGCCTCGTCGCGGGTATCGAATTGGAACCGCGCCCGGGCGCGCCGACGGCGCGCGCGATGGAGCTGTTCCAGGCCTGTTTCGACAATGGCCTGCTGGTGCGCGCGACGGGCGATATTATCGCCCTGTCGCCGCCGTTGATTGTCGAAAAAGCGCAGATCGACGAAATCTTCGGGAAGATCGCCGACCTGCTCGACGCGGTCGATTAACGCTCCAGATCGTCCATCTGCATCGCGGCGGCTTCGGCGTTCGCCTCAGCCTTTGCCGCGGTTGCGGCGACCTGACGGGCGCGCGTGGCTTCGGTCTGGACCAGACGTTCAGCCATCGTGCGCCACGCCTGTTCGGCGCGCAAATTGCGGTCGCGAACTTGCGACAAGGTGCTCGCCGCCGCGTCGACGGCGCATTTATCGGCCTGGGCCTGATAGAAGTCACTGGTGTTCGACATGGCGGATATCCTTTGGTCTGGGGTTAGTTAGGCGGTCGGTCTGATCTGGGTCAGTCGATCATCTGGGCGATCAGGCGGCGCAATTCGCTTTGCGACAGGGTCGGCGATCGCCGGTTGGTTTTCCGCGCCGGCGCGTTGATCGCGGCATAGGGGCGGAGAAGGGAGGGGAAGCTATTCGAAATTAAGTTCATATTATCCTGTATTCATTCATGTTTTTGTTATCGGGGGTCAGCGCCGGTTGCCCTTGCGCGGACCGCTACCGGCCGGACCGGCGCCGCGATCACGATAGATGATGCGGCCTTTGGTCAGGTCATAAGGCGTCATTTCGACGCGAACGGCATCGCCGACCACCGACCGGATACGAAAACGTCGCATCCGGCCGGCCGTATAAGCGATGATCCGATGGTCATTTTCCAACGTGACGCCAAAGCGTCCGTCGGGAAGGATCTCATCGATCTGGCCGTCGAGGGTCAGTAGTTCCTCTTTGGCCAAAGATCAGGCCGACTGGATGTTGACGGCGGACACTTTGCCGCGCTGGTCGGTTTCCAGATCGTAAGAAACGCGCTGATCCTTGTTCAGCGTCGACATGCCGGCGCGTTCGAGAGCGGTGATGTGGACAAAGCTGTCGCCCGAGCCGTCCTCGTTGGCAATAAAGCCATAGCCTTTGTCGGTGTTGAAAAATTTTACGGTGCCGGTTGGCATGGGTCGTTCCTTTCACGGAAGCGGAGTTACCACCGATCCATATCGGCGGCGCCAGGAAGCGTGAGGAAGGAATGTCCTGCCAGTGCGGCAACAAAATCCGTCGAAAGCGACGATAGCCTGCTGAAGATGGGCCATTCCGGGCCAAAAGTCAAGGACTAGCCGGTTTTGGCGGTCCCGCGCGCGGGCAGTTAGCCGTCGCTCAGCACCGGAAATGTTACCGAAACCCGCGTGCCTTTGCCGACTTCGCTGTCGATATCGAGCTGCCCCTGATGGCGCTCGCTGATATGTTTGACGATCGCCAGTCCAAGCCCGGTACCACCGACCGAGCGGCTGCGCGCTTCGTCGACGCGGTAGAATCGTTCGGTCAGGCGCGGCAGATGATCGGGCGCGATGCCGTCGCCCTGATCGCTGACCGACAGGCGCACGCGGCTGCCTTCGCGCGCGAGTTCGACCATCACCGGGGTGCCGGCGTGGCCGTATTTCATCGCATTGGAAATGATGTTGTGCGCCAGCTGACTGAGCTGGGCTTCATCGCCGAGCATCGGCTGCGCGTTGTCGCCGAGCTTTTTCACCAGATCTTTGGCGCGTGCTGGTTCACTGTCGCTCAATTGGCCGATGGTGGTGCGGACGATCATGGTGAGATCGACTTTTGCGGTCGGGCGGCGAAAGCGATCGGCTTCGACCCGCGAGATCGACAAGAGGTCGATCACCAGCTGCTGCATGCGCCGCGCTTCACGCTCGATGATCGACAGGAAGCGGTCACGGGTCGGTGCGTCGGTTTCGCCATTCATTTCCTGCAGCGTTTCGACATAGCCAAGGATCGCGGCGAGCGGCGTCCGCAGTTCGTGGCTGGCGTTGGCGACAAAATCGGAGCGCATGCGGTCGGCGGCATCAATGGCCGAACGGTCGGACAGGAAAATGATGTTCTCGCTGCCCGACAAGGCGGCGATCCGCATCGTCCAGCGCTGCCCGGGGCGCGGAAAATCGACCAGATTGACGGGCTCCAAGGGCGTGCCGCCCTGAATGCGCGACAGCCATTCGGTCGCCGCCGGATGGCGGATCGCGGTCCGCACGTCCGCGCCGACGATATGGCGCCCAAGCAGCCGGACCGCCGCGTCATTGGCGATGGTGACAATATTGTCCGCTGTACCGAGCAGCGGTTCTTTTTCCTGATCGACCCAGTGCGCGAAATCGGGATGGCGAAGCAGCGACGCTGGCTGGGTTTCAGCGGCTGGCGGAATCGGCCCCGATTGATCGGGTGCCGCAGCCGGAAGCGCACTGTAAACGGTGCCGGCGGCGACAAAACCCGCGATTGCCATGATCGCGATCGCGAGCACGTCTCCGCCGGTCAACGCGGCAAAGATCGCCGCAATGACGATCATGGTGAGCGCAATGACGAGGCTGGACAGGCGATCGAACATCGTCTGCCGCCTCGCACGAAGCGAGGGGCGGGCGCAAGGCTGTTTGCGGGCGTTAATGCTTGAGTCGCAAATGTCCCAATGCGGGATGCGCATTGTGGAAAGCGGTGTTTCGCTTTTCCTCGCATCCTCATTGGGGTATGCGCCGACCATGGATAAGAGCGAACTTCCGACCGAGAACACTGTCGAAACAGGCGATGCCATTCCCTCGCGGCGACGTATGTTGGCACTGGGCGCGGTGGGCGTATCAGCCGCGCTAACGATCCGCCCCGCCTTTGCACAGACGGCGGTGTCGGTGATGAATTGCCAGATCCCGGTTCCCGGGCCGGGCGGCGCCGGAAAATTTATCGATACTCAGGGCAAGCTGGTGCCGCCGGGAACCAAGGGCGCGTTCCCGGGCGCGCTGCGACCCTTTACCGGCGAAGAAGTGAAGCGCGCGTTCCGCGGGCAGACCCTGCCGGGCACCACATATAACCAGTCGCAGGCGTATCTGCAGTACATCCGGCGCTTGCAGGCGGGGCAGAGCGGCTTTACCTGTTTCGCCTCGATCACGACGTCGCGCTGATTTTCGCTCCTTTGCAGGCGATGTCGGTTCAGCCGCGTCGCCAGCCAAAGGAGTTTTCGTGAAACTAGCTTCGCTCAAGCAGGGCCGTGACGGCCGTCTCGTCGTCGTTTCGGACGATCTGGCCTGGTATGCCGACGCCGGTCACATCGTTCCGACTTTGCAGGCGGCGCTCGACAATTGGGCCTATGCCGCGCCGCGTCTCGCCGCGCTGGCTGAAGATCTGAATCACGACGCGATCCCCAAGGAGCGGTTTCACGAGCGTGAGGCCGCTTCGCCGTTGCCGCGTGCGTATCAATGGGCCGATGGCAGCGCCTATGTGAACCATGTCGCGCTCGTGCGGCAGGCGCGCGGCGCCGAAATGCCCGAAAGTTTCTGGCACGATCCGCTGATGTACCAAGGCGGCAGCGATGCCTTTCTCGGCCCGCGCGACCCGATCCCGCTCGGCGATCCGGCGTGGGGCTGCGATATGGAGGCCGAGGTCGTCGTGGTGACGGGCGACGTTCCGGCGGGGATCGATGCGGTCGCGGCGCGTGACAAGATTCTGCTGATCGGGCTGACCAACGACGTGTCGCTGCGCGGTCTGATTCCGGGCGAACTCGCCAAAGGATTCGGGTTTTTCCAGTCGAAGCCGTCGAGCGCGATGTCGCCGGTGTTCGTGACGCCTGAGGCGCTAGGCGAGCGCTGGCAGGACGGCAAACTGCACGGCACGCTGTGCGTCGACCTTAACGGCCAGCCGCTGGGCCGCGCAGATGCGGGGGTCGACATGACCTTCGATTTCGGGGCGCTGATTGCCCATGCGGCCAAGACCCGTGATCTGGGTGCTGGAATGATCATCGGTTCGGGAACGGTATCGAACCGCGACGCTGACGGCGGCCCGGGTAAGCCGATCGCCGAGGGCGGCCTGGGTTACAGCTGCCTGGCCGAAGTGCGGACGGTCGAAACGATCCAGCAGGGCGAGCCCAAGACGCCCTTTATGCAAAAAGGCGACACCGTCCGAATCTGGATGGACGACGAGCGGCATCACAGCATCTTTGGTGCGATCGAACAGCAGGTAATGTGAAACGAAAAGGGGCGGGTTCGCACCCGCCCCTTCCTGTCGTTTCAATTGGTGGCGATGATCAGCCGAAGCCGCCGCCCGACATTGCGTCGCTGAGCGAGCAGGCTGCTGGTCCCAAGATGACGATGAACAGCACCGGCAGAATGAACAGGATCAGCGGTACTGTCATGATCGCAGGCAGACGCGCGGCCTTTTCTTCGGCGCGCATCATGCGTTCATTGCGGAATTCGGCCGATAGCACGCGCAATGCGCTGGCGAGCGGCGTGCCGTATTTCTCGGTCTGAATCATAGTCGTAACGACGCCCTTCACCGATTCCAGATCGACGCGATAGGCCAGGTTTTCAAATGCCTGACGCCGCTCGGTCAAAAAGCCAAGTTCGATCGAAGTGAGGGCAAATTCCTCTCCAAGCTCGGGATAAGCGCGGCCCAGTTCCTTTGACACGCGCGAAAAGGCGGAATCGACGGTCAGACCTGCTTCGGCGCAGATCACGAGCAGGTCGAGCGCGTCGGGAAGTCCTTTGCGGATTGCGTCGGTACGCTTGGCACGCTTGTTCTGGACGAAGAGATCGGGTGCTTTGTAGCCTAGAATCAGCGCCGCCATCGTCGCGCCCGCGCGCTTGAAGGGCGTGAGATCGGGCCACATATCGAGGCCGTAAATCAGAAATGCAGCAAGGCCGCCAAATATAATTGGCAGGACCAAGCGGCCGAAAATTACCGCGACAGCCAGGTCTTTGGATCGAATCCCCGCTTGCGCCAGCTTTTGCTGCACCTCCTTGATCTGACCCTCTTGCAGCACCTGGAGTTTGCCGAGGAACGTCCGCATCTTGTCGGCATGTTGGTTCTTGCGGACCAGCTTGGCGCGGCGTTTTGCGGTTGACGCGGTGATCCCGGCTTTCAATTGCTCGCGGCGCTCGTTGAGCGCTTTCACGCGCTTCGTCATCGGGTTGCGTACGGTCAGCGCGCCATAAATGGCGAACAGGACCGCGAACACACCTACTGCCGCCAGCAAGGTACCGGCCCAGATGACATCGATGCCCATCAATGTCGGCCCTGCCTGAGCGCCGGTAAAGGTGGTGAGAAGGAGGCTGCTGTTCACTGTTCTGGCCCCTTCAGATTTCGAAGCTGATCATTTTGGCCATGATCCCGACGCCGATGCTCATCCAGACCAAACCTCCGAGGCCGGTGATAATCAGGCGTTGTTCGCTGAAGAATCCAGCGAGATATTCAGGATTCATCGTATAGACGATACCGAACACGAAGAAGGGAAGCGCGCCGACGATATAGGCCGAGGCTTTCGCTTCGGACGACATCGCGCGGATCTTCAGCTTCATTTGCGCGCGTTTGCGCAGCACGTCGGAGAGGTTCGACAGCGTTTCCGCCAAATTGCCACCCGTCTCGCGCTGGATCTGAATGGTGATGCAGAAGAACTGAAACTCGGGCGTACCCAGCATTACAGCCGATTCCTGCAATGCCGCTTCCATCGTGTTCCCGATACGGATGCGTTCGATGATGCCCTTGAATTCTTCGCCCACCGGTCCCGGCAGTTCCTGGCTCACGACCTGAAAGGTTTCGGTAACGGGCAAGCCCGACCGGAGACCGCGGACGAGCAAGTCGATCGCATCCGGGAAGCGGGAATTGAATTTTGCGACACGCTTTTTGATCGCGCGACCGACGATCAGGTAGGGAAGGCCAAGCCCCAAAAGCAGCCCGATGAGTCCGGCCATCAATAGCGGGGCACGGATCGCAAGCATGCCTCCAGTGATAACGACAAACAGGGCCATCGACGCGAACATATATTGCGTGAGAGTCCAGCCCTTGCCGGTTCGACGGAGCCGTTTTTCCATTTCCTCGCGGCGCGGCATCAGGCTGGTCAGAGGCGTACCTCCCCGACCCGCCGACTGAACGGTTTTGCGCATCTGCGCCGCCACCACGGCCTCGGTCGAGACAGCGTGGCGATCTTTGACGGTCGCCAATCGCCGCGTCTTTGCCTTGCCGATCGAAGGACCGCCCGTCAGGATGACGAGCAGGGCAAAAGCCAGAAAGGCTCCCGCAATAATAAGGATGACTGGCAGGTTCATGTCGGCAGATGTCCGCTTCTATCGCTTAATGGTGGTGACGACCCGTAAAGCTGTCCGTCATGCCGCCTGTTTCGCGCCCTTTTTCGTCATAAGCCCCAGCTTGCCGAGCAGCGAACCGCCCGACTTGCCTTTGGCCGCCGTTGCCTGCGATTCTTCGGCTTCGATATCGGCGCCATCGAGGATGAGCCGCATCAGATTGGACCACACCTGCGCCGCTTTCGTACCTTTGCAGACTTCGGCATAGGATTTGCCGAGCTTTGCCGCCTGGCTGACCAGTTTCGGGTCGAATGGGATGACGACATCGATCTGGCGTTCGATCGACGATTCGAATTCCTTGCGCGACAACTCGCCAATGGCATTCTGGAACTTGTTCGCGACCAAGACCACGCGGGCGCCGGGAACATTTTGTTTGAACCAGGACAACAGGCGTATGGTATCGCGCGCCGCAGCGAGCGTCACGTCGCTGACGAGCAGGATCGTTCCAGCTTCCGCCACAAGGTGGGGGAAGGGGATCAGCACCTGGCGTGGAATGTCGACGATCGTCATTTCGAACGCCCCGCGCAATTCTTCCTCTAGCTGGAAAAAGGCGGATCCGTCGGTCATCACCGGCTGGTGGATCGGTGCTTCGGCCGACAACAGGCTGAGCTTGTCCGACGCGCGCACCATGGCGCGCTCGATGAACAGGCCGTCGATGCGGCTGGGGTTATCGATTGCGTCGATCAGGCCGCGACCGGGCTCAAGGTCGAGCGTCAGCGCGCCGGTACCAAAATGGACGTCGAGGTCGAGCAGCGCCGTCTGGCGGCCCGCCTGTTCGCTCATCGCCCAGGCGAGCGAGGTCGAAACGAGCGAAGCGCCAACACCGCCACGGACGCCGACCACCGCCATCATGTGATGCGGTTTATCGTCGAGTGCGTCGGCATGTTTCGGTGCGGTCAGCATCGCCTGCGCCATGGTCAGCGATTCGCGGACCTGCTCCAGCGACAACGGCTTGAGCAGATAATCCTGGATGCCGCTCGACAGAAGGTCGCGGTACAGGCGGACATCGTTGACCTGGCCCGCCGCAATCACGACGGTGCCGGGTTCGCAAACTTCGGCGAGCGCGTTGATGTCGTTGATCGGGTCACCCGATTCCGACATATCGACAAACAGGATGTTTGGGCTGGCCGAAACCGACAGCGACTGCACCGCGTTGCGCAGGCCGCCCTTGTTACATTTTTCGATCGGCCAGCCCATGTCGTTGGCCGCGGCGCGGATCAACTCCAACGTATCGTCGTCGCAGACATAGGCGCTAAACGGATCGCGAAGTCCTGCTGATTTAAATGGCGCGTTCACTGACCACCTCCTTCGCTGGTTGCCTGGCCACGCAGCTCGCCAGCACCCGTTGGCGGCTTTTCGCGGAACGTTTTGATCGCCCGCGTTGCCATCGAGGGATCGTTGCCGTCGCTTCGCGCGCCCTTGATCAGGTCGTTCGGGTCGGCAACCATCGCCGCAAGGTTGCTGTTGGTCGCGCAGCCGTAATTCGACGAGGTTGCGTTGGTCGGATTGATCGACGATTTTGTTGCCCAATCGGGACAGCCAGGAACGAAGGCCGATGCGCGGGTGACGATGATACGCAGGTGGCCCTGCGGCACCGCGCCAGTCGTTACTGGCACGTCGTTGCTGATCAGCAGTCCGCGGCGTTCGATCATCGACCGGACCGTTGCCTGCGCCGAGGTGGCGCCATACACCGACGAGTCTTCAATCGAGATCCGGTCGCCGTAACGCACGCCCATCGCGTCGAGCCACCCTTGCAGGCGACTCTGTTCGCTGGGCGGCAGTTCGCCGCTGGTCGCCGCGACATCGAATTGATGGATGGCATTGCGAACGACAGGCTGATGCACCGAATCGAGGCTACGGTTGCTGTAGGCGGCGCCCGAGCATCCGGCGAGCGATGTGCTCAAGGCCAGGATTGTCCAAGTTGCGATTTTCTTCATCACTTTGCTCCTGAAATCCTGCACATCACTTGATGCTGAAACCGGGTGCGGCGTCGACGCTGCTGCCCCGCGGACGATCGGCATCGCCGACATTGGTATCGAGCCGCGGTTTCGGGCGGTCGCCGCCCGTCACGCCATCGCCGGTCTGGTTGAGAAGCAATCGCTGCAAATCGTTGGCGTCCTGAAACGCGTCGGTCGGCAGCTTGATCTCGTTCGCCGACACCGGCTGCACCAGATAGGGCGTGACGACGATAACCAGCTCGGTTTCGCCGCGGCGGAAGCTGTCCGATTTGAACAGCATGCCGAGCAGCGGCACATCGCCAAGTCCGGGCATCTTGTCGATCGCGCCGATCGAACGGTTGTTCAACAGGCCGGCGATCATGAAGCTTTCACCCGATCCCAGTTCCACGGTCGTTTCGGCGCGGCGCACGGTGAGTGCGGGAACCTGGAAGCCGTCGAGCTCGATCGCGCCTTCGGTCGACAGTTCCGACACTTCGGGTCGAACGCGCAGGCTGATGCGGCCATTGGACAGCACCGTCGGCGTATAAGCCAGGCTGACGCCATATTTGCGGTATTCGATCGTGGTGCCGTTGAGATTGCCAGGGATCGGGACGGGGAATTCGCCGCCCGCCAGGAAATCGGCTGTCTCGCCCGAAATTGCGGTCAGATTGGGCTGCGCCAGTGTCGCCACCATACCCGACCGTTCGCCAAGATCGAGCGAAGCAATCAGATCGAGACCGAACAAGCGGCCAGCGCCAGCCAGGCTGCGCGTGCCGGACGGGGTCGTGATGTTATAAGTGGTATTTCCGTTCGCGTCGGTGGTGATCGATCCTGCGCTTCGGCCGCCGAAAACACCACCGAGGAAACCGTTGCCCAGCGGGCCGTCGGTATCGCGGGTCAAAACATTGCCGCTTATTTCCTTAACCAGCGAACGGTTCACTTCGGCGATACGGACCTGCAGATTGACCTGCAGCGGCGTCGCAGTGCGCAGTCGCGATAGCACTTTGGTGCCTTCGCCGACAAACGCCTGAACCAGCATTTCGGCCTCGGCCGCGTCGTCGGGCGACTGGACGGTGCCGGTCAGCAAGACGAAGCCGTTCATCGTGTTCGCCGAGATGCTCGCTTCGGGCATCGCCAGCGACAGCATCTGGTCGATCGTTTCGATATTGTTTCCGACGCGGGCAACGGTCGAAAACACGACCCGGCCGCTGGCGTCGGTGGCATAGATGCTCGTTTCACCCGGTTTTTTACCGAAGATATAGAGCTGGCGACCCGAGCGGACCTGGACGTCGGCGACTTCGTCATTGGCGACGAAGATGTCGGTCATGGCAGCCGGGAGGCTGATGAGGCGGCCGCGACCGACCGACAGGTCGATGCTGCTGCTGGCGTTCTGGCTTGCCTGCGCGGCCACTGGTTGTACCGGAGCGGAAACCAGCGTTGCTGCCACCAGGCCAATGGCCAGGGTGCGGGCCATCGCGGCCGCCTTGAAATTGGCTTTGCTGTTCATCTTACTTACCCCCAACCGAAACTTCGGTCACCTTGTCGCCGCGCGTGATGCGGACGACCGGGCCACTCGGAGCTGCCGGTCCATAATTGCCGCCCGAAGGTGCTGCCGGTGCACCGCCCATCTGCTGCTGCGGACGCGATCCGCCGCCGACACGACCGCTGACCGGGATCCAGAAGCGCGACACGTCGCCGCCGGTGGTTACGGTTTTCGCGGTGACCGGGCGGGCCT
The DNA here is from genome assembly GCA_018823905.1 of Alphaproteobacteria bacterium. GTDB lineage: Bacteria > Pseudomonadota > Alphaproteobacteria > Sphingomonadales > Sphingomonadaceae > Sphingopyxis. Next base: position 33,715 of record JAHJHL010000055.1, read on the forward strand.
GGGCCTGCGCCAGCATGCGGCGTTCGGCTTCGGTGCCGCCCTTGGCGGGGACGTTGATTTCGCCCGATGCAATCGCCGCTTCGAGTTCGCCGCTGCTCTCGGCCAGCGGGCGCAGCGCGAGCGACAATTTGCCCATGCTCTGTGCCACGGCAATGCGTTCGGCGAGGTCGGGCGTTGCTTCGAGCGTCACCGAGCCAAAGGTACGAACCGGGGTCTTGCCGGTCTCGTCTTCGGCGTCGTAGCGCTGATCGGTGGCGAGCACGCGGACGTTGCGCACGATTGTTTCGGCGGTGAAAATCTGGTCGTCGGGATAGGAGCTGCCTTCCTTGACCTCGATGGTCTGGGCGAGCAGCACGTCGACGCGGTCTCCCGGAAAGACAAAGCCCGCGACGCCCTGTTCCTGGCTGACCTTGACCGTCACGGCACGCATGCCCGGGCCAAGCGCAGCAGCGAGAAAGCCGCGATCGTCGGGATGGACCAGCGCGCCCTGGGTCAACGGCTGACCGGCGGTGATCGGATAACGCACGACGGTGCCGACCAACGTATTGACGTCGGTCTTTTCCTTCATGAAATACGCTTTTTCGACCAGCTCTTTCGGCCAGGGCTGGAAACGGAAGCTGTCGGGGCCGATAATCGTCCCGACCGGCAGTTGCCGCGTTGCGACCAGGATCATCGGGCCGGTAATCTCCGGCGCCGCAGCGGCCCGAGCTTCCGGAGCCGAAGCCCCACGCATCATCTGGTTGACCCCGAACGCTGCGCCGATCGCAATGACCAGCGCGCCAACGATCAGCATAATCTTTCGCGTATCCATGACGATTTTTCGCCTCCTAACACCAGCCAGACACGGCGGTGTTTGCCCTCAGGTTCATCCGATACCCTGAAACTGGTTAAGATATTGTTGGTGAAGCGCCCAAAGCCCGGCAGCGGCGATGGCAACCCCATAAGGCACCTCCACCGGCTTGTCCGAACGGCGCATTTTCACATGTATAAGCATGATCGCCGACAGGATGCCGCCGCCAATTGCCATGACGGTCAGTGCCGGCATGAACAGGGGTAGCGGGACCCAGAGCATCACCGCCCCGATCATCTTTACATCGCCCCCGCCCATCGCGCCGATTGCGAACAATCCGGCGAAAACGAGGAAGACGGCAAAGGCGGCGCCGAACTGAAGCGGGATGTCGGGCCAGACCGAAAGACCGCTGGCGATCCAGAAGGGGATCGCCAGCAGCGCCATGGCCGCATTGAGCTCGTTCGAGATGGTCCGTGACCGGAGGTCGCTGACCGCCGCAGCGATCATCAACAAGCCAAGTATGGCCATCAGTCCAAAGGAGATCGTGCCGCTGTCCATCGGCGCTCTCCTACCCAACATGGCTTACCAAAGAGTAACCATGCGCGGCGGACGGCGCGGCTTGCATTCCGCGGGCCTTTGGATATGCGGCGGGGGATGACCGCCGCGCCGCCCTCTGCCACCGACGTGCTGATCGTCGGCGCAGGCATCGCCGGCGCCAGTCTGGCCGCGGCGTTGGCACCCTGGCGCCGCGTCATGATGATCGAGGCCGAAGATTCGCCGGGCTATCACGCGACGGGCCGATCGGCCGCATTCTGGCATGAGACCTATGGTGGCGCGAGAGTCCAGCCGCTGTCGGTTGCCTCCTTCGATACCCTTGCCCACCCGGCGCCCGAATTTTCCGAACGGGGGTTTCTGTCGCCGCGCGCTGCGTTGACGATCGGCCATCGCGGCGAAGTGGCGGCCGTCGATGCCTTTACCGCTGAATTTGCGGCCAAGGGCGTCGATGTCGTGCGGTTGGGCGCCCCAGACATCGCACAACGCATCCCGGGTGTTCGCGCTGAATGGAGCGAAGCGGCCTATGAGGCGGCATGCAGCGACATCGACGTGAGCGCACTTCACGCCGCTTATCTGCGGGCGGCCAAGCGCGATGGGGCGCATCTCGCGATCCGTGCGCCGCTGGAATCGGCACGACGGGTTGGCGCCGGATGGGAGGTTCGGATTGGTGGAGAGACGATCCGCGCGGCCCAGATCGTCAACGCTGCCGGTGCTTGGGCCGACCGGGTCGCGACGGTGTGCGGGGTCGCGCCGGTGGGCATCCAGCCTTATCGCCGCACCGTTATCCAGCTGCGGTTGGGGGTCGCTGTTCCTGCCGAATTGCCGCTGATCGTTCACGTCGGCGGCGATTTCTATTTCAAAGGTGAAAGTGAAGGGCGGGTGTGGCTCAGCCCGCATGACGAAACGCCGGTCGATCCTCACGATGCCGCGCCGGAAGATGTCGATGTCGCGATCGCGATTGACCGATTGCAGGCCGTCGTTGACTGGCCGGTTGCCGCGGTCGAACGCAAATGGGCGGGACTGCGCAGCTTCGCGCCCGACCGTGTTCCGGTATTCGGCGTCGATCCGCACCAGCCCGGCTTTATCTGGTGCGCGGGGCAGGGCGGCGTCGGGATCCAGACATCCCCCGCGATTGCGGCACTTCTGGCAGCCGAGCTTGGCGCGCCGTCCCCCGAGGGGGCAATCGGCGCCGTCGACCCGACGCCCTTCGCGCCGTCGCGTTTCGCCTGATTGAAACTGACGGCTTGCGCGTCACCACGGTCTGCTTACCATGGGTTCGTCGCGTCACCTTGGGCGCGGCAACGACCGATGGAGGATCCGATGGCCCATTATTTCGAGATCAAGAAGAACAAGGCCGGCGAGCATGTCGCCTATTTCAAATATAACAGCGAAACGATTTTCTGGACCGAAGGCTATTCCAGCAAGGCGTCGGCGATCAATGCGATCGAATCGATCAAGAAAAACGGGCCAGGTGCCGAAACGCGCGAGGCCGAGTGATTTGACGGGCGCGGGCGCCTAGCGCGCCCGCGCAACTTCCAAAGCGGCGTCGCTGGCGAGCTGATCGGCGATTTCGTTATCGCCATGACCGGCGTGGCCCTTGACCCACAGCCATTCGATGTCGTGGCGTTTCGCCTCGACGAGTAGCCGCTGCCACAGGTCGGCATTGGCGACGGGCTTTTTGGCAGCGGTTTTCCAGCCGTTTTTCTGCCACCCAAAGATCCATTTGGTGATTCCATCGCGGACATAGACGCTGTCGGTCGATAGCTCGACGTTGCACCGGCGCTTGAGCGCCGCCAGCGCTTCGATCGCCGCCATCAGTTCCATGCGATTGTTGGTCGTGTCGGGTTCGCCCCCCGACAGTTTCTTCACCACATCGCCCCACCGCAGCACCGCGCCCCAGCCGCCCGGACCGGGGTTGCCCTTGCACGCGCCGTCGGTCGCGACGATCACGGTCTTTTTCGGGTCGTCACTCATGCGGCGGCAAATAGGCTGGCGGCGTCGTCGGCACGGTAGCGCAGCAGGCGGGCGAGGAAGGGCGAGGGGTCTTTGCGGGTGACCAGTGCGTCGGCGGGGGTGTGGACCCAGTCATGCGCGCGCGTCAGCAGAAAGCGGAGCGAGGCGCCGCGCGCCAGCGTCGGTAAGGCGGCAATCTCGGCATCGGTCAGCGCAATTTCACGCGCATAACCACGCGTTAACGCCTGCGCTAGCGCCGGGTCGCAGGTGCTGCCATCAGCAGAAAAGGTCCACGCCGCGTGAGTAATCGCGAGATCATACGCCCGGAAATCGCTGGCGGCGAAATAGAAGTCGATCAGCCCCGTTACCCGGTCGCCGAGCATCAGCACATTGTCGGGAAACAGGTCGGCGTGGATGACATGCGCGGGCAGGTCGGTCGGCCAATGGGCGTCGATGAAGCCCAGCTCTTCATCGGTGATCGCCTGCAAGCCCGGACGTACTGCGTCGAGATTGCCCGTGGCGTTGGCGACATCGCGCCAATGGCGATACCCCATGCTGTTGTCGCGAGTGCCATCATATCCGGCCAGCGCGCGGTGCATGGCGCCCAACGCGACACCTGCGGCCTCGCACTGCGCCGGGGTGGGGTGGGTCAGCGAGATACCCGAGAGAAACTGGATGATGCAGGCCGCGCGGCCCGAAATCTGCTGAACCGCAATGCCGTTGCGGTCGCGGATCATCGCGGGGACCGGCGAGCCGCTTGCCGCCAGATGATCGAGCAGGTCGACAAAGAAGGGCAGGTCGCTCTCGCGCACCCGCTTTTCATAAAGGGTCAGGATGAACCTGTCGGCGGTCGTTTCGAGAAGGAAGTTGCTGTTCTCGACCCCCTCTGCAATGCCTTTGCACGAAAGTACGCTGCCGATGTCGTAGCGTGCGACGAGCGCGGCCAGGTCGTCGGGGTCGACGTGGGTATAGACCGCCATCAGGCGGAAGCCGGTTCAAGACCGCGCGGCAGTTTGAACACCATAGTTTCTTCGGCAGTGACGACCACTTCTTCGACGATCCGCCGGTGCGCCGCCACGGCGTCGATCACTTCGCGGACGAGTGTCTCGGGCGCGCTCGCGCCTGCGGTGACGCCCAGCGTTGCGATATCGGTCAGCCAGTCGGGATCGACGTCGGTGCCGCGTTGCACCAAATGCGCGGGGGTTCCCATCCGCTGGGCAACTTCGACAAGGCGCAGGCTGTTCGAGCTGTTCGGCGCGCCGATCACGATCATCCGGTCGCATTCCCCGGCGATGGCTTTGACCGCGTCCTGCCGGTTCGACGTTGCGTAGCAAATATCCTCGCCGCGCGGCCCTGAAATCGACGGGAAACGGTGCTGCAATGCGGTGATGATGTCGCGCGTGTCGTCGACTGACAGCGTCGTCTGGGTCAGGAACGCCAGCATGTCGGGATCGGGCGGCGCTAGCGCCGCAACATCGTCGACCGATTCGACCAGCGTCATCGCGCCTTCCGGTAACTGGCCCAGCGTGCCGATGACTTCGGGGTGACCCGCGTGGCCGACAAAGATGATGTGGCGTCCCGCTTCATGCGCGCGCTCAGCTTGGCGATGCACCTTCGACACCAGCGGACAGGTTGCATCGATATAGTCGAGCCCGCGCATCTCTGCCTTGGCCGGGACCGCTTTGGGAACGCCATGCGCACTAAACACTACGGGTACGCCATCGGGAACCTGATCGAGCGATTCGACAAAAATCGCCCCCTGCGCCTTCAGCGTGTCGACGACATAACGGTTGTGAACGATTTCGTGGCGGACATAGACCGGTGCGCCGAAACGCTCGATCGCCAGTTCGACGATGCGGATAGCGCGATCGACGCCCGCGCAAAAGCCGCGCGGCGCGGCGATCAAAACCCTGAGTTCTGCGGTTTCGTCGCCGTTCGGGCGCGGTGTCGGATGGGGAGCGTTCATGATGGGGCGCTCTAGCGCAGCATGCGTCGCCGGGTAAAGAAGTTCGTCCGTGTTGCGCCGCGTTCATCGCACCGATAAGAAGCGGCGCGCATGAAGCGGGATCAACCGTCCCGACTGACTTGATCCTGGTTAGTGCGCCTGTTTGGAAAGCCCGATTATCATGATGTCCATTTCGTTTCCGTCGCGTAAGTTTCTGACCGTGCTGTGCGGCACGGCAGCCATGGCGACGGCGGCAGGCTGTGCGAAGGACAATGACATTGACGTTTCCGGCGGTGTCGGCATCACGGCCACGCGCAGCGCCTGCCCGGCGGTCGCGGTCCCGCTGCACACCGGTGACGTCACCTTGTTCGACCCGGCGACCAGCCGCGACGCGCGCGCCATCGATGTTGTTGCCGCGATCACCAATGTGACCCCGGTATGCAACGACGCCAGCGAGAAGGTCTATCAGCTTGCCAGTTTCGACGTCGTCGCAACGCGCCGCGACGCTGGCCCGGCGCGCTCGGTAACCTTGCCTTATTATGGTACCGTCTTGCAGGGCGGCACCGCGGTCGTTGCCAAGCGTCTCGGCCAGGTTGTGGTCACCTTCCCCGAAGGACAGACGCGCGGCACCGGCCGCGGGCAGGCATCGGCTTATGTCGATCGCGCCGCGGCGACGCTGCCCGCCGACATCCAGGAACGCATCACCCGCCGCCGCAAGGCAGGCGATCAGGACGCCGCGATCGATCCGCTCAGCCAGCCCGAAGTGCGCGCCGCGGTGCAGCGCGCCAGCTTTGAACTGCTGATCGGATTCCAGCTGACGCAGGAACAGCTCGAATATAACGTCCGACGATAGGATTGCGGCGGCGCCCCGCGCCGTTCGCATTCATATGGCCCCGCGCGCAACCGGGCGACGCGGGGCTTTTCGCGCCCGCTCCGCTACGATAGGGCGCGCGCAAGACTTTTCTGATCGAAGATAGGCCCAGCCCGTGACCCTGTTCAGCCGTTTTTCCGACCATATCGACGTCGCGCTTGATGCGCTTGTCGCCAAAGGCGCCGTGCCTGCCGGGCTCGACCGCGGCGCGATCAGCGTCGAACCGCCGCGCGATCCCGCGCATGGCGACGTTGCAACCAATGCCGCGATGGTGCTTGCCAAGCCCGCCGGGATGAACCCGCGCGCGCTTGCCGATCTACTCGTTGTCGAACTCGGCGCGCTCGAGGAAGTGACCGAGGCGAGTGTCGCCGGGCCGGGGTTCATCAACCTGCGCCTAGTTGACACCAGCTGGCGCAACGAACTGGCGCTGATCCATGGCGAAGCGGGCGAATATGGCCGCTCGGCGATGGGGCAGGGGCGGCGCGTCAATGTCGAATATGTGTCGGCGAACCCGACCGGCCCGATGCACGTCGGCCATTGCCGTGGCGCGGTGGTTGGCGACGCTCTTGCGGCGCTGCTTGAATATTCGGGCTACGCCGTGACCCGCGAATATTATGTCAACGACGCTGGCGGTCAGGTCGATGTGCTCGCGCGCTCGGTCCATCTGCGCTACCGCGAGGCGCTGGGCAAAGATGTCGGCGCGATCCCCGAGGGGCTCTATCCCGGCGACTATCTGATCCCCGTCGCGGGCAAGCTGGCGACCGAATATGGCGACCGCTTCGTCGGCGCGCCCGAAAGCGCCTGGCTTGGGCTGTTCCGCGCCGAAGCGGTCAGCGCGATGATGGACATGATCCGTGCCGATCTCGCCAAGCTGGGCATCCATCACGATCTGTTTTCGTCGGAAGCCGAGTTGCAGGCGGCGGGAAAGCCCGAGACCGCAGAGAAATGGCTGCGTGACCACGATCTTGTCTATGACGGGGTGCTCGAAGCGCCGAAGGGCGAAACGCCCGAGGATTGGGAGCCCGTCGAACTGCCGCTGTTCCGTTCGACCAAGTTCGGCGACGATCAGGACCGCCCGATCAAAAAGTCGGACGGTAGCTGGACCTATTTCGGCGCCGACCTCGCCTATCATTTCCAAAAGGCCGAAACCGCCGACGAACTGATCGACATCTGGGGCGCCGACCACGCCGGGACGGTCAAGCGGATCAAGGCCGCGGTCGCGGCGCTGACCGACGGCAAGAAGAAATTCGACGTCAAGCTGGTCCAGATGGTCCGGCTGCTCAAGAACGGCGAGCCGTTCAAAATGTCGAAACGCGCGGGCAATTTTGTTACGCTGGCCGACATTGTCGACGAGGTCGGCAAGGATGCGGTGCGTTTCACCATGCTGACGCGCAAGGCCGACGCGCAGATGGATTTCGACTTTGCGAAGGTGGTCGAGGCCTCGCGCGACAACCCCGTCTTTTATGTCCAATATGCCCATGCCCGCATTGCATCGCTCAAGCGCAAGCTGGCCGAAGCGGGGGTTGCGTCCGTCGCACCCAACGCCGAACGCCTCGACGACTATGAACTCGGCCTCGTCAAGCTGCTCGCGCAATTCCCGCGGATCGTCGAGGCGGCGGCGTCGGCGCGCGAGCCGCACCGCATCGCTTTCTATCTCGGTGACGTCGCTGCGGCGTTTCACGCCTGGTGGAACCTCGGTAACGATCGTCCCGACGCGCGTGTCATTTTGGCAAACGATCCCGAATTGACCGCGACGCGCCTTTATTTGGCCGACGGAATCGGGCAGGTTATCCGCAACGGGCTGCACCTGATGGGGGTTGAGGCGCTCGAGGAGATGAAGTGATGGCCGAGGACAAGAACGCCGACCAGGGCGATGCCGGACTGGGGGCTGGAAAGCGAAGACCGCCTGCCGTGGCTTGAAGCCGCCGACGGGGTTGAGGAAGATGGCGAGGTCTCGCCTGCGCGCCTGCTCGTGATGGTGCTCGGCGGGCTGCTGTTGATCGGCGCGGTGCTGGGCGGCCTGTGGTGGGTCCAGAACGGGGGCGCGCGCGGCAAGGGCGAACTGATTGCGGCGCAGGACGGCAATTACAAGATCGCGCCCAAGAATGACGGTGCGAAGACCTTTGAAGGCGAGGGCGACGCCAGCTTCTCGGCCAGCGAAGGCGCTGAACCTGCTGGCAAGGTCGATCCGACGCGGATGCCCGAAGAGCCCGCCGTGACGCCGCAGGAGCGTGAAGCGGCGACCGCCAAGGCAGCGGCGGACAAGGCTGCCGCGGCGAAAGCAAAAGCTAAACCCGCTGTCGTAGCGACAAAGGATCAGCCAAAGCCCGCCGCCACGTCGGTCAAGACGCCCGACGCTGCGGTCAAGGCAGCGCCAGCCGCCGCAGGATCGGCGATGATCCAGCTTGGTGCGTTCAGCAGCGATGCGGCGGCGGCGAAGGCGTGGACGAATCTGTCGAAGCGCTTTGCCTATCTCGCTGACCTCAACAAGTCGGTATCGCCAGCCAAAGTTGGCGATGGTACGGTCTATCGCCTGCGTGTCGCGGCGGGCACGGCGGCTAACGCCACGAATTTGTGCGGTAAATTGCGCGTTGCGGGTGAAAATTGCGTCGTCGTTCGCTGATTCGGCCCGTTTGGCCGCAGACTCCGTTGGTACTATCGCGCCGCTATGGCATGTTGTGGGCCGTGGGTGCTGCATGAGGGGGCGGCGGCCGATGGAGTTTGAAGCACAATGATACCCGCCATTTTCGGCCTGTCGGGACTGACCCTCACCGACAATGAGCGCGCCTTCTTTCGCGACAGCGATCCCGCGGGCTATATCCTGTTCGGGCGCAATATCGAAAATCGCGAGCAGGTGCGGCGGTTGACCGACGAGCTGCGAGCGCTCGACGGGCGGGATAATGTTCCGATCCTGATCGACCAGGAGGGTGGCCGCGTCGCGCGGATGAAATCGCCCGAATGGCCGCCCTTCCCGAGCGGTGCGACCTTCGACGCGCTGTACGAACGCGCGCCCGCGAGCGCGATCGAGGCAGCACGGCTCAATGCGATGGCGCTTGCCGCGATGCTCGCCGAGGTCGGGATCAACGTCGATTGCCTGCCCCTGCTTGATGTACGCCAGCCGGGCGCGAGCGACGTCATCGGCGACCGCGCGTTGGGCAGCGAGCCGATGCGCGTTGCCGCCTTGGGCCGCGCGATCCTGGGCGGATTGCAGGACGGCGGCGTTGTCGGCATCGTCAAGCATATCCCCGGTCATGGTCGCGCGCTGCTCGATACGCATGAGGCGCTACCGGTCGTCACCGCGTCCGATCGCGAATTGCAGACCGACCTGGCGCCATTTGCGGCGCTGCGTGATGCGGCGATGGCGATGACCTGTCATGTCATATTCGAGGCGTGGGATCCCGATCGGCCCGCAACCTTGTCGCCGATCATCATCGACAGCGTAATCCGCCAGCGGGTTGGCTTCCACGGCCTGCTGATGTCGGACGATCTCGACATGAAGGCCTTGTCCGGCGATGTGCCGTCGCGCGCTGCCGATGCGGTGGCTGCGGGGTGCGACATCGCGCTCAATTGCTGGGCCAAGATGGACGACATGATTGGTATTGCTAACGCGCTAGATCCGATCAGCACTGTGTCCCGCGCGCGGCTGGAGGGCGCAATGGACCGCATCTCGGGGACCGGCGACAACCGGGCGTTTGCTACCCTGGTCGAACAGCGCGACGCGCTTCTCGCGGTTGCCTGAGCGGGTAATGGACGAACCGGCGCTCGAATTCGAGGTGGCGCCGACCGCGCCCGACCATGACGACGCGCTGCAACTGTCGCTCGAAAGCTGGGAAGGGCCGCTCGACCTGCTTCTCACACTCGCGCGCAGCCAGAAAGTCGATCTCAAGCAGATTTCGATCCTCGCGCTGGTCGAACAATATTTGACTTTCATTGCCGAGGCGCGCGAGCTGAAGCTGGAAGTTGCTGCCGATTATCTGGTGATGGCAGCGTGGCTTGCCTACCTCAAATCGGCGCTGCTGCTGCCTAAGGATCCGCTCGAGGAACCCTCGCCTGACGAACTCGCGCTGCGCCTGCAATTGCGCCTGCAACGTCTGGCGGCGATGCGCGAGGCAGCGGCCCGGTTGCTTGCGCGCGATCGCATCGGTCGCGACGTGTTTCTGCGCGCCAAGCCCGAGGGACTGCGCGACGTCAAGCTGCGGCGCTGGGATGCCAGCCTTTACGACCTGCTGGCGGCCTATGGGCAGGTCAAGCTGCGCAGCGAGCCTGTTGTGCATATGGTGTCGCGGCGCCCGGTGATCACGCTTGACGCCGCGCTTCACCATTTGCAGCGGATGATCGGGATCAAGCTCGACTGGGCCGAACTCGCCGATTTCCTGCCGCCCGACTATGACGGCCCGCTACGCCGCTCGGCGATTGCGTCGAGCTTTGTCGCCGCGCTCGAACTGGCGCGGCAAGGGCGCGTTGACTTGAAACAGGCGGGCGCATTCGAACCGCTTTACCTGAAAGCCGCTGCTATGGGACAATCCGCCGCATGAACCCGATCGACGACCGCGAACGCGCCATTGAAGCGATGCTGTTCGCCAGCGACGAGCCGCTCGATCCGCGGCAGATCGTCGCTCGGTTGGGCGACGACTGGAACATCGGCGACGTGCGCGGCTTCATTCAGGCGATTGCCGCGCGCCATACGGGCAGCGGCATCGAGCTGGTCGAGCGCGGCGGGCATTGGCATTTTCAGACCCCGGCCGATCTGGCGCATCTGCTCCGCCGCGAACGTGACGATCCGCGCAAACTGTCGCGCGCCGCCGCCGAAGTGCTGGCAATCGTTGCCTATCACGAGCCGGTCAGCCGCGCCGAGATTGAAGCGATCCGCGGCGTCCAGACGTCGAAAGGGACTCTAGACGTGTTGATGGAGGCGGAATGGATCGCGCCCGCGGGGCGCCGCGAAGTGCCAGGTCGCCCGCTGATCTACAAGACGACCGACGTATTTTTGCAGCATTTTGGCCTTAGCAGCCGCAAGGATTTGCCGGGCATCGACGACCTGCGCGCGGCGGGGCTGCTCGATCCGGTCGACCTCGCTTTTGACGATGCGATGGGCGAGCTGGACCTAGTAAAAGACGGCGAAGAGGCCTAGATGAGCCTTTCAAGGAGAATTTAGATGGGTAGCTTTAGCATCTGGCACTGGCTCGTGGTTGGCATTCTCGTGCTGCTGCTGTTCGGCAAGGGCCGGTTTTCCGATATGATGGGCGATGTCGCCAAGGGAATCAAAAGCTTCAAAAAGGGTATGGCCGAAGACGAAACGCCGCCCGCCGCGCCGAAGCATATCGAAGGCCAGCGTGCGCCCGATGGCGCCCCAATAACGACGCCAACGGCCGAGCACGACAAGCTCTGATTCTGGTCCGGCGGCGGAGGGAAGCTTTAATCGATGTTCGACGTCGCGCCCACCGAGCTGCTGCTCGTCATCGTGGTGGCTCTGGTCGTCATCGGTCCGAAAGACCTGCCGAAGGCGATGCGCTTCGTCGGCAAATGGATGGGCAAGGCGCGCGGGATGGCGCGCCATTTCCGCTCCGGGCTCGACACCATGATGCGCGAGGCCGAACTGGAAGAGCTCGAAAAGCAATGGCGCGAGCAGAATGACGCGATCATGCGCGAATTTCCGCGCATCGACGATGTGAACGCGCCGAGCCCCAAACCTGCTGCTGCGCTTGACGCTCCGAGCGAGCAGGAGGCGGACGAAGCCGCTGCGGCGACCGCGCAACCCGAAAACCCTGAAACACATGCGGTACCGCCGCGCGACGGCCCGCTGCCATGACCGCAGAAACCCCGATCACTGCCGGTGAGGATGATGGTGCGGGCGGCAAAATGCCACTGCTCGACCATCTGATCGAACTGCGCTCGCGGCTGCTTAAATCGCTGGTCGCGATCGGGCTCGCCTTTGGCGTATGTCTTTATTATGCCGAACCGATTTTCAGCATCCTCGTCCAGCCGCTCGTGGCGGCGGGGCAGGGCAAGATCATTTACACCCAGCTGTTCGAGGCGTTCTTTGTCCAGATCAAGGTCGCGCTATTTGCGTCGATGATGATCGCCTTTCCGGTGATCGCCAACCAGCTGTGGAAATTCGTCGCACCCGGCCTGTACCGCAAGGAAAAGCGCGCGCTGCTGCCGTTCATTCTGGCGACCCCGGTGCTGTTCACCGCGGGCGCATGCCTCGCCTATTTCGTGACCGTCCCCGTCGCGTTGAAATTTCTGCTCGGCTTTCAAGGCGATATGGGCGGAATCGAGCAGGAAGCGCTGCCTTCGGTAGCCAATTACCTCAGCTTCATCATGCAGTTCATCATGGCGTTCGGGATCGCGTTCCTGCTGCCGATCTTTCTGATGCTGATCGAACGCTCGGGGCTGGTAACACGCGAGCAGCTAGTATCGGCGCGGCGGTATATGATCGTCGCCGCATTCGCGATCGCCGCCGTCGCGACTCCGCCCGACATCCTCAGCCAGTTCCTGCTCGCGCTCCCGTTGATCCTGCTTTACGAATTGTCGCTGTTCGCGATCTGGTTTACCCAGCGCCGACGCAAAACAGGCGCCGAAGAGGCGCCTGTCGAGCCTCTCGAAGAGGCTTAGGGTAAGCGGGGTTAATCCCGATCAGTCGATGGCGTCGCTGCCAGCCTGACCAACCGATTCGATGTCGCGGCCAGCACCCTTGACGGTGTTACAGCCGGTGACGACGACACTTGCCAAAACGGCGAGAATGATTGCGCGGAAACTCGTCATTTTTTCAAACCTCTCTGGATGGGGTGCAAAATGGCCCGGCACGCTTTCGAGGGGGGGGAGGGAAATGCGGGCCGGGCCAATGTTGCTGAGCAGCGCTGCGGGGGGGCGATGATCGCTGCTCGAATGGGAAACGAGCCAAATGTCGGATAAGTTCCCGAAAAAAATGCGGCCGATAAAATTTTTTTCGCATTATTTTTGGGCTGCGGAATCAACTTTTGATTCCAATATCTTGCTTAGCCCATGGTGGTCAGGCCGCTCGCCACTGCGAGGCCCAGGAAGGCCAGAAAGCCCATGGAGTCGGTGGTCATGGTGACAAAGATCGAGCTCGCAACCGCCGGATCCTGATCGAGCCGGTCGAGCAATAGCGGGATCGCCACCCCGGCCACGCCCGCGACAAAGATATTCACGACCATCGCCGCGGCGATCACGGCGCCGAGTTGCGGGTTGGCGAACCATATCGCGGTTGCGGTCCCCGCCAGCAGCGCGATCGTCGCGCCGTTGAGCAAGGCGATTTTCATTTCACGCCAGATGGCGCGCCAGCTGTTCGAATCGGTAAGCTGGTTCATCGCAAGCGCGCGCACCGTCACCGCCAGCGTTTGGGTGCCGGCGTTGCCGCCGACCCCGGCGACGATGGGCATCAGCGCGGCGAGCGCGACCATCTGTTCGATCGCCCCACCGAAAAAGCCGACAATCGACGATGCGAGCAGCGCGGTGCCAAGATTGGCGACCAGCCAGCGCACGCGGGCGCTGTACGTCTCGCGGATAGGCTCGTTGATGTCGCCATCACCGGCGCCTGATAGACGGAGAATATCCTCGCCCGCCTCTTCCTGAATGATGTGGACGATGTCATCGACCGTGATCATCCCGACCAGTCGTCCACCCTTGTCGACAACCGCGGCCGAAATCAGCGCATATTTCTGAAAGCGCAGCGCGACCTCCTCCTGGTCCATATCGACCGGAATGAGCGTCTGCTCGCGCTTCATTACATCGCTGATCGCGATGTCGCGCGGGGTGCGCAATATCCAGCTGAGCTGGCAAGAGCCCACCGGGCGGTGCATCGGATCGACGACAAAGATTTCCCAGAAATCGCTGGTCAGCGTGGTATCTTCGCGCAGCCGGTCGATGACGTCGCCGACGGTTACATGCTCGGGCACCGCAACCAGGTCACGCTGCATCAGGCGGCCCGCCGATTCCTCGGGGAAGGAGAGGGCGTCCTCGATCGCGGCGCGATCTTCGGGCTCCATCGCATCGAGCACCGCCTGCTGCTCGTCCGCCTCCATATCCTCGATGATCGCGACGGCATCGTCGGTATCGAGTTCGGACGCGAGTTCGGCGACTTGCTCGGGTGCCAGCAGGTCGATCAGCTCCTCGCGCACATAATCGTTCATTTCCGCCAGTACGTCTGCGGACAACATGTTGCCTAGCACCGCGGCCAGCATCGGTCGTTCGTCGCTGCGCGCCAGTTCGAACAGATCGGCGATGTCAGCAGGGTGCAGGCGGCCGATACGCTCGCGCGCGGCTTCGCCTTCGCCCGCCTCGGCCAGTTCGATCACGTCGCGGACGAATTTTGGCCTCAACCGGTCGTCTTCGTCGAGCTCGGTTTCGGTTTCGCGCACCACCGCTTCACGGTCGCGGTCGTCGGTGATGGCTATATCGTCAGTGGAGTGGGAATCTTCGCGGTTATCCATCGCGCGGTCCTCCCTGTTTGGGCCGACGACTGCCGGCGGGCCGTGCCTTCCCCCTAGTCGTGGCACTGCCAGTTGGCAACGCCGGGGAGGCGGCTGCGGCAATTAAAGCGTGGCTTTGGCGCTGTTGATCGCTATGGCACCGCCATTATTTCTACAGGAGCCGAGCATGACCGACCAGACTCTCACCCTTTCGCTGTCGACCGGCGATGTTGTTATCCGCCTGCGTCCCGACTTGGCGCCGCTGCACGTTGAGCGGATTACCCAGCTTGCCAGCGAAGGCTTTTACGACGGCGTCGTGTTCCACCGGGTTATCCCGGGCTTTATGGCGCAGGGCGGCGATCCGACCGGTACCGGCATGGGCGGCAGCCCGCTGCCCGACCTTCCCGCCGAATTCAACGCGCAGCCGCATGTCCGGGGCGTTTGCTCGATGGCGCGGTCGCAGAATCCGAACAGCGCGAACAGCCAGTTCTTCATCTGTTTCGACGACGCGCGCTTTCTCGACAATCAATATACCGCCTGGGGCGAAGTGATCGAAGGCATGGAAAATGTCGACGCGCTGCCCAAAGGCGAACCGCCGCGCGAGCCGGGCAAGATCGTCAAAGCGACGGTTTCTTAATATCTCGTCGCCCCCGCCTTCGCGGGGGCGCCAATCATCAATCCCCGATGAACCCGTTCAATCGCTCACACGCCGCGATCCAGTCGGCTTTAAACTCCTGGA
>JAHJHL010000056.1 GCA_018823905.1 Alphaproteobacteria bacterium
AGTCCAGCCGGTCGTGTTCTGCGGCATGTTCCCGACCGACGCGAACGACTTCGAGAAATTGCGCGAGAGCATCCAGAAGCTGCGCCTCAACGACGCGTCGTTCAGCTTCGAGATGGAGAGCAGCGCCGCGCTCGGTTTCGGCTTTCGCTGCGGCTTCCTTGGCCTCCTCCACCTCGAGATCATTCAGGAGCGGCTGACCCGCGAATATGACCTCGACCTGATCACGACCGCGCCGTCGGTGGTGTACAAGCTGAAGCTCGGCCATACCAAGAACGAGGCGGCAAAGGAGATCGAGCTCCACAACCCCGCCGACATGCCCGACCCGAACCGCATCGACGAGATCGAGGAACCGTGGATCGAGGCGGTGATCTATGTCCCCGACGAATATCTGGGCAGCATCCTGAAGCTGTGCCAGGACCGGCGCGGGGTACAGAAGAACCTGACCTACGTCGGCGGCCGCGCGCAGATCACCTACGAACTGCCGCTCAACGAAGTGGTGTTCGACTTCTATGACCGGTTGAAGAGCATCAGCCGCGGTTATGCGTCGTTCGACTATCACCAGATCGGCCACCGCCCCGGCGACCTCGTCAAGATGAGCATCCTGGTCAACAACGAGCCGGTCGACGCGCTCTCCATGATCGTCCACCGCGGCACCGCCGAAACGCGCGGCCGCGGCATGTGCGAGCGGCTCAAAGACCTGATCCCGCGCCATATGTTCAAGATCCCGATCCAGGCCGCGATTGGCGGCAAGGTCATCGCCCGCGAAACCATCGCCGCGCTGCGCAAGGACGTGACCGCCAAATGCTATGGCGGCGACGCGACCCGCAAGAAAAAGCTGCTCGAAAAGCAGAAAGAGGGCAAAAAGCGGATGCGCGAGTATGGTAACGTCAACATCCCGCAAGAGGCATTCATCGCCGCGCTGCGGATGGGCGACGACGCCTGATCGGGCTTGGCAAAGTGGGTGCCGCAGGGCTGGCGCTGCTGCTCGCCGCCTGCGCTCTGGCGGCCGTCGGACCGGTGAAGGGAGAGCGCGCGGTGAGCGACAAGCCGATCATGACCTGGCCCGACCTGCTGACCCGCGCCAAGCCGGTCGCCGATGCGACGGTGCGCTATGGCGAGGATGCGTTGCAGGTCGTCGATGTCTGGGTACCGCAGGGGAGGGGACCGCACCCCGCGGTGATCATGATCCACGGCGGCTGCTGGCAAACCACTGTCGCCGAGCGCGACATCATGAACTGGATCGCCGACGATTTGCGGACACACGGCATCGGGGTGTGGAACATCGAATATCGCGGCGTCGACCGCGGCGGCGGGATGCCGGGAACCTATGAAGACGTCGCCCGCGCCGCCGACCTGTTCCTGGCCGAGGGCGGCAAGCATGGCCTCAACACCGGCGGAACCCAGATCGCCATCGGCCATAGCGCCGGGGGCCATCTGGCGCTGTGGCTGGCGCGACGCCCCGCGCTGGCGGCGGACGATGCGTTGCGCGGCGCCGATCCGATCCGCATCGACCTCGCCATCAGTCAGGGCGGTCTGCCCGACCTGCGCGCGGGCGCGGCAAGCGTCGGCCATGCGTGCGGCGCCGACGCCCCCGCGGCAATGGCGCGCGGCGACTATGCCCGCACCTCGCCCCCCGAAATGCCACTCGGCAGCGCGCGCGAGATCCAGTTCAACAATGACCGCGACCATGTTACCCCGCCCACAACCGGTGCCGCCTACAGCGCCGCAATGGCAAGGCGCGGGGTAGATGTGCCGATGGAAGTCACCCCCGGCGAGGGTCATGTCGAACTGATCGCGCCGGACAGCGTAAGTTGGGGCAAACAGCGCGCCGCGATCCTGGCGGCCTTGGGGAAGGCGAAGGTGCTATGATGACGCTTGCCGAGGCTGAGGCGCTCGATGCGCGCGATCCGCTGGCGGCGCTGCGCGACCGGTTCATGCGCCCCGATGGCTTGATCTACCTGGACGGAAATTCGCTCGGGATGCTGCCGCAGGCGAGCGTGGCGGCGAGCGCCGACATGATGGAGCGCCAGTGGGGCGACCGGCTGATCCGCAGCTGGAATGAGGGATGGATCGAGGCGCCAACGCGGGTTGGCGCCAAAATCGCGCCGCTGATCGGCGCCGCGGCCAGCGAGGTGATCGCGGCGGACTCGACCAGCGTCAATCTGTTCAAGCTGATCGTCGCAGCCTTGCGCCGCGATCCGGCGCGAACGGTTGTGGTCAGCGAGGCGGGCAATTTTCCGACCGACCTGCACATTGCCGCTGGAGCGGTCGGGTGCGTACCCGGCGCGGAGCTGCGCGTGGTGGCGCGCGAGGAGTTGGCTAGCGCGCTGGGCGACGACACCGCCGTGCTGCTGCTCACCCATGCTCATTACAAGACAGGCGCACGGTTCGATATGGTGGACTGGACTGTGCGCGCGCACGCGGCGGGCGCACTGATGTTGTGGGATCTCAGCCACAGCGCGGGCGCGGTTGCAGTCGATCTCAATGGTGCGAACGCCGATCTGGCCGTGGGGTGCGGTTATAAATATCTCAACGGCGGTCCGGGCGCTCCGGCCTATCTGTTCGTCGCCGAACGGTGGCAGGCGGCGCTAGCCAATCCGCTGTCGGGATGGATGGGGCATGCCGCGCCCTTCGGCTTCACCGACGATTATGCGCCCGCCATGGGCATGAAGCGCTGGTTGACCGGGACGCCGCCGGTGCTGGGACTTGGCGCGCTCGAAGCCGCGCTGACCCTGTGGCGTGATATCGACATGACTGCGGTCGAAGCGAAATCGGCGGCGCTGTTCGACATAATGCTGGTGGCCGGTGAAGCAGCGGGGTTGGAATGCGTCACACCGCGCGATCCTGCCGCGCGCGGCAGTCATATCAGCTTTCGGACGCCCGACGCCTATGCCATCACCCAGGCATTGATCGCGCGCGGGGTCGTCGGGGATTTTCGCGATCCCGACGTGCTGCGGCTGGGATTGACCCCTCTCACGCTGAGCTACGCCGAGGTCTGGCATGCAGGTCGACTGCTGTGCGAAGTGATCGCCAGCGGGGAATGGCGGCAGCCCGAATTCTCCGTTCGAGCGACGGTTACCTGATCGGCGGCTGCCATCGCGCGGGAGGACACTGTGTCCAACGACATCGACGGAACGCCTATACTTCGATTGTGATGCGCACTTTGGACGGGTTGGTGCCGGCGGCCCGCGCGATTTCGGCGCGCGCGCGGGCGACCAGATCGGCAAGCCTGTGCCGACCGGGCGCGCCTTGCTCGCCGAGCAATTCGGCACTCGAAACGCCAAAGAATTCTGACAGGGCATTGAGTCGCGCCGATTTCGGCCGTGATCGATCCTGTTCCCAGTGGCATATCGCAGTAATGCTGATGCCGAGATGATCCGCTACGTCGGTCTTGCTCAACCCTTGGCTACGACGCAATCGCGCGAGCCGTGCACCGAACGTCTCGGTAGCGGACATCTCATTGATATGGTGCTCGATGGGATCGTGGATCACGGAAAATTCGACCTCTCGGCACTTTGGGGGATTTTCGGTCATAGAAGTGTCAAAATTGAACTTCTTTCAACATTTCACCGATGCGCGGCACTTCAACCCGAATTTGCCAGCGGCGGTCGCTGGCCGTAGCATCAACCGATCGGGAGGCAGAAATGACCGGAACGAACGAACAGGATTCGCGCGCGCCCAAAGCGATTGCCGATGTCGTGGTGCGCAGCGTGCTCAACAACGGCACCGTGGTGTGCCTGCGCACCATCACCCCCGACGACGAGCAATTGCTGCGCGACGGGATCGCGAAATTGTCGGCGGAATCGCGCTATCTGCGCTTTTTCTCCCCCGTCCCGATCCTGCCCGACGCGGTGATCGAGCGGCTGGTCGATGTCGACGGCCACGACCATATCGCGTGGGGCGCCATCTGCACCGAATGCGAGGGGCAACCGGCGATCGGCGCGGTGCATGCGGTGCGTTATGGCGACGGCGGCCGCACTGGCGAGTTTTCGGTCGCGGTGGTCGATGAATTTCAGGGGCAGGGGCTGGCACGGATGATGACCGCGGCGCTGCTCGTGCACTGTCTGTCGGAAGGGCTGGCGGTGCTCGACGTCCATATATTGTCGGAAAACGCCGCCGCCAAGCGGCTCGTGAAATCGCTCGCGGCCGAATGGACGGGCGAGTCGGCGGGGGTCGCCGAATATCGGCTCGACGTGGCGGTGGGGCTGGCAGGACTGCGCGCCGATACCGAAGCGCCCGGAGTGCAGGATGTCCTGCGCGCGCTGGGCGGCGATGCGGAAGGTTCAGCCTAGTCCCTCCCGCCGCCGGGGGTCGCTACCGGCGCCGGGAGGGTAGGCCGTGGTGCAAGAACGCCGAAACGCTCCGTCCACACCGCCCCCATAGCGGCGATAGGATTACAAAGTGGTGACGGGCGTCACACGCGACGCGAAACGCTGAAAAGCTGCGGCGCACGATAAAGGGCGCCGGAACCAGGTTCCAGCGCCCTTCACCCTGCCTGTTTAGGGACGGCAGTATTCTTACTTCTGCGTGTCGCCGACGCCGGTTTCCGACGGGGCGATTTCGCCATTGTCGTCCATGGCGTTGGCCTTTTCTTCGCCCATTTCTTCGACGACGTCAGCCTTGTTTTCCATGGCTTCCTTGGCCGGACCTTCGGGCATGGCGTCAGCCTGATCGTCAATGGCTTCGGCCTGTGCTTCGGCTTGGTCCTCGACCTTGTCTGCAGCGGGGCTCTGGCAGGCGCCGAGAGCGAGGGCCGAAGTGGCGGCGAGGGTAATGAACATCTTACGCATAATCGAGTGACTCCCAAAGTTGACTCCGGGGCTTAACGCGGGGTGAACGCGAGGGTTGCAACGAAATCGTCAAATTGCCGAAATCGCTTGAAAACTGTTGGCTGTGGGTGGCCAATCCCGGGCAGCGCGCCCAAAAAAAAGAGGGCGCGGAAAGCGCCCTCTTTCGGTCTGCGGTTGCTCGCGCAGTCAGAAGCGCTGCTGACGCTCGTACAGATCGCGGTAGTGCTGGATGCGCGTGACACGCAGTCCGGGCATGCCGCTGCGATCGATCGAGCGTTGCCAGCTGGCAAATTCCTCGAGCGTCAGGCTGTAGCGCTCGCACGCCTCATCAACGCTAAGAAGCCCGCCATTGACTGCGGCAACAACCTCGGCCTTGCGGCGCACAACCCACCGCGTCGTCGACGGCGGGGGCAGCGAGTCGATCGTCAGCGGTTCGCCAAGGGGGCCGATGACCTGAGCCGGCCGGATTTTCTGATTCTCGATCATAATCATTCCATGGTTTCTACGTCGGGGGGGATTTGGTCCGACGCATTTGTCTCTAAATCAGAGGGACTCAACATCGGCTGAAATCCTCTGGTAAACAGGCTGTTCATAGTTTCGGGCAAGGCGTTCACCCCGTCCGACAGGTCGAAGAAACGAACGATATGCGCCGCCTTTTGTTCCGCCGGACGGCGCGCTCCGCCGAGCATTTGCCGCAGCGCGTTAAGCGTTGTGGCATGCGCGCGGCGAGTCGCATCTGCCTGTAGCAACCGGACGGTCGGCTGCGCCGCTTGCCGTGCGCTGGATACGGCCAGGATGATGTCAAAGCCGGGCTTCGACAGTCTGGCCGCGCCGGCAAGGCGCGGAAATTCGGAGGGTGCGACATTCATGATGTTGGTCTAGCGCGCACCACCTAAGGTCACGTAAATGCCCATTTCATGCCTTGTTAGCGAAGCTTAACCCGCGTCAATATCTTGACAGGGATGGCGGAAAAGCTGGCATTTTGGCTGCCGCGTCCCTAGATGGCGCGCATCATGGCGACGATGATTTCTCCTGCCGGGCTTGCCCAGGCTGACTTCCAGCTGGCGATGCCGCTGAAAGATCGGCGAATCGTCGTCGCGATGTCGGGCGGAGTCGACTCGAGTGTCGTGGCGGCATTGGCGGCGCGGTCGGGCGCCGAAGTCATTGGCGTGACGCTGCAACTCTATGATCATGGCGCCAAGGCAAAGCGCGTCGGCGCCTGCTGTGCCGGGCAGGATATCAAGGACGCGCGCGCTGTCGCAGACCGGCTGGGTTTTGCGCACCATGTCTATGACCATGAAAGCCGGTTCCGCGACACGGTGATCGACCAGTTCGCCGACGAATATCTGAACGGGCGGACGCCGATCCCGTGCGTGCGCTGCAATATGGGGGTCAAGTTCACCGACCTGTTTGCACTCGCCAAGGAATTGGGTGCCGATTGCCTTGCGACCGGCCACTATGTCCGCCGCCTGATGGGGCCAAACGGCGCCGAACTGCACCGGGCGGTCGATCCGGCGCGCGACCAAAGCTATTTCCTGTTCGCGACGACGCAGGACCAGCTCGACTTTCTGCGCTTTCCGTTGGGCGGCATGGAAAAGAGCGTGGTGCGCGAAATCGCGCGCGACCTTGGTCTTGGCGTTGCGGGTAAACCCGACAGCCAGGACATCTGCTTCGTCCCCGACGGCGATTATGCGACGCTGGTGCGCAAGCTGCGTCCCGAGGCCGACGATCAGGGTGATATCGTCCACGTCGACGGCACCGTGCTGGGCGCGCACAAGGGGCTGATCCATTACACCGTCGGCCAGCGGCGCGGGATCGAGATTGGCGGACAGGCCGAGCCGCTGTACGTGGTGCGCCTTGACGCCCCCGCAAAGCAGGTAGTTGTCGGGCCGCGACGCGCGCTGGCTGTGTCGGCGGCGCGGCTGGGCGAGGCGAACTGGCTGGGCGAGGTCGACGGCCGCGAGGTGCTCGCCAAGGTGCGCAGCATGGCACGGCCGGTCGCAGCGCGTGTCGCCGGTGACCGGCTGATTTTTACCACGCCCGAATATGGAGTCGCACCGGGACAGGCCGCGGTGCTTTACGATGCGGTGGATGAAAGCCGCGTGCTGGGCGGCGGCTGGATCGAAGAGACCTTTGCCGCCGACGCCGGATAAGCCGGTGCAACCATTGACATTCCCGCCTGTTGGTTCAGCTTGGACAATAACAACGGGGAGACAATGATGACCAACTGGATTTGGCGCGGCGCGGTGCTGCTGTGGGCCGCCTTTTTTGCGATCGTCGGTTTGCGCGGGCTCTTCGATCCGGCGAGCTATTCCGAGACCTTCAATTTCTCCATTACCGGGGTCGCGATCAATACGCTGCGCGCCGATTTGTCGGCTTTCTTCATCGTTGCGTCCGGCGCGGCTGTGATCGGCGCGCTGGTTCCCGGCTGGGTGCGCGCCTTGCTGGTACCGGCAGCGCTGTTCGGTACCGCGTTTGTCGGCCGCTTGATCGGTGCCGCTATGGGCGATCCAACCAATTGGGGCATCATTCAGGGGATGATTGTTGAGGCGCTGACAGTCGTGCTGATGTTGGCGAGCTGGTGGGCTTTGTCGCGCCCAGCGGATCAGAACCCAGCGAACAACCCTGTCAGCCCCGACGATATGCCAAGATAGCGTGTCCTGGCGGCGCCACAAATGGCGCTATTATTGTGTTTTTATTCATTCTGTGACTTACTGTGTCCGGGTCGCTTCTTTTTCCTTTGATGGTGGAGGGGGCGTATGGCAGCCGATGACGACAAAAGGGCTCGTTCGGATAGACGGTCGACGGACAGACGCGTCGCCGATGATCCTAATTACGAAGGGCCGGAGCGTCGCAAGGACGACCGGCGGACAGGCAAGGATCGTCGGTCGACCGACTGATCGGGACCGGCAGGAGATTGTCATTGTCAGAACCGAGCGTGCCGCGCTTGAGCGTCGACATCGTGTCGGACGTCATGTGTCCATGGTGTATCATTGGCTGGCTGAAGTTCGAAACGGTGATGGCGCATTTTGCCGATCGGCTGGACTTCCGCGTCCAGTGGCACCCGTTCGAGCTCAACCCCGACATGCCGCCGGAAGGCGAAGATGCCGCCGAGCATGTGATGCGCAAATATGGCATCACCGCCGAACAGAGCCGCGCGAACAGCGGCAAGATGGCGGGCGTCGCGGCCGACCTCGGCTTTGCATTTAACCGCGGCCCAGATTTTAGGATGCGCAACAGTTTCGACGCGCACCGGCTGCTCACCTGGGCGGGCGCGCTGGAAGAGCCCGAGCAGGCCGCGGCGACCGGCGTGCAGACCGCGCTGAAGCTGGCGCTGTTCACGGCGCACTTCACCGACAATCGCGATGTCAGCGACCATGCGGTGCTGGCCGACGTC
The DNA here is from genome assembly GCA_018823905.1 of Alphaproteobacteria bacterium. Lineage (GTDB taxonomy): Bacteria > Pseudomonadota > Alphaproteobacteria > Sphingomonadales > Sphingomonadaceae > Sphingopyxis. The sequence goes on from JAHJHL010000056.1 coordinate 8,188, forward strand.
GCAGCCTCGGTGGGCCTAGACCGCGCCCGCGCCGCGTCGATCCTGGCGGCGGGCGAGTTCGGCGAAATGGTGCACACGGAAGAAGCTTATTGGGCCGACCAGAATATCACCGGCGTGCCTGCCTTCATCCTCGACGGCCGGATGCTCATCCCCGGCGCGCAGGATCCCGAGGTGTTCATTCGCGTCATCGAGAACAAGGTGCTTGCCGCCGCCTCGTGATCGGCAGGATTACCGTCAGGTCACTGTTCTGCGACTTCATCAGGCGCCGGCGGCAATTCATCGAGCAGCGGCATGTTCGGTCCGGCGAGCTGGCGGGCGATGTCGGCAGCGATCAGTTGCGCCACCGGATTGTCGCGCTCGGCAGCATGTTCGTCCCGGCGAGCGGTCAGGTAAGCGGTGCGGTCGCCGGCGGGCAGTGCCGCGGCTTCGGCATAGAGACGCACGACTTGCAGCCAGGGTGCATCGTCGGTCAGCACATCTTCGGCCCAGCGGCTGAACGGTCCGCCCGCGGCGCGCCAATGATCGCCTTCCCATTTGAGGAAGAACAGGACGCGCGAGCCGCGGGGGAAACTCATTCGGTTGCACGCGCCCGCCAAGCTTTGCGGATGCGCGTCTTTCAGCTCATAAGGATTGCTCGGCATCGCTTCGTCACCAGTAGCAATCCATCCCGGCATCGCGAGCGGCGCGGTGGGCAGGCCGCCCTTGATCGCTGCGATCGGCTCGATCGTGATCCGCTGTTCGGGAATGGCGTCGGGCGCGCGATCGCTGTCCGCCACGGTCGCTAGCAGGATCAGGTCGGCGTCGGCGACCAGCTCGACATTGTTCGGCACGCGGTATCCCGGCGCCACCGAACAGGCGATGGCGGGCAGTGGTGCGGCCAGCAACAGGATGGCGACAAAGGCAGCGGGAAAGCGCATGATGTGCAGGCTAGGCTTTTGTGCGGCGCTTGGGAAGCAGCCGCGGCATTCGGGCGGCTCGTCCGCGGCGCGGGATCGAACGCCGTCGCCGGGCGTATCAGGCAAGACCTTCGCGGACTGTCCCGCAAAGCGGCAAGGAGAATGACGATGGCTGAGCATGACCATAGTGCGATCAAGGAACATATGAATATCATCGGTGCCGACGGCGTCCATGTCGGGACCGTCGATCATCTCGACGGCGAACGCATCAAGATGGCGAAGAGTGACAGCGTCGACGGCAAGCACCACTATCTGCCCGCCGGGCTGGTCGCGACCGTCGAAGGAGACACGATCCGCCTGTCGGCGACCGGCGCCACCGCGGTCGACCTGTTCGAAGAAGCCGAATAACCCGCACGACCATCCGGGCCGGTAGTGCGATAGCGCGCGTCGGCCCCGAAACTGGCCCGCTCCGGGTGTCCGTCGGAGCGGGGCAGTTTCGTGTAGCGCTATGGCGGCAACGGCGCCGTTTGCGATTTTTCAAGACGCCACGCATATTGACCGCGCGATGAGTTGGGAGCGAGGGGATAGAGCGCTGCGCAGGCGGTTCGCGCGGTTGGCGGTATCGGTGCTGCTCTTCGCAGGCGGCTATGCTATCGCAAACCGGTTCCAGCTGACCCATGACGTTGCCTATCGGCTGGCAGCAGCTGACCACCAGAGCGCGGCCGTCGCGCTGGCCTTCCTTGCATTGCAGGCGAGCGTATTTCTCGCGGCGCTGCTGCTGTTCCCGCGCCGCTGGGTCGTTGTACTGCTCCTACTCGCGGCGCTCTCGATCCTCACCAACATCGGTTACACACAGATCATCCCCGAGTTGCTGAGCGGCGGGACGCTGGCGTGGATGCTCGCTGAGTTTCGCCAGATCGGCAATGCGGCGGGCGAGTTCGGCGGAGAGTTTCTTTTTGTCGGTGCGCAGGTGGCGGCGGCGCTGACGTTGTTTGTCGGGGCGCGCCGGGTGGCGCGAAGTGCGGTCGCGATCCCGTGGAGCCCGGGAATCGCCGCGGCCAGCCTTGCGATGCTGGTCGCGCCCAGCTTGATCTATCGCCATGCCGAGGTCTGGCCCGAGGGGGCCGAGCGGAGCCTTTATGGCCTCAGCTGGGATCTGGTCACCGCGCCGCCGCCGCCGCCGCGCGCTGCGCCGACGCTGGCCCACGACCCGCACGCGGATGCGCCGCGGCACATCGTCTGGGTGATCGACGAGAGCGTGGCCGAGGCGCCGTTCCGCCGGCTGATCGCGCCGACGCTGGCGGGGATTCCGCACCAGGATTTCGGGGTCGCGGCGGCGATGGGGCATTGCAGCGCCCCGGCGCAGGTCGCGCTCCGATCGGGAGTCGATGTGCGCCGCGCCCGACCGGAGATGGACCTGCGCGGCACTCCGTCGATCTGGGGCTATGCGAAGCGCGCGGGATATCGCACCCTGATGATCGAGGGCCAGACGGCGGGGGCGCCGCAGAACCTGTTGTTACCGCCCGAACGTGCCTTGATCGACGATTATCGCCCGATGGTCGGCGGCATCGACACCGACCTGATGATCGCCGACGCGCTGAACGCCCAGATGAAAGGCGGCGGCAAAAGCTTTACCTTTGCCGTCCTGCGCGGCGTGCATTTCCAGTATCGCGACCATTATCCGAGCGGCGCGATTCCCGCCGACAGTCCCGTCGCGCGGCAATATGACACCGCGCTGCGTTGGTCGAAGGCGCAGTTTTTCAATCGCTTGCTGGCCGGGGTCGACCGCGAAGCGGTGGCGATCGTTTATACGTCCGACCATGGCCAGAACTTGACCCCCGGCGCGCTGCCGCATTGCAGCCGCGAAGGGGTGGCCGACGAATTTCGCGTACCGCTCCTCGCCTTCCTGCCCGAGCGATCGGCGGCGCGCTATGCCGCCAGCCCCCGCTCCGGCCATTCGGTCAGCCAGATCTTTCCGGCAACCTTGGGGTGGATGGGCTATGATGCGGCGGCGGCCGCGGCGCGGTACGACCACGACCTGACCCGCCCGACCGCGCGTTATGTGTGGTTCGGCCGCACGGTGATTCCGCAAACCGAGGGCGGCATGGTCGCGGTGACGGCGGGACATGAATTCCCGGGCACCGCCCGCCAATAGCCCCCGCAACCGCGCCGGGATTTTGTGCAAGGCCAAAGACTCTAGCCGCGAATCGCGCTATAGAGACACCGCAATCGGGTCGGCGCCGGAGGCGTCCCCGACGGGGTCGTTCGGGCTGTGCGACAGGCGAGAAGCGCCGCGCCATCCCCCATGTGGCAATGCAGCAGGGGAAAGAGCATGAACCGTTTTTCGATGAAGTCTGTCGCGGCGCTGGTGGCGGCGTCGATGCTGGCGACGCCGGTGCTGGCGAAACAGGTGCCGGGGTTGCAGGATCTGGTCGGGGCGCGCGGTGGCGGCGGCGAAACGCAACTGGAGATGCGCGGTTACACGCATATCGAAACGCACAACGATGGCGACCGCAAGCATAGTTATTGGTGGAACCGCGATAACAAGCAGTGCGCGCATGTCGTGACGTGGGACGGGCGGTACCAGTCGGTCGAAAATGCGTCGCGGTCCGATTGCAATCAGGGCGGCGGTGGCGGCGACAATGCCGGGGCCGCGGTCGCGGCGGTCGCCGGGATCGCGCTGATCGCGGCGCTGGCGAGCAAGAAACACCACAAGGACAAGGAGTATGACCAGCAGGGGACGGGCGATTTCGACCGCGGATACCGCGACGGCCTGTATAATGCACCCTACCATAATTATGGCCGGTCCGACGCCTATTCCAGCGGCTACCAGGCGGGGGTGAACGAGCGCAGTTCGAACCTGGGCCATCATTATGGCGGCGGCGGTTATGCCGAAGTCGGGCAGTTCATGGACCTGAACGGCGCGCGCGCGTCGAGCGCCGACGATGCGATGCGCAGCCGCGGGTTCAGCAATGTCGACAGCTTCAAATCGGGCAACACCGCGTATAGCGTGTGGAACCGCCGCGCGAGCCGCCAGTGCGTCCAGATGACGGTCGCCGACGGACGCGTTTACGACATCCGCGACATCGGCACCCACCCGCGCTGCCGATAGGCGGCACTGCCACAACGACTGGCGCAGTGCCGCCGCTGTGCCTATAGGCGCGGCGATGGCGCGGTGGGACCACAGGATAGTCGTGATCGGGCGGTTGCAAGCCAAGCCGCTGGCGGCGGGGCAATTGCTGTGCGCGCTGGCGCTGGTCGGGCTGCTGGCGCGGCAGGCGCGCGGCAGCAGCGCGCTGGAAATCGTCGGCAGCATTTTGTTCGCCAACCTGCTGGTGACCGCGCTGATCGCGGCGGCGGCGCTGGGGCTGACGCATTTCCACCGGCTGTGGCGCCAGCGCAAGGCGTATATCTTTCACGACGGCGCGCGGCTGTACCGCGGTAGTTCGGAGAGCTGGCCGCTGAGCCTGATCCGCGATGTCGTGATCACGCGCAACGAAATCGGCATCGAATCGCTGCGACTGGTGGTCGACGACGACAGCGAAGTGACGCGCGAGCTGGTCAAGCTGGCGCTGCTGGAGGATGCGCCCGAGGCGGTGCGCGGCGGGGTAATGTTCGCGGTCGCAGGCGTGCGCGGGTTTCCGAGCGGATCGGTGCTGAATTAGGCGGGGTGCGCCGTCAAAGTTCAGCAAAGTTCAGCCCAACGGCGCTGCGCGCTGGTCAAAGTTCAGGAAAGTTCAGCCTCATCCCACGCCGCCACCACGGGCGGCGTCGCTGGTATCGCGTCCGGCGCTTGCGCATCGTCGCGATACCAGCGCGGCAGCTCCCCGTCGCACAGATCGGCAACCTCGAACGCCACCGCAAGATCGTCGGGCGCCATCAGCGCTGCGGGCGCGGCGGGCGGTTCGGGGTGGAGGTGGACGAGCGCCTCGGCGACCGGGGTCGCGGTGGGGGCATGCGCGGCGGCGCCCTCACGGAAGCGGTCGGGGCCATAGGCGCGGATCAGGAACATCAGCAACCGGTCGCTGTGGCGCAGGCGGCGGCCGACGCGGTTGCCCTCGCGATCGAACACCGGTTCTTCGCTGCCCACGAGCGCGCGTTCGAAAGCGGCGTCGAGCAATTTCTTTGCCGCCGCGTCGATCGCCGCGGACCAGGCGCGGTCGAACGCCGCCGCGCCCGGCGACCGGCGCAGGCGATAGGCGGAGGATTCGGACATGCCGACCTGCCGCGCCGCGGTGGCGACCGAGCCGCTGTCGGCCAGCGCCTCGACAAAGGCGCGCTGCTTGTCGGGCGACCAGCCATCTTTGCGGCGCTTTTTCAGCACCGGCACCCAGTCGTAAGCGGCGGGGTCGTGGCCGTGCGTGTCGAGCGCGGGGGTGGGTTCGGGGACGGCGGCGGGGGCCGCGTCGGGCGAAGGGATGGGGGCGATGTGGCTCATCTGCCAGTTTGGAGCATATGGGAATAATGTAGGAAAGGGGTTTTTGGGGTGGGGTGTGCGAAATAGGATTTGGGGGTGTATGGGGCGGAGTGGTTCGGTCGAATGCAGGTGATTTTGATTTCACGCAAAGGCGCAAAGGCGCGAAGACGTGAAGGGCTACCCCACATTCGTCATCCCGGACTTGATCCGGGTGTGGATTCACATTTGAAGTGCAACGGGATGAAGGTTTCGGCTGGGGTTTTGAAGCCGAGGCATTTTCTGGGCGTGTTGTTGTGTTTTGCGATGATGGCGTCGATGTCATTGGCTG
>JAHJHL010000057.1 GCA_018823905.1 Alphaproteobacteria bacterium
CCCGCCGTCAGGCCGGCCGCCGCAAAGGAGCGGAAGATGATGTCGGCGAGCGTCGAGAAGCGGTTCAGGATGAACGCGAACGCGCCGACATAGAGAATCTTGCGCAGGAAACGGCCGATCACGTCCTGTTCGCCGCCCATTGCCCAGAACAAACCGGCGAGCGTGATGTCGATGCCGATCAGGGTCGTCGTCAGGAAGGCGACATCGCCACCCAGCAGCCCGAACCCGCTGTCGATGTAGCGGATGAAGGTCTGCAGGAACCGGTCGATGACGTTCAGGTCGTTCATGAGGAAATCCTGGAAATGAAGCCGCGGGGTCCGATCTGGGGAGCTGGACCGAACCCCGCGGCGGCAGCGGCGAAGAGGCGAATTCGCCGCTGCACGCACACCGGCTCGGGGCTATTGGGGGGTGTAGGCCGAGCCGGAACCGAGAAACTTGGTGGTTGCGGCGCGCGCGTCGATCTCGGCCTGCGCGCGGCGCGCCTGCTCGACCGCCTGCGCCCGATATTGCGCCGCAATCAGGTTCTGGATCTGGAACTGTTGCTTGGCGGTCAGTGCGAGCAGCTGATTGGTCGCCTGTTGCGCTTGCAAAGCGCCCTCGGCACCTTGGCTCCGCGATACGATGCCATTGAGGGTCTGCGCGTCAGCCTGGACGTTCTCGACGACCTGCGCCTGCACGCTCATCGTCTGCTTGTAGGCCGCCATCTCGGTGTCGAGCCGGGTCCGCGCGGCTACAACGTGGCCGTTCATGGTCATCGCCTGGTTGAAGCTCTGCGGAAATAATGCACGGAACTCCTGGTCGAGACCGGCAACGCGGAACTGGATGCCTTGCGCCTGTCCCATCAAATGGTCGATCTGCTGGAGCGTCTGGGTGATCGCCTGGATCTCGGGAAAGCCGATCGTGGTGAGATTCTTCGCCTGATTGATCAGGCTCTGCGCCTGGTTCTGAAGCGAGCGGATCTGGTTGTTGACTTGCTGGAGCGTTCGCGCGGCGGTAAGCAGATTCTGGCTGTAATTGCTCGGATCGAACACGGTGAACTGCGCATGGGCGGGCGCACTCGGCACGATGAGCACGACGAGCGAACCGATGGTGCCAGCCCCGAGCGCGGTCGCGATCAGATATTTGCGGGTTGGGATACGCATGATATTTTACTCCTTGGCTTGGGGGACGGAAAAGTCGGCGAGGAGGCTGGCGGCCCAATCGAGCCCACTTCCCTCAAGGAAGCGGGCCGCGAAATCCTTGGGGCCGTGCTCGGCCAGCAGAACGTCGATGCGCGCCATGGTCGCGGGATCGGAGGCGCCGCACAGTGCCAGCGCAATCGGGCCGAGCCCAAGTTCGAACAGGCGGTTGCCGCGTGCGGATTGCAGATAATAATGCCGCTTGGGGGTAGCGCGGCTGACCAGCTCGATCTGCCGGTCGTTGAGGCCGAACCGTTCATAGGCGGCGCGTGACTGCGGTTCGATCGCCCGGTCGTTGGGCAACAATATGCGCTGCGGGCAGCTTTCGATGATGGCCGGCGCGATGCTGCTGTCGGCGATGTCGGCGAGGCTCTGGGTCGCAAACAGCACCGCGACATTCTTCTTGCGGAGCGTCTTCAGCCATTCGCGGATGCGCGCGGCGAAGAGCGGGTGGTCGAGGAAGATCCAGGCCTCGTCGAGCACCAGCAATGTCGGCCGGCCGTCGAAGCGTTCTTCGAGGCGGTGGAAGAGATAGGTCAGCACCGGGGCGACCACGCCAGCCTGTCCCATCAGCGACTCGGTCTCGAAGCATTGGACGTCGGCAAGGGCTAGATGCTGCTCGGCCGCGTCGAGGAGACGGCCATAGGGGCCGTCGAGTGTATAGGCGGCGAGCGCAGTGCGCAGCGCATTCGATTGGAGCAGCATGGCGAGCCCGGTCAGCGTGCGCTCCTCGGGCGGTGCCGATGCGAGACTGCCCAAGGCCGACCAAACCGCATCCTTCACTTCGGGCGTGACGACCACCTTTTCGTGCGCCAGCAGCGCCGCGATCCATTCCGCCGCCCAACTCCGTTCGCTCGCATCGTCGATCCGGCGCAGCGGCTGGAACGCCAGGGTTTCGCCGCTGTCCGCGCTAAGACCGAGAGAATGATGCGCGCCGCCCATCGCCAGCACCGCCGCGCGTGCCGAATAGCCCTTGTCGAAGATATAGAGCTGGGAGCCCGCGTAGCGCCGGAACTGCAGCGCGATCAGTGCCAGCAATACCGACTTGCCCGCGCCAGTTGGACCGACGACGAGCATGTGCCCGACATCGCCGACATGCGTGGAAAGGCGAAACGGCGTCGATCCGCTGGTCTGGGCGTAGAGCAACGGCGGCCCGCCGAGCTGCCTGTTTTCCGTCGGACCTGCCCAGACCGACGACAGAGGCATGAGATGGGCGAGGTTGAGTGTATGGACCAGCGGCTGGCGCACATTAGCGTAGGCCTGGCCCGGCAGCGACGACAGCCACGCCTCGACCGCGTTGACGCCCTCGCGCTTGGCTGTGAAGCCGAGGCCGTTGACGATCCGCTCGACCGCGCGGACTTTGTCCTCGGCGCGATTGCGGTCAGCGTCCGACACCGTGATCGTCGTGGTGAGGTAGCCGAACGCGACATGGTCGCCGCCGAGCGCCTGAAGCGCGAGGTCCGCATCGACCACTTTGTTGTCGGCGTCGCTGTCGAGAAGCTGGACCGGCTGGTTATACATCACCTCGCGCAGCAGCGCGGTGATCGACTTGCGCTTGTTGAACCATTGCCGCCTGATCTTCGTCAGCGCCTTGGTCGCGTCTGTCTTGTCGAGCGCGATGAAGCGCGTAACCCAGCGGTAGCCGAAATCCGACAAATTGAGCGCGTCGAGGATGCCGGGCCGGCTGAGGTTCGGGAATCCCAACACCGTCAGGGTTCGCAGATGGCGGTCTCCAAGCTTGGGCTCCAACCCGCCGACCAGCGGCGTATCGGCGAGCAGCGCATCAAGATAGATCGGTGTCTCCGGCACGATGACCGGATGGTGGCGGCTGGAAACGTTGCCGTGGAGATAGGTCAGCGTCTCGGCGTCGCTTAAGGGCCGCACCTCGGGCATGAAACCCGACAGGAGGTCGAACACACGATCGGTCTCGGCGATAAAGCCGGCGAGGCTGGCATGCCAGTCCCGGCCCTTCGCGTCGTCAGGCCGCTCGACCAGCGTCCGTCCCGCCGCATCGCTGCTGTCCGCAAGCGGCAGCCAGACCAGAGTGCCGTGATAGACACTCTCGAAATGCTGGCCCTCGGCTTCGAACCCGGCGCGCCGCTCCTGCTCGACCAGCCAGGACGCCGCGTCGGGGAAGGCGCCGTCCGGATACCCGCCTCGCGTCGTTCGGCCTCGAAGAACAGCGCCCAGCCCGAGCCCAGGCGCTTCAGCACATTGTTCGCCCGTGCGCAGGCCGACACCAGTTCCGCTTCCGTCGCGCTTTCGAGATCAGGACCGCGAAAGGCGAAGGACCGCATGAAGCTGCCGTCCTTGTTGAGGATGATGCCGGGTGCGACCAGCGCGGCCCAGGGCAGATGGTCGGCCAGCCGGTCGGCACGCGACCTATATTCCGCTAGGTTCAGCATGCCAGATATCCTTTCTGGCGCAGATGGCGGAGCAGCACCGGCACGAAGTCCGGGTCGCGACGGGCCGCGAACACTGCGATGCTGTGGCCAATCGCCCAGATGCCGATCCCGACCACCCATTGCTGCAGGCCCAGCCCGACCGCGGCGGCGATCGTGCCATTGACGATCGCGATGCCGCGGGGCGCACCACCAAGCAGGATGGCTTGCCCCAGGCTGGCGTGGATAGGCGCCTCGAATCCAGCAACATGACCGTTGTCGATGTGGCTCATGCGACGAGCGCTCCCCCGCCGAAGCTGAAGAAGGACAGGAAGAAGCTCGACGCCGCGAACGCGATCGACAGGCCGAAGACGATCTGGATGAGCTTGCGGAAGCCGCCGGAGGTCTCGCCGAATGCGAGAGCGAGCCCCGTGGAAATGATGATCAGTACCGCGACGATCTTTGCGACTGGTCCTTGGACAGACTCCAGCACCTGCTGGAGTGGTTCTTCCCACGGCATACCCGCGCCGCTGGCATAGACGCGGCTGGTCATGGTAATCGACAGGCCAAGCACCAGTCCGGTGAGGAAGAAGCGGTCGCGGTTGGAAATACGAACGATGGTCATGTCAGTCTCCTTCAAAGTCGTGGTTGGGGTCTGGGAAGAGATCGACGACGGCGTAGCCGCCATCGGGGTCAAGGCCCGCGACGCATGCGATCGTCTCGATCCGCCGCGCGGTGCCGCGGCCGGCGATGAAGACGATTATGTTGATCGCCTCGGCGACCAGGTGGCGCGGCACGATGACCACGGCTTCCTGGATGAGCTGCTCGATCCGGTAGAGCGCGGAAGCGGCGCTGTTCGCATGGACGGTCGCGATTCCGCCGGGATGGCCGGTGTTCCAGGCCTTGAGCATGTCCAATGCTTCGCCGCCCCGGACCTCGCCGACGATGATGCGATCGGGTCGAAGGCGCAGCGTCGAGCGCACGAGATCACCCATGGTGACGGCAGTGTTCTTGTCGGATGAGCTTGGCCGGGTCCTGAGCGCCACGGTGTCGCGCGCCGGCGATTGCAGCTCGCGGGTATCCTCGATCAGGATCACCCGTTCGTCGAGATGCGCCATTTCGGCGAGCAGCGCGTTGGCAAGCGTCGTCTTGCCCGAGCTGGTCCCGCCGGCGACGAGGATGTTGCGGCGATCGACGACGGCTTGACCCAGAAGGCGCGCGGCCTCCGCCGACATGATGCCGTCGGTCACATAGTCCGTCAGCGTGTAGATGCGGGCCGCAGGTTTGCGGATCGAAAAGCACGGGGCGGTCGAAACGGGCGGCAGGATTCCCTCGAACCGCTCCCCGGCGCCAGAACCAAGCGGCGGCAGTTCGGCCGACACGATGGGCTTCTCGCCATGGACTTCGGATCGGACATGGGATGCCACCAGCCGGATGATCCGCTCGACTTGCGACGGATCGAGCTTCACGTCGGTATCGACGCGGCCTTCGCCGAGAATGTCGACCCGCAGCGCGCCGTCGGGATTGACCATGATCTCGATCACACGGCTGTCGGAGAGCGCGGCGGCAATCGCCGGTCCCATTGCGGTGCGCAGCATGGCACGGCGGCGTTCCGCGGAGACGCTTGTCGTCTGGGCGGACATCATGATGCGCCTCCGTCGGATTCGATGGGTGCCAGTGTGCGCTTGCCGCTCGCTATCTGGCGACCGACCTGGGAGACGAACGCCTCGAACCGGTCACGCCCGATGGCGCGGGCCGCGGTATCGGCTTCGGGCAAGGGCGCCGTCACCATCAACTGGTAGCGGACGAACAGCGCCAGGCTTTCGAGCAGCACGTCGATGTCGCGTCGCGCGCCGGCGAGTTCGCGTGTCAGCCGGTCGAGGCGAACCTTCAGGAGGTCGTCGACTTCCTTGGTTCCCCGGCGCGCCAGCCAGTCCTTCAGTGCGTCGTTGACGAGGTGGCTCTTGTTGCCGCGCGGACCGGCGGCGAGCGCCTCCAGCGCGTCGCTGAGCTCGCGGTCGATATAGAGGTTCTGGCGGATCTTCATCGCAGTCTCAGAAATCCGGTATGAGGTCGCGCTTCGCGCCCTCGTTGATGGCATGGCCCCGCACGATGGCGTTTTGCCCTTGCGCCTGGTCCATGGCGCGCTTGTCGGCGGCGACATCGTCGTCGTCGGGCACGATCTGGGGATCGCGCGTGTCGGCGGGGTCGGTTGCCTTGGAGACCTGTTCGGGAAGGCCGGGATGGCGCTGCTGCTGCATGCCGCCATCGTCCTCGCCACCCGCGGCATCCTCGGCTTGGTGCAGGCGGGCGTCGATGCCGCGCACCTGATCGGACCAGTCGTCTCCGCGCGGCTTCGGCCGATCGGCATATTGACCCGATGCCAGCACCGGCGCCGGTGCCACGCGCGCAGCGAAATTGCGGTCGCGGAAATAGCGCAATTTGCGCGCCCGGATCGGCGCGAGACCGGACACCAGCACGAGCTCTTCGTCGGGCGAAAGCTGCATGACCTCGCCCGGCGTCAGGAGCTGGCGGGCGGTTTCCTGGCGGCTGACCATGACGTGCGCGAGCCAGGGGGCGAGCCGGTGCCCGGCATAGTTGCGCATGGCGCGCTGCTCGGTCGCGGTGCCGAGCGCGTCGGAAATGCGCTTGGCGGTACGTTCGTCATTGGTCGCGAATGCGACGCGCACATGGCTGTCAAACGGCGTTCAAAAGGGACCCCCGATCGGCGTCGAAGAGGGACCCCCTTTTCAGATAATATGATGCTGGTTTGTTGAAGATGGCCTTGCGCTGCGTGCGGCGGAGGGCGGGCG
>JAHJHL010000058.1 GCA_018823905.1 Alphaproteobacteria bacterium
CCCCTCCACCACTCGCTTCGCGAGCGGTCCCCCTCCCCATGGCTTCGCCACAGGGAGGATATTCATCAACCCAATTTCTCCATCACCGCGTCGGGGATCTCGTAATTGCCCCACACGGTCTGCACATCATCGTCGTCGTCGAGCGTATCGATCAGCTTGAACAGCGTCTGCGCGGTCGCTTCGTCGCTAATTTCGCTTTTCAGCGTCGGCCGCCATGCGAGTTTGACGCCTTCGGCTTCGCCCAGCTTGGCTTCCAATGCTTTGGCAACTTCGTGCAGGCCGTCGATTTCGGTCCAGATGTCGTGGCCGTCCTCGGACGATTCGACGTCGCTGGCGCCCGCGTCGAGCGCGGCCTCGAACACCGTATCGGCGTCGCCCGCCTTGGCGGGATAGCTGATCAGACCCAGGCGGTCGAAGCCATGCGCGACGCTGCCCGACGTGCCGAGATTGCCGCCGTTCTTGGCAAAGGCGGTACGCACGTTCGTCGCGGTGCGGTTGCGGTTGTCGGTCAGCGCCTCGACGATCAGCGACACGCCGCCGGGGCCATAGCCTTCGTAACGGATTTCTTCGTAATTATCGCCGTCGCCGCCGCTTGCCTTGTCGATCGCGCGCTGGATATTGTCCTTGGGCATCGACTGCGCCTTGGCGGCGTTGACCGCAGCGCGCAGGCGCGCGTTCGCGTCGGGATCGGGCAGGCCCATCTTCGCCGCCACGGTGACTTCGCGCGCGAGCTTGGAAAACAGCGTGCTGCGCTTTTTGTCCTGCGCACCCTTGCGGTGCATGATGTTCTTGAATTTACTATGGCCGGCCATGGCTCTCTTCTTTTCGGCTGGAAGGAACTGGAGGCGCGCGCTTACATCAGGACCGAATGTCAAAGCAACCGCTGCCACCACCCGACGTCGCGCCAGCCGCCCATTTTCCAACCAACCTCGCGGTAAATACCGATCGGGGTGAAGCCCATTGCCTCATGCAAACCGATGCTGGCGTCATTCGGCAAGGCAATTCCGGCAAAGATTGCGTGGACATTGCGATGCTTCAGAATCGGGAACAGCGCCTCATAAAGCCGTCGCCCAACTCCGGCACGCGTAAAAGCCGCATCCAGGTAAACTGCAACATCTGCCGAGGTCGCGTAGGCTTCGCGTGTGCGGTGAGGTGAGCCATAGGCATATCCCGCAATTTTACCCTCGACGTCCGCCACCAACCAGCCATGGCTGGTCCCATAGTTTTCTATCCGGCGCGCCATTTCCACCGCAGCGGGCGGATCGCGTTCGAAACTGACCCAATTGTCCGTGACATAGGGTGCGTAAATCTCGGCACAGCGCGCGGCGTCGGCTGACGTGGCTGGGCGGATGTGGGCGCTCACCCCAGCGTCACTGCCGTTCCCGACGCGCTGACCATCAGCATCGATCCGTTCTGGCCGAGCACTTCATAATCGAGGTCGACGCCGACCACCGCATTGCCGCCAAGGCGCGCGGCTTCGGCTTCCATTTCGGCGATCGCTTCCTTGCGGGCGCGGGCGAGGACGTCCTCATATTTGCCCGAGCGGCCGCCGACGATGTCGGTGATGCTGGCGAACAGGTCGCGGAACAGGTTCGCGCCGACGATCACTTCGCCAGTGACGATGCCCAGATATTCGCGGACCGGACGGCCTTCGACTGTGTTGGTGGTGGTGCTGAACATCGTCACTCTCCTAGGCTGATAAAGAGGGGGGCTCAGTCGATGCCGAGCGCCGATTTATAGACGTCGAGGATCGCTTCCATTTCCTTGCGGTCGTTGACCGGCAATTTGCGCAGGCGAACGATCTGGCGCATGATCTTTGGGTCGTAACCCTGCGATTTTGCTTCGTTATAGGTGTCGCGAATGTCGTCGGCGACGCCCTTTTTCTCTTCTTCCATCCGTTCGATGCGCTCGATGAAAAGGCGCAGTTGTTCGTCGGATACGGTGGCTTCGCTCATTTTATGCTCCGGTGATTGGGATGATGCGGCGCGAGAATCGCGGTTGGCGCGTCCCTAATCTGCCTGAGGATTTTTGGCCATGCTTTCTTCCATCCGCGCGAGCTGTTCAGGCGTCGCAGGGGTGTGATGCAGGGCTTTCCAGTCCGCGGTCGGCATGCCGTGGACGATCGCGCGGCCGGTTTCCTTGTCCATGGCCCCCGCCTCGGCGATCCAGTCGCCCAGGCAGTTGCGGCAGAAACCGGCGAGCCCCATCAGGTCGATATTGGCGACGTCGCTGCGATGCTGGAGCAGGCGGACGAGGCGGCGGAAGGCCGCGGCGGCAACCGCATCGTCGAGGGTATCGAGCGCGTCGTTCGGGGCGGCCTGATCGTCGCTGCAGGACATGGCGGACTTCCTTCTGCTGATGGCATGAATAGCTATACGCGGCTTGCCTTGCCGGGGGCAACGCGCCTACGCAAGCGGCCCCAGCTTTTTATCGGTTCGGAGCATTTGTGGTCCAGAGTTTTACCCCCCGCCAGCGCAAGGTGCGCATCCTGGCGACGCTTGGTCCTGCGAGCGCGAATCCCGAGATGATCGCGGCGCTGCACCGCGCCGGCGCCGACGCCTTTCGCGTCAATATGAGCCATGGCGACCATGCCGGCCATGCCAAGGTGATCTCCGCGATCCGCGCGCTGGAGAAGGAAACGGGGCGTCCGACGACGATCCTCGTCGACTTGCAGGGACCGAAACTGCGCGTAGGGACGTTTGCCGATGGGCCGGTCGAGCTGATCAATGGCGCGCCCTTCGCACTCGATGCCGACACGGCGCCGGGTGATCCGACGCGGGTTCACCTGCCGCACCCCGAATTATTCGCGGCGCTGGAAGCGGGTACCCGGCTGCTGATCGACGACGGCAAGCTGGTGCTCCGCGTGCAGGCCGTGTCGCCGACGCGGATCGACACGGTGGTCGAGGTCGGCGGCAAGATTTCGGACCGCAAGGGGGTCAATGTCCCCGACGTCGTCGTCCCGCTCGCGGCGCTGACCGAAAAGGACCGCAAGGATCTGACCTTCGCGCTCGAACAGCATGTCGACTGGATCGCGCTTTCGTTCGTCCAGCGGCCCGAGGATGTCGCCGAGGCGCGGACGCTGATCGGCGGCAAGGCCGCGTTGCTGGTGAAATTCGAAAAGCCGTCGGGGGTGCAGCGGATCGAGGAAATTCTCGAGCTCGCCGACGCCGCGATGGTGGCGCGCGGTGACTTGGGCGTCGAACTGCCGCCCGAAGCGGTGCCGCCGCTGCAAAAACGCATCGTCGCGACCGCGCGGCGGATGGGCAAGCCGGTTGTCGTTGCGACGCAGATGCTCGAATCGATGATCGTCTCGCCTTCGCCGACGCGCGCGGAAGTGAGCGATGTCGCGACCGCGATCTACGACGGCGCCGACGCGATCATGCTGTCGGCCGAAACCGCCGCGGGCGCGTTTCCGATCGAGGCGGTGACGATGATGGACAGCATCGCGCGCTCGGTCGAAAGCGACCCCGATTATTTCCGCCGCCTGCATTTCACCGAAACGCTGCCCGATGCGACGACCGCCGACGCGCTGGCCGAGGCGGCGGGCAGCATCATTGCGACGATCGCCGCCGATGCGATCATCTGCTTCACCGCATCGGGATCGACCGCGCGGCGCGTGGCGCGCGAACGACCGAACGCGCCGTTGCTGGTGCTGACGCCGAAGAAGGAAGCGGCGCGGCGGCTCGGGCTGCTGTGGGGCGCGCATGCGGTGCCGACCAAGGACATTGGCAGCTTTGAAGAGATGATCGCCAAGGGCAAGCGCATGGCGCTGCGTCATGGGATCGGCAAGGCGGGCGCGAAGCTCGTGATGATGGCGGGGGTGCCATTCGGCACCCCGGGGTCGACCAACGTGCTGCATGTCGCGACGCTGACCGGCGACGAACTGCGCGGGTATAGCTGAGTAATGAATCCTCCCTGTGGCGAAGCCATGGGGAGGGGGACCATCCGCGCAGCGGATGGTGGAGGGGCCTTGCGACGTTTGCGCCATGGCCCCTCCGTCAGCGCTTCGCGCTGCCACCTCCCCATCGCTTCGCGACAGGGAGGATCAATTCCCGGCGTAGTCGATTCAAAACGGCACAATCCTTACCGCGCGATTCAGATAATTTTCGACCTGAGTCAGAACGGCACGACTAAAAATGGTAAACGGACTTTGCACCATTGACGGCGCGCGGCATAGTTGGTGGGTGGTGAGCGTCGGACCCGCGTCGGGGGGATTCCGCATCGCCGATCTGGAGGTCCAAACCGCGTGTCCGCACCGTTCCGTTTTCCGCGCTTTTTCGTCACCAGCCCGGCGCCTTGCCCCTATCTGGCGGGCAAGACCGAGCGCAAGGTGTTCACCGAACTCAGCGGCAATACAGCGAACGAGCTGAACGACGCGCTCGGCCGCATCGGGTTTCGCCGCAGCCAGTCGGTCGCTTATCGCCCGAGCTGCGCCGATTGCTCAGCCTGCGTATCGGTGCGCGTGTGCGCGAGCGAATTTGTCCCCAGCAGCTCGCAGAAACGCACCATCCGCCGCAACAGTGACTTGGTCGCCACGGCGTGCAAGCCATGGGCGACCGAAGAACAATATAGCCTGCTGCGCTCCTATCTCGGCGCGCGCCACCCCAATGGTGGCATGGCCGACATGGACGAGCAGGATTTCGCCGACATGGTCGAACAGACCCCGGTCGACAGCTATATGATCGAATATCGCGAGCCGACCACCGACGGCAGCAAGGGCCGCCTGATCGGCTGCTGCCTGACCGACCGGCAGGGCGACGGCCTGTCGATGATCTACAGCTTCTTCGACGCTGCGCATCCGCTGCGCGAGGGGCTGGGCACCTATATCATCGCCGACCATGTCCAGCGCGCGGCGCGCGCGGGGCTGGCTTATGTCTATCTGGGTTACTGGATCGAAGGGTCGGCGCGGATGGCGTACAAGGCGCGTTTCCGGCCGATCGAACGGCTTGGCCCCGATGGCTGGTCGCGGTTCGAGCCGACTGCGCAGAGCGGCATCGCGGCGATGTTCGAACTCGCCTGAGCTGCGGCCGCCGACGGCGGTGTACTAGTTGTGATTGTCATCACAGGCGCCGTTTGAACGGCAGCTAACGTCCGTCGTATGCGTTGCGACCTGGCCACTAAACTCATTGGCGTTTCACGCTATTTTGCCATGCCGGTCGATATTGACCCGGGTCATGTGGAGCGATGACGCCAATTCTCAAATTGCCTAAACCTATGCGTGAAGAAGCTTGTCTTGCGTCTTCGCAATGGAAGATAATCATATGAAGTTGTTCAATTTTGTTGGACCCCGCGTCCTTTTGGGTCTCGCGCTCATGTTGCCCGGAACGGCGCAGGCCCAATCGGCCGGACAACATGCCCGGGATATGAACGACATCGCTGCGACCCCGCCGCAGGGTGGGGACGAGGGATCGGCCACGAGACCCTATGAGATGCCATCGGCTACGCTTCCGCCGCGCCCCCACACGCGCGGCTTTGTGGCGGTCGCCTATCATGTCGACACGGGCTCGATTTGGGCATCGGTCGCTCACAAAACTTTCGATGGTGCCAAGCAGCGCGCGTTGGCGGGCTGCAACGCCGCTACCGGCGGCGGATGCTACATCGCCGCCGCCGTGGGGGGCGGGGCAGAAAAAACCTTTAGCCAGGTCTTTGTCGCGCAAGACGGCATGGGTCAGTTCTGGGTCAAGGATGCGACCGGCCAGGATTTGCTGCTCGATCCCGACGTGGCAATGCGGGAATGTTTGAGCAAATCGTTCGGCTGTGACTCGCTGAACGGATATGAGCCCGGCGACATCTACCTCGACGTCGAACCCGATCTCAATCAATCTACGGACTATTTCCCCAAGGGCCGGCTGAACCAGAATCGCTGGGCGATGGTCGCGCGGCCTAAGAACCCGACGACAGCCGCTCCCGGCAAAAGCTGGCTGATCAGCGGCAAGCAAAATTCGGCGGCGACGCGCAAGGAAATTCTGGATCGCTGCCAAGCCGATTCCGGAGTGCCTTGCACGATTTCGGCCTATGCGGTGAACGGCAAAAAGATCACCGAGAGCGACTGGGTCGATACGAACGGCCTGCTTGTCCATTTTGTCGATGGGCGCGGGAAAAATCGCTGGACTACGGCATTGTCAGCGGGGCCAAAGAAAAAGAGGAAGAAGTCGCCTCTCGGTGGCTTCATCCCGACGTATCCCGATCCGGTTACTGTGAAAGAGCGCGTCGACCGGATTTGCCCGCCATCGTCGTGCCGAGTCATCGCCACCTACGACGCCGCGACACCGCGGATGCAGGTGATCGAGGATGTTAAATAGATGAAACGGCGTTGGAAATTTTTCAGCCTGCCCGGGGCGGGCGCGCTCCTTTTTGGGGTGGGACTCTCGCTTGGCCTGCCGAGCGCCGCGCAGGCGCAATATCCGTGCGGCAATGGCCCCGGACCTGGCGAGGTCGTGGTCGGCCAGACGGGCGGGGGGCCGGGGCACGCGCCGATCCTGCTGTGCCAATATGTTGGCGGTGGCGAGGGGTCGGATGGAGAATCGAAATCCACATCGCAAACCGCGACCATCAACAGTACGCCGATCCAGCCTAGCTATATGGCGGCGGTGACGCATATCGATACGTCGGCCTATTGGGTTTCGCGCGCGCATTGGACCGCGGATTCGGCCAAAAAACGGGCGCTTGCGGCCTGCACGGCGGCGATGGGTGATGGGTGCGTCGTTACCGAAACGGTGTATGGATACGGCCCGTTCGGCGTGATGATCGATGCCATGGGACTGCCCTGGATCAAGTCTGGCGGGGACTTTCCCAATGGCACCCCGGAAGAGGTCCGGTACCAGGCGCTTGCAAGGCTGTGCCACACAAATTCGTTCGGCTGCGAATTCCAGGAAGTCATATATCAAGGCGCCTTGCCGACATATGCCGTGCCGCCTGACAATTTCGTCAGCGATATTTTTCCGCCTTCGGGGGTGAAGCGGCACCATTGGGCGTTGGTTGCCCGACCGAAAGGCACACCGGCTGCTGCCGGGCAGAACAAGGTCTGGTTGACCAGCGGCAGCCAGAATTCGGCGGCGGCACGGAAGGCGGTTCTCGATCGCTGCCGGACGGATTCGGGAGGCGATTGCGCAATTGATGCCTATGTTGCGAACGGTGTGTTGGTCCAATTCCGCGGAACGGACGGACAAACGCGCTGGGCGAGCGCCGTGACAAAAAGGGCGGTGGAATCATTCGGGCGGCTGAAGAAGGAGAAGGCGCCCAAAATCGACCCGACGTCGGTTGCGGGCAGGGTCGAGCGCCTTTGCCCGCTGTCAGCTCAACCCTGCAAAGTCATCGCCACCTATGACGCCGTGACGCCGCGGATGCAGGTGATCGAGAATAGCAAATAAATGACAGGCCGATCGAACCAGCTGCAATCCGCGCCTCATCCCCCATCATTGCTGCACCATTCCGGAGAATTGTCATGTTTCGCGCCTATCTGATCAAGCCGTTGCTGTTGGGTGGTGCCGCAGCGCTCGCTTTTGCTACCGGCGGCCCGGCCGCCGCCTGCTCCGACCTTCCCAACATCTGCGCTGCGCAGGCCGAGCATCACCGGCAGATGATGGATATCGCCGCGACCTCGCCGCAAGGGACCGATGATCCGCGCTATGAAGAACCGCCCGCCGATCCGACACGCGATCGGATGAACGTCGCGTCGGGCATGGTCGCGATGCTACAGCGGAACGTCGACAATATGGTGGCGCGCGCGGAGCTGATGAAAGATCCTCTGTACGCGCGCTATGAAAATGGCGGCTGGGATTTCTATCAGGATCAGGAAAATGCGCGCCCCGGCGAATATTGCGCCGCGCTTTATTGGAAAAAGGACGGATTTGTTCGGGCGTCAGGACCGGGCGGCGACTATGAGGGTGCGCTGCTAACCTTTTGGGGCGACGATATCCCAAAACCCAACGGCGTCAGCAAAATCAAGGTGACGTTGAACCAGTCGGACGGCAGCCCACCGCAAACCGTTGAGGCGATAAATTATCATTTGGCGGGCGAGCCCTATGGCGCGATCGCGTTGACGGTGCCGTCGCCCCAGGCGCTGCTCGACAATATGCTCGATACCCACGGTTTCGATCTGGTGGTGAAAGGCAAATCGGTTGCCAAGGTCGACTGGACCGGTGGTCATGCCGCGCGCGACCGCCTTAAACAATGTATTGCAAAGCGCACGGGGCGATAGAATCGTTCGACGTGTGGCGGTGGCATGCAGACGGCTGCCGCTATCGGTTGACCTTTCCCCGCTTTCAGGGGCATAGCTTTGCATCCAGGACATATAGTCCGGGTCGCATCCGTTATGTATTCGCCGGGGGGCTGGCGAGAGGGGGGTAGGATGCCCGTGCGCGCGTTTGTCAGCATTACGACCAGCGACATGATGAGCGGTTGTTGCCGCTTGCTGGCCTGCGCATGAGCGAGCCGGTCAAGGTTGCGATCATCGGGTCGGGGCCGGCGGGGCTGAGCGCCGCATCGCGCGCCGCGCAGCTGGGGCTCAGTCACATCCTGCTCGAAAAGACCGACCATCTGTCGGACACCATCTTCAAATATCAGAAGGGCAAGCGCGTGCTGGCGACGCCCGAACGGCTCGACTTGCGCTCCGACTGCCGTTTTGCCGAGGGCGCGCGCGAATATATCCTGGGCAATTGGGACGAGGATGCCGCGAACAACAAGGTGAATGTGGCATATCACGCCGAGGTTGCCGAAGTGACCGGCGAAAAGGGATCGTTCGCGATCAAGACCGCGAAGGACGATGTCTTTCACGCCGAAAATATCGTCCTCGCCATCGGGACGCAGGGCAATCCGAACCGGATGCGCTGCGGCGGCGCCGACCTGCCGCACATCATCTATCAGGTCGACGATCCCGAAGATTTCAAGGACAAGCATATCACCGTCGTCGGATCGGGCGACGCGGGGATCGAAAATGCGCTGGGGGTGGCCGAAGAGGCGCTCGAGAATACCGTCACGATCCTGAACCGTTCAAAGGATTTCGCGCGCGCCAAGGCGAAGAATGTCGCCGACATGATGGAGGCGGGCGAGAATGGCTTTATGTCGATCCGCACCGAGACACAGCCGAAGCTGGTCGAACCAGGCTGGCTGACGCTGGAGACGCCGAACGGCGACGAAAAAATCCAGTGCGATGTCATTGTCGCGCGCTTGGGATCAGTGGCGCCGCGCGGGTTCGTCGAATCAATGGGGATCGAGTTCACCGGACCCGACCGCGAGGCTTTTCCCAAGCTGTCTCCGACGTTCGAGACGACGGTCCCGGGCCTTTATGTCATCGGCGCGTTGGCGGGTTATCCGCTGATCAAACATTGCATGAACCAGGGCTATGACGTCGTCGAATTCATCAACGGCAACAGCGGGCTGACCCCTGCCGACGAAAAAGACCTAGCGGCGATCTTTGCCGATTTGCCGCAGCGGAAATCGGTCAGCGAATGGCTGGAATATCTGCGCACCCGCATCCGCATCTTCGCCGATGTGTCACCGCTCCAGATGCGCGAATTCATGCTCGATTCGAAGGTTGCTTTCTACGCCAAGGGCGACGTGGTGTTCGAAAAGGGCGAGCCGGGCTCGTCGCTGTTCGCGATCGCCGACGGCCATGCGGTGGTCGAGGTCGGCCCCGACCTGACCGTGCCGATCGAACAGGGGTCGATCTTTGGCGAGGTCGGGCTGATTTCGGGCCGCAAGCGCGGCGCGACGATCCGCGCCGGCGAGGACAGCATCTTTGTCGAAGTGTCGCGCACCGCGGCGCTCAAGCTGATGGCGGCGGTGCCGGGCGCGAAGCGCGTGATCAATCGCATTTCGCTCGAACGGCAGTTGCTCCAGATTTTCAAAGGCGGTCTGACGGTCGAGGATCTGGGACCGGTGGTCGATACCGCCGAGGTCGAGCGCGTCCCCGCGGGCAAAGTCGTGCTCACCGAGGGCGAGCAAGGCGACGATGTCTATGTCATCCGCTCGGGGTCGATGGTGGTCGAGAAGGACATCGGCGGCAAACCGATCTTCCTCCGCTATTTGCCGGCGGGCAGCTTTTTCGGCGAAATGGGGGTGCTGAGCGGGCAGCCCAGAAATGCCACGGTCAAGGCCGCGGTCGGCGCCGAATTGATCAAACTCACCGGTGAAAGCTTCCGCAAGATGCTCGCCTCGCGGCCGCAAGTGCGCGCTGCGACCGAGGCCGCGGTCGCCGAGCGCGCGCAGATGAACGACTTCATCGAATCGCGCAAAGCCAGCTATTCGAGCGCGGTCGATCTGTATTCGGACACTGCGACCTTCATCATGAAGGAAGGGCTGGGCGAGGCGACCGATGCACTGCTGATCGACGAGAATCTGTGCGTCGGCTGCGACAATTGCGAAAAGGCCTGCGCCGACAGCCATGAAGGCCTGTCGCGGCTCGACCGCGAGGCGGGCAAGACCTTTGCCCATCTGCATGTGCCGACCAGCTGCCGCCACTGCGAGCATCCGCATTGCATGGCCGATTGTCCGCCGAACGTCATTCACCGCGGCCCCGACGGCGAGGTGTTCATGGAGCCGGGCTGCATCGGCTGCGGCAACTGCATGCGAAACTGCCCTTATGGGGTGATCCGCATGGAGGCGGCGCCGCCCGAAAAGCCCAGCCTGCTGCGCTGGCTGCTCACCGGTTTCGGCCCCGGACCAGGCGAACCGTCGCCCAAATGGACGAAGAAGCAATTGGGCGACGAGAAGCCCAAGAAAATCGCGGTCAAATGCGATATGTGCAAGGGGATTGCGGGCGGTCCGGCGTGCGTGCGGGCGTGTCCGACGGGCGCCGCGATCCGCGTGTCGCCTGAGGAATTTCTGTCGATCGCGCGGCTGGAAGAGGGGACCGACTGATGGCCAGCCTCTTCCAGCGCCGCCGCAACAAGGCGACCCAAACCGAACGCGTCCGCGAGCGCAAGCATGAGGGGTTCCTGCGCTATGCGGGGTTCCGCTGGGCAAAGATTTCGGGCGGGCTGTGCCTGCTGATCATCATTTCCTACGCGCTGGTTGATGTGACGCCGCGGCACAATGGCGGCAGCTGGTACGGCTATACGCTGGGGACGATCGGGGCGGGGCTGATCCTGTGGCTGACTGCGCTGGGTTATCGCAAGCGCAAGATGACGAGTGATTACTGGTCGCTGAAAGCGTGGACGTCGGCGCATGTCTATCTGGGGCTCAGCCTGATCGTCATCGGCACCTGGCACACCGGGTTCCAGCTTGGCTGGAATGTCCACACGCTCGCGTGGGCGCTGATGATGCTGGTGATCCTGTCGGGGCTCTATGGCGTGATCGTCTATGCGACGCTGCCTGCCGCGCTGTCGAACAACCGCGACGAGATGACGCAGATGCAGATGCTGGAGGCGATCCGCGCCTTCGACCGCCAGTTGCACAGCGCCGCGCAGCCGCTGACCCCTGCGGATACCGCGCCGGTGCTCGCGGCGCTCGACGAGGACCCGTTCGCCGGCGGTATCGGCGCGCGGCTCAGCGGGCGCTATCCGAATTGCGCGGCCGCGGCGGCGCTGCGTACCTTGGCGGCGTCGCAGAGCAGCGATGCCGCGGCGCGCGACAAGGTCGTCGGGCTGCTCAAACAGAAGGTCGCGGCGCTGGCGCGGCTGCGCGCGCACCTGCGGCTGCGCGCTTTGCTCGAAATCTGGCTCTATGTGCATGTGCCGCTGACCTTTGCGCTGATCGCGGCGCTGTCGGCGCATATCATCAGCGTCTTCTTTTACTGGTGAGGCGGGGACGATGAGCTTTATCCTGCGCCGCATTTCGACGACCAAGACGGGCAAGCAGATTGTTCGCGATCAGCCGTTGCCGGGTGATATGATCACGCTCGGTCGCGATAGTTCGAATATCATCCACGTCGCCGACCTGGCGGTGAACCCGCAGCATGCGACGATCAGCAGCGGCGACGGGCGCCATGTCCGCGTCGCGGCGAGCGAAGGGTTGGGGTTCGACCTCAACGGGCGCAGCGAGACCGTCGCCGATATCGACAGCGGCGCGGGCGGCGAGCTGCGTTTTGGCGGGCACCGGCTGACGATCGCGCGCGAGGGGGAGAATGTCATCCTGCTCGTCGAACGCATCGACGAGCTGTCGCAATCGTCGAAAGATGTCGATGAGGCCAAGGCGTTTTCGCTGCAAGGCGTGATGCTGGGCAAGCGGATGGGGGCGTGGGCGTTCGGGCTGTTGATGCTGCTCGCCTTTCTGGTCGGGCCGATCTGGGCCTGGTACAGCTATAAGAACGTCGATGAACGGCCGGAAGGTTTTCACGCTGACAGCACATGGTTGTCGGGACCGCTGTCGAGCGCGCACGCCAGCCTGAAGGACGATTGCCAGTCGTGCCATGTCGAACCGTTCGTGGCGGTCACCGACACCGCGTGCGTGAGCTGTCACACCGGCGAGCATAAGGCGATGAGCACCGCGCACGCTGGCGCGCCGACTGCGATGCTGCTCGCCGCGCGGGCGCCCGACGGCGGCTTTGACAAATTGCTGGCCAATGTCGGCGAGGTGTTCAACCGGCCGCAGGGGCGCTGCGTCGATTGTCACACCGAACATGAAGGCGCCGGGCCGATGCCCGCGACGCCGCAAAAATTCTGCGCCGATTGCCATAACGGAATGCAGGGGCGGCTGAAGGCCGCGGGGCATCCGACGCTGCTGGCCGACGCCAGTGATTTCGGTACCGGCCATCCTGAGTTTCGCCCGTTCGTTCGGGCTGCACCGGGTGCCAAGCTGGCGCGCGCCGCGCCCGGCAAGGGGACGGTCGATTATAACGGACTGAAATTCCCGCACGACGTGCATCTGCAGGCGACCGGCGGGGTCGCGCGCATGGCGGCGAGTTTCCGCGGGCGTTATGATTTCGGGCAAAAGCTGGAATGCGAAAATTGCCACCGCGTCGAAGCCGACGGGGTGCGCGTCAAACCGGTCGAAATGGAGCGCGACTGCGCGATGTGCCACAGCCTGGCGTTCGAGACGGTGGGCGGTACGACCCGCACGCTGCGCCATGGCGAGCCCGATCAGGTCGTCGCCGACCTCACCGCTTATTACCGCTCGACCCCGCCTGCCCGCCCGCTGCAGCTCGGCGGGATGCAGCGGCGGCGCCCCGGCGCCTATGCAGAGGGGCAGGTGTACAGCATCTATTTCAACGAGGTGGCGGTGCGACCGAGCCGCGCGCAGGACGCGGTGCGCGCGGTGTTCTCGAAAGGCGGCGCCTGTTATGATTGCCACACGATCTTTGCCCCGCAGGCCGGGAACAGCTGGCGCGTGGCAGCGGTGAGCCAGACCGCGCGCTACCTGCAAAAAGGCTGGTTCGACCATGACGCGCATCGCGAGACCGACTGCGCCGATTGCCACACCGCTGCAACGGGTTCAAAAACATCGACCGACCTGCTCGTTCCGGGGCTGCGCCAGTGCCGTGACTGTCATGTCGGCGAGAGCGGGGCGCGACTGGTGAAAGTCGAAACCGCGACCGAATCGCCGTGCGCGATGTGCCATGAATATCACTCCGACGGCGGCCAGCCGTGGGTTCCCAACCGTCAGCGGAAGGTAAACGCCGCGGCAATCACAAATAAACCCCTGGGTGCTACCTATGGTGTGAGCCTGATCACAGGAGCCGGCGGGCGGAGCCTGTACAAAGTGACGTGGCGCACACCTGCTTTGCACGGGGCAAGTCGGGGCGGATAGGTTTAGGACCGGGGCCGATCACGGGCCGGAGCAGGGGACGGATGTGCTGATCGCGCAGATCACCGATATCCATTTGGGGTTCGATCCGGACAATCCGGCCGAATATAACCGCAAACGGCTCGACGAGGTGCTCGACGTGCTGATCGACGGGCCAAACCGCCCCGATCTGTTGCTCGCGACGGGTGACATCACCGATCGCGGCGACGAAGAAAGCTACCGCCGCCTCGCCACCGCCTTTTCGCGCTGCCCGTTTCCGGTGTGGGCGAGTGTCGGCAATCACGACCTGCGCGACAATTTTCACGCCCGCTTTCCCGGCCTCGACGACGGCAATGGCTTTGTCCAATATGCGATCGACCTGCCCGAACTGCGGCTGGTGACGATCGATACGCTGGAGGAAGGGCGCCATGGCGGCGCCTTTTGTGAAACGCGCGCGGCGTGGCTCGACGCCGAACTGGCGAAGGATCCGGCCAAGCCGACCTATATCGTCATGCACCATCCGCCGATCGAAAGCGGGATCGAGTGGATGAATACCCATCCGGACGAACCCTGGGTTAAGACCTTTACCGACGTGGTGCGCAGGCATGGCCAAGTGCGCGGGCTGATCTGCGGCCACCTGCACCGCAGCGTCACGGTGGCGTGGGAGGGACGCACCGTCGCCATCTGCTCATCGACCGCGCCGCAAGTCTCGCTCGACCTGCGCCCGATCGACGAGCACCGCCCCGATGACCGGCCGATGATCGTTGCCGAAGACCCCGCCTATGCGCTGCATCGCTGGAACGGGCGCGAACTGGTGAGCTTTTACGACTTTGCCGGGGCGCATACGATGCTGGCAAAATATGACGCGCATCTGCAGCCGCTGGTTCGCGAATTGAAGGCCGAGCGGCCGGCGTAGAGCATCGTGCGTTAAACCCGCACGATCGCCAAATCCGTTTGTACTGAGCTTGTCGAAGCACCGTCATTCTTCTTTGCGGCGTCAAAAGAAAGAACGGCCCTTCGACAAGTTCAGGGCGAACGGATTATTTCAACCCACGGCGGGTCAATACCCCAGCGTCAAATCCACCCGCGGCTCGACCGCCTCGCCCTTATTCCAGCGGTTCAGATTTTCCAGAAACCGCTGCGCCGAGCGGACGAACATCTTGTCCTGCGCGCGGCCCGAGAGGTGCATGGTGATGTGCGCGTTGTCGAGGCTCCAAAGCGGATCGTCGGCGGGCAGCGGTTCGGGGGTGGTGACGTCGAGGAACGCCGCCGCGATCCGCTGTTCGTTCAGCGCCGCGACCAGCGCGTCCTGATCGACGACGCTACCGCGCGCGATGTTGATCAGCGACGCGGTCGGCTTCATCGCTGCCAACTCGCTGGCGCCGATCATGCCGTCGGTTTCGGGGGTCGCAGGGACCGCGAGGATGACCCAGTCGAAGTCGGCGAGCTGTGCGCGCCACTGGTCGGGGGTGAGCGTATTCGGGCCGGGCGAGCGGCGCACCACGGTCACGTCGACTGCGAACGCCTTCAGCCGTTCCTCGATCAGCTTGCCGATCGCGCCATAGCCGAGCAGCAGCGCCTTCGATCCGAACAGCTCGACCTTGCCGGGCGAGTCCATCAGCCATTCGCGGCGTTCCTGCGCGCGGACGACGTCGCGGTAACCCTTGGCGACGGTCAGCATCCCCATCACGACATATTCGGCAATGGTGATCGCGTTGATCCCCGCGCCGTTGGTGACGACGGTGCCGCGTTCGGCAAGCAGGTCGAGCGGCATGCCGTCGACCCCGGCGTAGATCGAGTTCAGCCATTTGAGGTTCGTCGCGGCGGTGATGACCGCGGCCATGTCTTTCTTGTCATACATATCGAACCAGCCGATTTCGGCGTCGGGGGGCGAGAGCGAGGGCTTCGTCCTTCGACTGGAAAAAGCGCGGTTCGATCCAGTCGGGCAGGCGGTTCTCGACGAGCGGACGGATGAGTCCCGACAGGACGGTGACGGTTTTGGTCATGTGTTCTCCCCTCCCGCTTGCGGGAGGGGCCGGGGGTGGGCCTGTCCATGCGCGGCGGGTGGGCCATTCATGCCCCCCCCCCCCCCCCCCCCC
>JAHJHL010000059.1 GCA_018823905.1 Alphaproteobacteria bacterium
ACGGCTTGACCTTCATGCGTTTCGATCACGAGAAGGGGGCGCTCTTCCCATTTTGGATGATATACGCCAACGACCGCCGGGACCCGGACGCCGGGGTACCCAACCGCCGCATTCTCGATATCAATCGAGCTGATCCATTCGCCCCCGGACTTGATCACATCTTTCGCGCGGTCGGTCAGCCGGAGAAAGCCGAAGCGATCGATCGTACCGATGTCCCCGGTGTCGAACCAGCCATCGCTCCCGGCACCCTCAATATCGGGGAAATAGCGATCGACGACCCACGGTCCGCGGACCTGGAGCGCACCCGCCTGCTCACCGTCCCAGGGGAGCGGCGTGCCATCGCCGTCGATAATGCGCAGTTCGATGCCAAATTGCATGCGACCCTGCTTCGTCAGCGGGAGGTCGTTCGCGAAATCCTCGCCTTCGGCCATCAGGAGCGGGGAGGGCGTCGAAATCACGCCGAGCGGATTGGTTTCGGTCATGCCCCAGAGCTGCAGCACAGTGACACCATATTTGGCTCGGAATGTCTCGGCCATCGCCCGGGGGACGGCCGAGCCCCCAATCACGAGGCGCTTGAGATTGCCGACCCCCGTCCCCGTAGTGTCGAGATGAGCGAGGTACAAGGTCCAGATCGTCGGCACACCACCCGAAAAGGTGACGCCCTCTTCGTTGATCAGGTCGGCAAGACTGGCACCGTCCATCCTGTCACAAGGAAGCACTAGCTTGCAGCCGTTGATCGCTGCCGTGAAGGGAAGTCCCCATGCCGTTGCATGATACATGGACGAGCAGGGCATGATGACATCAAAAGCGCTGAACCCGAAGGCACTGCTTAGACCGGCCGCCATCCCGTGAAGAACGATTGAGCGGTGGCTGTATAGGACGCCCTTGGGGTCGCCCGTCGTCCCCGAAGTGTAGCAAAGAAATGCGGCTGCCTTTTCATCGAAGCTCATCCAGGTGAGGGCTCCGTCCTCGCTTGCCAGCAACGCTTCGTAGTTCAACGTGTCGGCAACATCTGGCGCGATCGTTCCGCGCTCCGCGAGAAGGACATAGCGCTCGATACCCGGAAGGAGAGGACGCAGCCGTGCGACGAGCTCGGCTAGATTGGGCTCGAAGAAGAGAATGCGGCTCCCTGCATGAGCGATAGTAAAGGCGATTTGCTCGTCGCTGAGACGCGGGTTGGCGGTGTGCAATACGGCGCCCATGCCCGGCGCCGCATAGAAGAGTTCGAGGTGGCGGTGGGAGTGTTCCAGGCGAGCGAGGAGACGCCGTCGCCCGTCGCAATCCCGAGGACGCCAAGGGCCTGCGCAGCCTGACGCGCACGCTGATCGCAGCGGTGCCAGTCATACCGCCAAACCGGCTCCACGACAGCCTTCGAGACGATCTCCCTCTTGCCGTGCGCGCGCGCTGCATATTCCAATATTCCGCTGATCAGCAGCGGCGCGTCCTGCATCAATCCCCGCAACATGCTGCATCCTTCTTCGCCCCACTGCGCCGTCGCGCGCACGGTTCCGCCTCTCGGTTCCGATCGCCGCGCTGGCTGTCAATGACCGTCATCATGCTGGCCCATGGGCAAACTCCACGGGCCGCGATTGCATTCAGCCAGCAATTCTCAATGATCATATTGCAGCGGCACGGCTTAGGTTCGATCGCCCCCGAGATGTTCTCGCCCGCGTTTCAAATTATTCACTCGCTGGTTTCAGCAACAGCGACAGGAACCGCCAATCGGACCAATCACCTTTTTTCCCCGCCGCTAAGGCGGCAATGTCGAGTTTCGCCTGCCTCACGATCGTAAGCCGAAGCGACGGAATGATATAGAGGCGTTGATCGCCCGCGCCGGCGGCGACGACCATATCCGCCGGTAGTTCGGCGGCATGACTGGTGATATCGGTGGACCGAGTAACAATATCGACAGCCGGCGTGCTACGGGGTAGCCACCAAGTGAGACCGTAGGCAGGATTGACCTGGCTACCCTGGAACATCTCGCCGAATGTCGCTTCGTCGACAAGTGGCCTGCCTTCGAGCTTTCCGCCCCCGCGGACGAACTCGCCGATCTTCGCCCACTCGGATGCGGCCAGCACTAGGCCCTGCGGCATGAGCGGTGCGCCATCGGGGCCGCTGCGCCAATCGCCGACCGTTACGCCTAGCGGCATTAGAATGCGACGCTCGATATAATGGCGAGGGTTGCCGTCCTCGCCTTTGGCGACGAGCTTTCGGCGCATGATTTCGCCGACGACTTGCATCGGAGCAGGGCCATACTGGAATTTCCCGCCCGGTGCCGCCGCGAGCGGTGCCTTGACCGAGTCCAAATACCCTTGGGGTCTCCCGACGGTTGAGGCCTGACCACCTGTCATCGACAGCAGTTGGCGAAGCGTGATCTGTTCCTTTTCGGCGTCGCCCTTCCACTCAGCGAGCGTCTCTGATGCCCGCTCGTCGAGCGTCAAAAGCCCGTCCTGTACGGCCGCCGCCGCCATCAGCCCGACAAGACTCTTGGTGCCCGACCAGAGTTCCTGCGGTGTCGCAATATCTGCAGAACGGCATCGAACCTCGCCATCCTCAAGGATCAGCAGCGCCACGCCAGAGTTTGCCTCGGAATAGGCGATCGCCGCGGCACAGCCGGGAAGAGGAGCGGGTTCGCCTGCCGTGGCCGGCTGTGCCGCAACGGCTGCTGCGAAAAAGAGGATGGTGCGCTTCAAGTTCCGACTCCCATTTTCTGGTGCTTGTCATTCTCGATATTATCGATAATAATTTCATTCGCAATCATCGATTGCTCGCGTGCACTGTCCGATTAGGATGGTGCCGGTAGCAGGGAAAGCCGAACGGAGAGAAATGGGCGCGACGAAGACCGAAGACGACAGTGCACCGACTCAAGACCGCGTCATTGCGCGTCTCTTGACTGACGACATCGTCGAATGGCGCATCCAGCCGGGATCGTGGCTGCGCGAGCGCGAAATCGCCGCGCGCTTCGGGGTGAGCCATGCGCCCGTGCGCGAAGCATTCCGTCATCTTGCGCGGATCGGTCTCGTGAAGGTGGTCCCGTGGCGCGGAACCTATGTGATCGATATCGACGAGCATGCCGCGAACGAGGTCTATGAGCTGTGGAAATCCCTGTTCGGTGTAGTTTGCCGCCTGGCTGCGGTCGAGATG
This sequence comes from Alphaproteobacteria bacterium, assembly GCA_018823905.1. Classification (GTDB taxonomy): domain Bacteria; phylum Pseudomonadota; class Alphaproteobacteria; order Sphingomonadales; family Sphingomonadaceae; genus Sphingopyxis. Next base: position 3,145 of record JAHJHL010000059.1, read on the forward strand.
ACGGATCGCGACGGGCGCGAACTGATGCACCGTCTGGTCGAATATAAGGATGTCACCCAGCGCACCGAAAATACGTTCGAGCATATCAAAGTCTCGAACCGCATCGGCCGCTTCATCGCCAAGCGGAGCAATGCGCCGCTCGCGCTGGAGCTCCTCGACCGGGTCGCGCTGCTCGCGCGCTGGCAGCACAATGTCTATACCGACAGCTATATCGAGACGCATGGCAATGACGCCGCGAAGCGATCGGCCATCCTCTACGACGCGCTTTGCCGCCATATCGTCACGCGCGATGGCGATGCCGCCGATGCGGTGGCGCGCGATCTGATCGGCGTTACTCAGAATAGTTTCGGGCGCGCACTCGAGGAATATAAGGCCCGGCACGCAAAGACTAAGCCCAGCCGCCGCCGCGCAAAAGTGACATGAGCCGCCTCCCGACCGACCGCCGCACGTTGCTTAAGGCGGGCCTCGCGGCGCCGATCGCATTGCAGGTTAACTCCGCTGCCGCTGTATCTCGGGATTTGACCATGTTCGGCTCCGAACGCCTCTTCACCGACGTCCAAAGCTATACCGAGGCCGGCAACAAGCAGTCGGGCGGCGAGGGCGATCGTTGGACCGCCGACTGGACAGCGAAGCGGCTGTCCAGTGCCGGATTCGAAGTCGAACGCCAGACGTTTGACGTGCCTTGGTTCGAGGCCTCGCGCTGCGACCTCAGGCTCGGCGACATCACGATACCGCTCGTCGCACAACCGCTCGCCATCGAAACCGGCGAGGCTGGACTCGCTGCGCCGCTGCGCCTCGCAGAAATTCCTGAACGCCTCGACGGCGCGATCGCCGTAGTGCGCCTGCCTTTCCGCCGCTGGTCGAGCCTCGTAGATCGTGCAGCGCGCGAGCCGCTCGCCGATGCGCTTGCGCGCGGTGCGAGCGGGGTCATTCTCATTACGACCGGGCCGACGGGCGAGGCCTTGCTCCTCAATGTCCCGGCCGGTCATCCCGTATCGGAAAAGCCACTTGCCTTGCTCGCGCCGCGACTCGCCGCCCCGGTGATTGAAGCCGCGCGCCACGGTGCCGCGGCGAAATTAGCGCTGCGCGGGCGCGGTGGGGCTCGGGCAGCTCAGAATATAATCGGGCGACTCGTTCGCTCCGGCCGCCCTTGGCTCGTCGTCTCGACGCCGCGTTCAGGCTGGACCGATTGCGCCGGCGAGCGGGGGCCGGGCATCGCGATGTGGCTCGCGCTCGCCGACTGGATGCCCCGAGCGTTTCCCCAGCACAGCCTGCTCTTTCTGTGCAACAGCGGGCATGAATATGAGAATCTCGGTGCGAGCCATATCGCCGACAAGTTTGGTCCAGCCCCCAGCGAGACGGCTTTCTGGTTGCATCTCGGCGCCAATGCCGCAGCACGTGACTATCAGGAAATGCCGGGGCGCTTGCTGCCGCTGCCGAGTGCCGATCCCTATCGTTTTCTCATGACATCGCCCGAATTCGTTGCGCGTGCGCGCGAGATATTCAAAGGCCAGCCAGGGTTGGAAATGGCCTATCCTTCGGCGGAAGGCACAGCGGGCGAACTCTCGGAAGTGATAAAGGCCGGCTACACACGTCATGCTGGCATCTTTGGCGCACACCGTCATCACCACGCTGTGACCGACGATTTATCTACCGTCACACCTGACCCGCTTGCCGCTACGGCGCGGGGCGTCCGCGACCTGCTGAGCGCCGTCGTCTCCTAAACCCGTGACCCACCTGCAATGACATTGCGCTTTCCGGCTTGACTCGCTCGCGTTTTCTGCACAAAATTATCGATAATAATTGCGATAACAAAATGGGGAGAGTGACCATGGGACGCAGGGCGAACCTTCTTTTCTGCACGGCCGCAATTTGGGTAGCCGTCGCTCCGCCTGCTTTCGCGCAAGACAGACCGCCCGAAGCTCTTCCGGACGCGGCGGAAGCTAACGATGACGGCGCGATCGTCGTGACGGCGCGGCGCCGCGAGGAGCGGCTCGCCGACGTTCCTACAGCCGCTTCTGTCATCGATATCACCTCACTCACCGATCGCGGCGGCGCAAGCGGCAGCGGCGAATTGCTAGCAGACCAGCCGAGCGTCAGGTTCAACAATCTCAGCTCATCGATCACTTCCGAGATTTCGATCCGCGCCTCGTCGACCGCGCGCGCGACCAATGGCGATCCCAGCGTCGGCCTGTATCGCAACGGTGCCTATATCGCCGGTGGTCCCGTGGGCGGGCGAAACTTCACCCGCCTCGATCTCCTCGATATCGGCCGGGTCGAGGTGCTGCGGGGGACACAGGGCGCACTCTATGGCCGCAACGCGGTCGGCGGCGCGATCAATATCATTTCGGCCGAGCCCGAATTCGATCTCTCAGGCTGGGCGAGTGCGCGCTACGGCTTCGAGAATAACAGCTTCCAGACGCAAGGCGCGATCAATGTTCCGCTTGCCGAAGGTCTTGCGATCCGTCTCAGCGGCGATCTCGTCGAGCAGGACAAGGGCTTCTTCTACAATCCGGACAACGACGTCTATTTCGACCAACAGAAGGGTCATGGTCTGCGCGGCCAGATCCGTCTCAAACGCGGACCCGTCGACGCGATCATCATGGCCGAGACCCAGCGGCTGACGACCCCGGCGGTTCATTATCAGATTTCCATCCCCGCCGGCACGCCAGGCTTCCCGGGGGGATATACCCAGGATCGCTTCCGCTATCCCTGGAACACGGCGCCCCGTGCCAGCCAGGATGTCGATGGACTGCAGGCGATTATCCGCGTGGACTTGGGCGGCGCCGACCTCACCTCGACAACATCCTTTCGCAAGCGCCACTCGGAATATGACCTTGACAATGACGCGGTGAGCCCGGCCGAACTTGCGCGCGCGCGCGCTGCAGGTCAGATCGGGGCGCTAACCCCGCTCGACCCGAGCGGCGCCTCCTATGTCGTCGACACCACCGACAATTTCTCGCAGGACATCCATGTGACGGGCGCGAGCGACCGTCTGACCTGGCTCGTGGGCGCCGAGATGCTGCTGCTCGACAGCGATTTCTCCGTGACGACGACGCGCACGCCGACGCTTGCCAATCCTTCTCCGGGCAACATCGCCCCCGCCCGGCTCCATTTCGAAAGCTATGCGGCTTATGGTTCGCTCGGTTTCGATATCACCGACAGCCTCAACTTGACCGGCGAGCTCCGCTATACACGCGACAGCCGGAGCATCAGCGCGCGGCTCTATGATCTCGCGACAGGCCTGCCAACAGGCGGGTCATCGCGGATTATCGACGACAACATCAGCGCCGACAATCTCTCCTACAATGCGACGCTTTCGTACAAACTTACTCCAAATATTCTCGCCTATGGCAAGGTCGGCAGCAGCTACCGCGCCGGCGGTTTCAACACGCGCCTGTCCGATCCCCGCGCTCCGAGCCCGGTACAGGTACTGTTCGGCAACGAAAGCAGCACCTCCTATGAGGTCGGCATCAAGGGCAGCCCGGTGCGGCGCGGCTATTTCGCAATCGCGGGATATTATACCGAGCTCAAGGATCTGATCGCGCAGGTCGACGATGGATGCGCGCTGACCAACGCGGCCTGCCCGGTCGCCGCGGTCGCCTATCTCACTAATGCCGGTAATGCGAAGAGCTGGGGTATCGAGGCAGAATATAGCCACGGATTCGACCTTGGAGAAGGCGACGGCCGCCTCGCGCTCAGCGGCTCGCGGCAGGGCGGCAAGGTCAAGACGGGCCGATACGACGGTCTCGATCTCGCGCAGGTTCCCGACTGGCTCGCCTCGGCGAACCTCAATCTTCGCTATCCGGTCACCGGCGACGTTGCCTTGACGAGCAATGTGCTTGTCAGCGGACAATGGGGTGGCAAGCAGGAGCTGACCGCAACGTCGGTCGACCTCGACAATTATGTCCTCGTCAATCTTCGCATCGGCGTCGACTTCGGAAAGGTCAATGTGAGCGCCTTCGCGAACAACCTCTTCGACAAGCTCTACTATGTTGCCCAGGCGCCGACGATCAACCGTTACAGCCAACCCCGGGTGATAGGCGTCGAGGGCCGCATTTCTTTCTAGGGGATATGCTTGCCCGCGGCCTGCGGCCGCCAGCCGAGACGAAAGGGACGGCGAAATGCGGCAATGGGTCATGGCAGCATGTGCTGGAGCCGCGACGCTGCTCGCTTCAGCATCCGCCGCGGCGGCGGTTGCCCCTCCGCAAGCGACGCTGGCGCAGGGGCGACTAACGGGCGCTGCAGAGGTAGGAGTCGAGCGTTTTTTCGATATTCCCTTCGCTGCGCCTCCCGTAGGCGCGCTCCGCTGGCGCGCGCCGCAGGCTCCGCCGCGCTGGGCGGGTATTCGCAATGCCGCGAAGTTCGGACCCGCTTGCCCGCAGATGGTGCGGCCTGCGCTCGTCGCCGGTGGAGTAGCGGATGATCAATCCGAAGACTGCCTACAGCTCAATATCTGGCGCCCGGCCGGCGCGCGGAAACTTCCCGTCATGGTCTGGATCCATGGCGGTGCGCATGTCATCGGGTCGGGTACGTTCCCGGCTTTCGACGGTACAGCCTTCGCAAGGCAAGGGGTCATTCTTGTCACGATCAACTACCGGCTCGGCGCACTCGGCTATTTTGCCCACCCGGCTCTGAGCGCAGCCAAGCCGCGTCGCGAGGCGCTCGCCAATTATGGCCTCATGGACCAGATGGCCGCCCTTCGCTGGGTCCAGAAAAATATCGCAGCCTTTGGTGGCGATCCGGGGAAGGTCACTTTGTTCGGCGAGTCCGCGGGGGCAATCGGCGTGACGACGATCCTCGCCCACTCCGAAGCCAAGGGCCTGTTCGCGCGCGCCATCGTACAGTCGGGCGTCGGCCTACTCGACCCGCGCCCGCTTATCGAGCAGGAAGCGCTAGGCACGGCATTGGCGGCTCGCGCCGGCGCGCCGCCTTCGGCGACGATCGACGCGCTCCGGGCGCTTTCGGCCGACGCGCTCGTCGCGGCCGGCGATGTCCGGACGCCGGGCGCGATGGTCGGCCCCATTCTCGACGGCGAGCTGGTGCGCGAAGCGCCATGGCGCGTTTTTGCGCGCAGTGAGCCGATCGACGTGCCGCTCCTCGTCGGCGCTAACAGCAACGAAGCCAGCGTAATCCTCGCCATGGGCGTGCCGCCGGCGGCCGCGCTCACCTATCTCGGGCCCGACCAGGCGGCGGGCCGCGCCGCCTATGGCACCGGGCTCGCCGATGACGAACTGGCCCGCCAAATTCTGGGCGACGCCTGGTTCGTCGCACCGTCGCGATGGCTCGCGGCGCGGACGTCCGCCGGCGCGCCGTCCTACCTCTATCATTTCGACTATGTTGCAGCAGCGCGCCGCGATCGGGCGAAGGGCGCCGGGCATGGCTCCGAAATTCCCTATATTTTCGGGACGCTGGGCTATTTCGCTTCGCTCGCCGGCCCCGTCGACGACGAGGATCGCCGCTTCGGCGAAGGCGTGTCCGCCTGCTGGGTCGCTTTCGCGAAGAATGGCGTACCCGACTGCGCGCTGGTGCCTGACTGGCCCCGGTACCAGCCGACTGACGACCGTCTCGCACATCTCGCGCCCCGGTCAGCCGTCGTCGCCGGTTTTCGCAAGGCGCAACTCGACCACCTGCTGAAAATCCATTTCGCGGCAGGCCAACCCAGGCCTTAGCCCGCTCGGCCAAACAGGCCCACCGTTTCGAAACGTGCAACGAAGCTGGGAGAGATAAAATGTCTGGACGACGGAAATCGATATGGCTTGCCGCCGGCGCCGCATTGGTCGGCGTAGCGGTTTTTGCGGCGCAAAGTGGCTTCGGGAGCAGCGACGGCGGCGAAACGCGTCCGATGGTCCAACTGCCACCCGCGCCGTCCGCCGCCAAGGCGACGGCATCCGCTGCGTCGGCGCTCGCGACCGCAAGCCTCACAACGACCGTCGGCGGTTACACCTATGACTGGACAGCGCTGAAGGCCGCGATCGTCGCTGACACCGAAGTCGCTAGTGGCTATTTCATTGTCGGGAACGCGTCCGATCCCACTTATCTTTTCGAATTCGACAAGGGCAGTTTTGGCATCGACCGGGTGACACCGCTCGCCTCGGCTTCCAAATGGTTTGCTGGCGCGCTCGGCATGCGCATGGTGCAGGCGGGCATTGCCACGCTCGACGATCCGATGCGGCCACCACTCGCCTTCTGGACGACGAGCGGAACGAAGAAGGATGTCAAACTCAAGCATACGCTGTCGATGACATCGGGCTTTAATGCGAGCCCGCTCGTCGGCGGCTGCCAGCTTCTCCCGACTTTTGGTCTCTATAACTGCGCCAAGAGCATCCACGACCTGCGCTACGACATCCTGCGCCCGGGCAATGCGCCTGGTGCTCAATATAGCTACGGTCCTCACGGCATTCAGGTCGCAGGGGCGTATTTGGAGGCCAAGGATACAAGCATAGAACCAGGAACGTCGCCAGCACGCGAGCGGAACTTCCACGAACTGTTTGCGCAGCACGTCACCATCCCGCTCGGGATGTCAAGCACCACGTGGTACGATCCCTACCCCCCCGCGACCGTCCCAACCAATCCGTGGGTGGCCGGCGGCGCCTTCTCCACGCCGCGCGACTATGCGAAACTGCTGCGCGCGTTCCTCGGCGGCAGCTTCATCACCAACATGACGGCCTTCACGCAGCCGCGCACGATCGGACTGCCGCGTGTTTTCGTTCCGGCGAGCACAGTGAACTGGGAATATGCGCTCGGCTCCTTCGTCGAATGCGACACGCCCTCGGCGTGCGCGACGTCGAAGATCAACTCTTCGCCCGGCGCCTATGGCTGGACCGGCTGGATCGATCGCGAGACCGGCTATTATGCCCTGATCGCGACCGAAATATCGAGCGGAGGCGACCGCAAGGGCGTCGAGCTCGAGCAGGTCATGCAGGATCTGATCGAGGATGCGATTGCGAACCGCACTCCGGCGCCCTGACCTGATCGGCAAAACTTCGCCTATGGTGCCTGGGCCAGGCCGCGCCGTGAGGTAGCGGTCTGGCTCAACGGAGGGGGCTGGACACCGCGTGGTTGTGCTGACAGCCGGCTTTCGAAGGGCATGAAGGACCGCTTTCTCGATCATGGAGCGGTTCAATACGAACGCGAGTAGAGCAAGTAGAACCGAAGGCGGACCATCTCGCCCTGCGCATCTTGCTCGAGCGTTCGGCGCGACGCATGACAGCGCCAAACGCGGTGCCGCAACTATGCCCTAAGACTTAGTTCCGCTCGATAACTCGCCGCAGCCGATCAGCGATGATCAAAAGGTCGCCGAGGCAGGACCGCACCAGCACGATGGCTGCGAGAAGTGCCACGACTCTTGCGCGATGGTCAGGCGACGTAAGCACCTCTACCACTCGCTATCAAGGTTCCGTCTGCAGACACAATCCGCGTCCCGGCTATGCTTATCTGCCGACCCAGTTTGACCGGCCTGCCGATCGCCCGCATCAGCCCTGGCAAGGCCGGTCGGTGAAAATCGACGTGCAAGTTTGCCGTAGCCCGCGCAGACCCTCCCATGGCAATGACCGTGTAAAGGCCGGTAAGATCGATCAGCGCCGATAAAATGCCACCATGCGCTGCGCCGACCGTCGGATTTGAGATTATTTCGTCTCGCCAGGGCATTGAGATCACCAACTCGTCGGTGCCGACCTCGGCGATCCTGAGCCCGAGCCAGCGGTGGAAAGGCGCAAGCAACAGCAGCTCCCCCAGTTCCTCAAGCCCAGGGGCGACCCGTGGGGCGTTCATGACTTCATCTCCATTTCATGGGTGCTGAGCAAAAACTCCACAATTGACTTGCCAAACGCGTCATTCTCGTCGCCCACCACCATATGGGTCGCATTCGCGATGTCGCTATATGCCATATGCGGGACCAATCTTCGGAAATGCTTGACGGCTTCCAGCGAAACTAGGTCGCTCGACCCACCGCGGATCAGATGCACAGGCAAGGCTAAACTGGCAGCGGCGGCGCTCAGTTCGCTGCGGCCATTGTCGCTTGAGACACCGCCTTGCCGCGTAACTCCTTCGATGAAGGTCGGGTCCCAATGCCAATAGAAGCGCCCATCGTCCTTGCGGCGCAGATAGTGGGCGAGCCCAGGCGAGGCCTTCCGGCTAGGCCGATGGGGCAGATAGTCGGAAATGACCTCAGCGGCCTCCTCCACCGACGCAAACCCTTCGCGCGCATGGGCCGCCATGAAACCGACCACGCGGGCAACGCCGCTCGGTTCCATCTGCGGCGTGACGTCGACCAAGGTAAGCGATCCAAAACTCCCCGGTGCGCGGTTTCCCTCCGCAATGATCCCAGCCAGCCCCCCAAGCGATGCGCCGATCATCGCCGGCTTTCTTCGCATCGCCGCAGCGATCTCAACGAGATCGGCCGCGAAATCGGAAATGTCATAAGCCCCATCACTGGCCCAAGCGCTCTCGCCGTGCCCGCGCATATCGACGGCGATCGTCCGAAAACCGTGGCTCGCGAGTTGACGGGTCACCGACTTCCACGCCCGGCGGGTCTGGCCGCCGCCGTGCGCCAAAATCACCGGAAAGCCCAGTTCCGGTCCATCGATCGACGCCGCGATTGCATGGCCCGCTTTTCCCGCAAGCGTGATCGTCCGATCATACATTCAGGCATCATACTGTATCATATCTTACAGTAAAGCATGTTCATATGCCGATAGTGGCTTTACAGTTTCAGCCGATGGTCGACTTTCGCAGCACCAGCGATGCTTCTCTCGGGAAAAGTCTTCTGACGGACTCAGACGAGTTTGTCTTTGTCATCGAAGAAGTGCCACGCAAACTTCGCCGCTTGTTCGACGCCTCAATGGCGCGCTTCGGATTGACCCGAACCCAGTGGCGCGCGCTCGTCTATATTTATCGGACCCCGGGCATTACCCAGACCGATCTCGCCAAATGCTCGAACTGGAGCGTGCCAGCGTTGGCCATGTTGTCGACCAGCTGGAAAGAATGACGCTCGCGGAACGGCGCGCTGCCAAGGGCGACCGGCGCGTCTGGGAGCTTCATCTCTTACCCCGAGCGATCGAAATCCTGCCCCAGCTGCGCGCCGAAGCCGACATGATCTACGCGCGGCTGCTCCATATGATTTCACCGAGTGAAATACGCGCGGTCCGCGCATTGCTGACGAAAATGTCAGGCAATCTCGAAAGCGGATCGGAAGACATGCCTCCTCGATAGAAGCATTGAAAGATTTGAAATAGCCGACGCCATTCATCGTCAGCAAGCCGATTTCCCCAATTGGCGCCGCTCGCGTTTGCGGCGGCGCACCGCCGCCGTTCTGCCCCCTCTGCACCAAATCGCCAGCACTGACGACTAACGAATTGCGAATATGGCGGCAGGGACGTGGTTCATAACATACGGAATGTCGGCGCCAGTATCGCGAGCGGATCGTTTCTCTGTGACGGCATGATTGTCGCGCCCTGCTCCATGCGCACCCTTGCGGCGATCGCCAATGGGCTCTCCGACAATCTGATCACCCGA
>JAHJHL010000060.1 GCA_018823905.1 Alphaproteobacteria bacterium
GAGCTGCAGCGATCTGCCGGATCGATTGCCCGTCTTCATGAAGACGGGCAATCGAGCAGCGCTCCTCGATCGATAACTGACGGTATCTCGACATGGCAGCACCTGTGTGAGGTGTTGCACTTCGTTTGTGAACTCAGGGGGATCCATGACGGCAGCGCTGCTGTGGATCCCGGATCAAGTCCGGGATGACGAAGGCATAGGTCGGCAAACCACCTCACAGCCGCCATAAGAAAAGGGCCGGAGTTTCCCCCGGCCCTTCCCTAATTCAGTGCGACGCGAAATCAGGCGCCGGTCACGTCGGCCGTATCGACCTTCACACCGGGGCCCATCGACGACGACAGTGCGATCTTGCGAACGTACTTGCCCTTCGCGCCGGCCGGCTTGGCCTTGACGATCGCGTCGACGAAGGCGTCGAAGTTCTGGCGGAGCTTTTCCTCGCCAAACGACAGCTTGCCCAGACCGGCGTGGATGATGCCGGCCTTTTCGACGCGGAATTCGATCTGACCGCCCTTGGCGGCCTTCACGGCTTCGGCGACGTTCGGGGTCACGGTGCCCAGCTTCGGGTTCGGCATCAGGCCCTTCGGACCCAGCGTCTTACCGAGGCGGCCGACGATGCCCATCATGTCCGGCGTCGCGATGACGCGGCCATAGTCGAGGTTGCCCGCGAGCATGTCTTCCATCAGGTCTTCGGCACCGACCTTGTCGGCGCCAGCGGCCAGCGCCTTGTCGGCGTTGTCGCCGCGTGCGAACACGGCGACCTTGACGTCCTTGCCGGTCCCGGCGGGGAGCGTCACGACGCCGCGGACCATCTGGTCGGCGTGGCGCGGATCGACACCCAGGTTGAGCGCGACTTCAAGCGTTTCGTCGAACTTGGCCGAGGCCAGCTCGCGCACGGTCTTGAGCGCTTCGTCGACGGTGTGCAGCTTGAGGCTGTCAACCTTGCCCTCGAGGGACTTCTGCTTCTTGGTCAGCTTTGCCATCGGATCAGCCCTCCGTCACTTCGAGGCCCATCGAGCGCGCGCTGCCCTCGATGATCTTCGTAGCCTGTTCCAGATCGTTCGCGTTGAGATCCTTCATCTTGATCTCGGCGATTTCGGTCAGTTTCGAGCGGGCGATCTTGCCGCCGCTGATCTTGCCCGGCTCTTTCGAACCCGACTTCAGGTTAGCAGCCTTCTTGATCAGATAGGTTGCCGGCGGCGTCTTCGTGACGAACGTAAAGCTCTTGTCGGCGAACACGGTGATGATGGTCGGGGTCGGGGTGCCTTTTTCCATGCCATCCGTCGCGGCGTTGAACGCCTTGCAGAATTCCATGATGTTGACACCGCGCTGGCCGAGGGCCGGCCCGAGCGGTGGCGAGGGGTTTGCGGTCCCTGCCGGAACTTGCAGCTTGATATAGCCGCTGATCTTCTTAGCCATGATGGCCTCCTATCTTTCTGTCGCTCCGGACAGTATCCGGGGCTCAAAATTAGCGGTCAAGCAGAAGGGCATCACCCCTTCCTCCCGCACGGAATCACGCCCTTATCTGACGCGAAGCGGCGCGCATAAGCGCAAATGGCGCGGAAAACAAGCCTTATGCGGGCGGATCGTAGCGCAGCGACCGTTCTGCATCGCGGCGGCGATCGTGGTCCGTCGCGGCTATCCCGACCGGGCATCGCCTTCGATCGGATCGACGGCGCGCGACGGGGCGTCGTCGCCAGTGATCTAGCACGTTTTCGGAGGGCATGTTCGCGAGACATCAATTGTAAGCGACGCTCCCGGCGGATCGACAATAGTCCCGCCGCTCTCCCCTCGCTCCACGCAGGAACAACCAATGAATAACCAACACAAAACCCTTCTTGCCGTCATTGCAATCTCAGCCTTCAACGCCGTCCCCGCGGGTGCTCAGGAATCCGACGACAATCTGGCACCCAACGACAATTATGTGAGCGTCGGCATCGGGGCGATGTCGATGGAGTCGCCGTTCAGGGGCGAGGACGCACGGGTACTGCCGCTCCCGATACTGTCGATCAAGCAAGGAGCCTTTTACTTCGAGGGCGCCGAAACCGGCGTGAAACTCGGTACGTCAGCCAGCGGGCTGACCCCGTCGGCCCAAGCGTTTGTCGCGGCGCGAAACACGGTAGCGCGCGATCGCCAGAAATTCACGGCCGACGCCGGTGCCCGATTGACGCTCGGCAGCAAATTGGGCGATCTCAGCGCCGAATACCGGCACGACATCACCGGCACGTTTGACGGGGGCGAGGTCATCCTTCGCTACCAATTGCCGATCAACCTGGGGCGCTTCACCATCAGCCCCGCTGCGCAGGTCAATTTCCTCGACCAGGCGACCGCCAATCATATGTATGGCGTGACCGCGAAACAGCGCGCGCGGGCGATCCGCAAGGGCCGCGACGTCATTCTGCCGATCGCGCCAATCACCGACAGCGCGACAAATTTCAGCACCGACCTGACCGCGACCTATCGGATCAGCGACAAGCTGACGCTGATCGGCGTATTCGCCAATACCTATCTCGACAAGTCGATCCGTGGGAGCCCGGCGATCGACCGGAAAAGCGAATCGCAGGCGATCGTTGGTCTGACCTATAGTTTCTGACCGAAAAGGGGGTCGCGCCGCCCACGCGGCGCGACCCCGGGCGGCGCTGCGGACTAAAAAGTCGCGGCGCGCGAACTCATTTGGTCAGCCGCAGCAAACCCTCTTGCATCACCGATGCGATCAGCGTCCCGTCCTGGCGATAGACAAGGCCGCGGTTGATGCCGCGGCTGCCGCCGGTCCAGTCGCTGTCCATGACATAGGCGAACCATTGATCGACGCGGATGTCGTCGTGGAACCACATCGCGTGGTCGAGGCTGGTCGAAAACAGCCCCGGGGTCGACCAGGTGAAGCCGTGCGGGAGCAGCGACGAGGACAGCAGTCCCATGTCGGACGCGTAGGAAAGGAAGGCGCGGTGGAGCAGCGGGTCGTCGCCGATCGGCGCCGCGAGGCGGTACCATTGATAATGCGCCGACGCCTTTTCGGTCGAGGGCGGCCGGAAACTGCGCATCTCGAACGGGCGGAGGCGCGCCATGCGGTCGAGCTGGGCGTCGCTGACATTGGGATCGGCGGCAAGATTTTCGGTGAACTCGACGCATTGGTCGGGCGGCAGCAGGTCGGGCATCGGCACCTGATGCGTCGCGCCGGGTTCGGGGGCGTGGAAGGATGCGGTGAGGTTGAAGATCACCTTGCCATCCTGGCGCACGACGACGCGGCGATTGGCGAAGCTGCGCCCGTCGAAATCGCGGTGAACGCGGAAATGCAGCGGTTTCGCTTCGTCGCCGCCGCGCAGGAAATAGGCGTGGAGCGAATGCGCCGACTTGCCGGGATCGACAGTGCGCGCCGCGGCGACCAGCGCCTGCGCAATCACCTGGCCGCCAAAGATCCGGTCGCGCGTCGGCTTGTTGAACGCCGGGAAGCTATATTCGTCGGGTTCTTCGGCGGGGACGAGATCGAACAGGCGGGTGACCGCGCCGACGACTTTTTCGGGGGAGAACGCAGCCTGAATTTCGCGGGCGCGATCGATGCGGGCCTGAATCTCGGCGGGCGTTAGCGAACTCATAAGACGGGCTAGCCCCTATCCGTCGCCCCCGCGCAGGCGGGGGCCGCCATCGGTTACCGCAGCACTGCCAGACAATGCCGCCAGCGGCCCCCGCCTTCGCGGGGGCGACGCCGCTTATTTCATGCGTTCGACCTGTTCGAAGTCGAGCTCGACCGGCGTGGCGCGACCGAAGATCGACACCGACACCTTGACGCGCGCCTTTTCGAAATCGAGTTCCTCGACCAGCCCGTTGAAGCTGGCGAAGGGACCGTCGAGCACTTTGACCTGATCGCCGATTTCGTAATCGACGCGGATTTCCTGCTTCGGGCGGGCCGCGGCCTCTTCCTTGCTATTCAGGATGCGCGCCGCTTCGGATTCGCTGATCGCCTGCGGCTTGCCCATCGAGCCGAGGAAGCCGGTGACCTTCGGCGTGTTTTTCACAAGGTGATAGACATCGTCAGTCATCGTCAGCTTGGCGAGGACGTAGCCGGGGAAGAATTTGCGCTCAGCCTGCACCTTTTTGCCGCGCTTCACCTCGGTGACGGTCTCGACCGGCACTTCGACCGCTTCGACAAATTCGCTGAGGCCCATGCGTTCGGCTTCGGAAAGCACCGAATCGCGCACCTTGTTTTCGAAACCCGAATAGGCGTGAATGATGTACCAGCGCGCCATGTGTGTCCGTATCCTGTCCCTGTAACTGCGGCGATTAGCGCGCGAGCGACGTCAGCCAGCTGACGATCGCGTTGAAAACCGTGTCGACGCCGAGGAAGAACAGCGCAAGGATCGTCGTCATGATGAGCACCATGATCGTCGTCTGCAACGTTTCGCGTCCCGTCGGCCAGACAATCTTCTTGGCTTCGGCGCGCACCTGATTGATGAACTCAGCCGGGCTGGTTTTCGCCATGTCGATCGTCCTGTCCTAATAATATTCTACTTCGGGCCAGATGGGTTGCCGCGCCCCCCGCGTCAAGCGCGCTTTTGGGCAATACTCCGCCCACCCTCCCCGAGCGTGTCGGCGAAAGGCGGAAAGAAAACGGCGCATCTGTCCGAATGAAAGCGGCCTTTACTGGCGCACTGCGGCGATTGCAAGTGCAGGGTCAGCTTCGTGCGCGAGCGCCCGGCGCATCAGAAGGAGCAAGCCGATCATGATCGTCCAGCTGATCGTCGGCTGGAGCGCAAACACCAGATGCAGTTCGCGCGCCGCCGCGTCACCATTTTTCGGATCGAAGCCGACAAGGTCGAGCAGCAGATAGCTGACCGCGATGGCGGCAGCGACGCCGAATTTCTGCATCAGGTTGAGCAGCGCGAACAGAAACGCCGAGCGATTGCGGCCGCAGCGTGCGGCATCGCCGGGGATGATATCGGCGAGCATCGAGTAAGTGAACAGCAGCCCAACAAAACCGGTGCCGAGCATGATCGAAAAGCCCGCCGCCTGTGCAACGCCCTCCGGTTGCTGGAACAAGGTGGTGATCAGCAGGCTGGAGATCAGCAGCCCCATCATAATCATCATCGGCGGCTTGCCGTAGCGCCGCGCAAGCCATGTCCAGACCGGCGACGCGATCGCCCCGCCGATGAAGCTGGCGAACAGCAATACCGCGCTCTGCCCGTCGAGATCGAGCACCGCCGCGGCGAAGAATACGAACAAGGAGGTGAGCGACCCGAAGGCAAAGCTGTTGAGGAACTGCACCCCGAGCAGCAGCATCAGCGGCGGAAACGCCAGCGAGACGCGAAGCTCGCGGCGCCAGCCGATGCCGGGCTCGGCGATTACCGCGCGCGGCGGGACGAGACGGATCGCGTAGAGTGCGATCGGTACCATCAGCATGAACAGGCTGGCATAGGCCATGATCCGGCCCTGCAAGCTGACCCCCGGGATCAGGATTTGCGCCGCGGCGGGCGCTGCAAACGCAAGGATCAAGGCGATCTTCGCGAACCAGTCGCGCATGCCATAGAGCAAAGCGCTGTCGCGCGGGGTGCGGACCAGCGCCGAGCCCCACGACAGTTGGGCGACTTCGTAGAGGCTGTAGCTCGAGTAAAAGAGCACCATCATCAGGAACAGCGCGGCGAAGGGCAGCCGGTCGCCTACCGTCACCAGCGCCAGCAGCAGCAAAGCCAGCGGCACGAGCGCGAGCAGCATCCAGCGCCGGTGCGCGCCGAGCCCGGTGCGAACGCGGTCGACCATTGTCCCGATCAGCGGATCGACGACACCGTCCCAGATGGTGGTCAGCGAAAACAGCAGTCCGACCAGCGCCACCGAAATCACCCCGCCCTCTGCAATATAGGGCGGCAGATAGACGCTGAAGGGCAGGCCGAGGATAACCGTCGGCCCGGCGGTGGCGGCGTAGGCGGCGACGTGGCGCGGGCGCAAGGTTTCGGCCTGCTCGGGCGAGCCAGTCGATGGCAGGGCGGTACTGGCCACGATGCGATGCTCCCGATGGCGAAGGGAGCAGGCTTTCAGTTATTGACAGTCATGTCAACAGATGCGCGGCAGCTGCGCCCCTAGACGATTTTGAAATGCGACAGAAACGGCTGGAGACGCCAGTCGAGCTGGTCATTGTCGAGCCATTCATCCTCGAGGCCCGCAAGCGTGTGGAGCATCGAATCGCCGATGACGATGCTGAGCAGCAATTTTGCCGCCGCTTCGGGATCGTCAATGTCCGCCTGACCCGTCGCCGCCCATTCGGCGAATAGCGTCGACAATTCCTCGATCGCCGGGATGTGGAGGTCGCGATAGATTTGCAGCGCGAAATCGCGGTCGCGCAAACTTTCCGAGATCAGCATCCGCATCAAGGCGACGGCGCGCGGCGAGCGCATCCGGTCGCATTGCCGATGCGCATAGCCCCTGAGCAATTCGAAGTTCGACATATCTGCGATCGCCATACATTCGGCCGGCTGGCAGCGGGCTTCATTGCCCCAGCGCGAGGCGATCGCGTGGAGCAACCCCTGCTTGTTACCGAACAGGTCATAGAGCGTCGCGAGCGATCCGCCCGACTGCTTGACGATTTCGGCAAGGCTGGTGCGGTCATAGCCCTGTTCCAGAAATAGCGCTTCGGCGGCGTCAAGGATTGCGTCGCGGCGGCGTTCGCGCAGCGTTGGCGGCGCCATTGGGCATTCCAGCAAGTCGGACTTTATCATCCGTGATTCTCTCCCTTGTGCTTTTCTGTAATCTAAATTACATGGCGATTTGTGCAAGGCGTTTTTGCGCCCGCTACGTTTCATAATACAGCATTATTCAGGGGTTCTTATGAGTCGCGCTCGTTCCTTTGCCAGCGCCAGCGTCGCCGCGTTGGCTTTGTTGCTCACCGCCTGTGCGTCCGAAGCGCCCCCTGCCCCGCCGCCGCCCGAGGTCAATATCGTCACGGTGCGGTCGCAGGCCGTGCCGAACGTCATCGAGCTGCCAGGCCGCGTGCAGGCGTTCCGCACCTCCGAAGTCCGCGCCCGCGTCGACGGCATCGTCGAACGGCGACTGTTCAACGAAGGCAGCTTTGTCCGCGCCGGAACATCGCTGTTCCGCATCGACCCACGCCAGTTGAACGCGACATCCAATGCGGCGCGCGCCCAGCTGGCGCGGGCGCAGGCGACCGCGGCGAATGCGCGGCAGGTCGTCGCACGCTATCAGCCGCTGCTCGCCGATCAGGCGATCGGCAAGCAGGAATATGACGCCGCGGTCGCGGCGCAGCGCACCGCCGAGGCCGATGTCCAGGCGGCGCAGGCCAATCTGGAATCGGCGCGGCTGAACCTGGGCTATGCGTCGGTCACCGCACCGATTTCGGGCCGCGCGCGCCGGGCCGAGGTGACCGAAGGCGCGCTGGTCAGCGCCGCGCAGGGCACATTGCTGACGACGATCGAACAGATCGACCGCGTCTATGTCAATTTCGGCCAGTCGAGTTCGGACCTGCTGGCGACGCGCCGCGACATGGGGTCGGGCAAGATCAGCTCGCCGCAGCTCGAACGCGTCGAAGTCCAGCTGATCCTCGAGGATGGCAGCGCCTATCCGGTCGTCGGCCATCTCGACTTCCTCGACCTGTCGATCGACGAGGCGACGGGGACCGCGGCGCTGCGCGCCGAATTCCCCAACCCGGCTTCGGCGCTGCTGCCCGGCCAGTTTGTCCGCGCGCGGATCTTTGCCGGCAACCGCGCCGATGGCATGTTGATCCCGCAGCGCGCGGTCAAATTGACTGGCGAAGACGCGAGCGTGATGGTGCTCGACGCCAAGAATATCGTAACCCCGCGGCCGATTAAACTCGGCGCGATGGTCGCGGGCCAGTGGGCGGTGCTCGACGGGCTGAAGCCCGGTGATAGGGTGATCGTCGACGGGCTGCAAAAGGTCCAGCCGGGCCAGCCGGTTAGGGTCGCGCCGCCCAAGGGCACGGCATCGACCCCCGCGGCAAAGCGCTGATCTGACATGACCCCGCGCTTCTTCATCGACCGGCCCATTTTTTCGTGGGTCATCGCCATCGGCATCCTGCTCGCGGGCATCATCGCGCTGCGCAGCCTGCCCGTGGAGCAATATCCGTCGGTCGCGCCGCCGTCGCTGACCATCGGCGTCACCTATCCCGGCGCCGACGCCAAGACGCTCGAACAGAATGTCACGCAGGTCATCGAGCAGGAACTGAACGGGGTCGAGGGCTTCCTCTACATGGCCTCGACCAGCGAATCGAACGGTACGGCGTCGATCAACCTGACCTTCGAGGCCGGGACCGACATCGATAATGCGCAGATGGAGGTACAGAATCGCCTGCGCCGCGTCGAACAGCGGTTGCCCGAGGACGTCCGGCGTCAGGGCATTTCGGTGACCGAAGCCAATTCGGGCTTTCTGCTGATCGTCGCGGTCACGTCGAAGAGCGGCAACACCGACCCGATGGAGGTCAACAACTTCGCCAACACGCGCGTGCTCGACGAGCTCCGCCGGGTGAACGGCGTCGGCAATGTGCAGGCGTTCGCGCCCGAATATGCGATGCGCATCTGGCTCGATCCGCAAAAGCTGGCGTCGTATAATTTGTCCGCCGCTGAGGCGCTCGGCGCGGTGCAGGAGCAGAACAGCCAGACCCCGGGCGGCCAGCTCGGCGACCAGCCGATCGCCAAGGGCGCGCAGCTCAACGCCGTGATCACGACGCAGGGCCGCTTTACCAAGCCCGAGCAGTTCGAAAGCATCATCCTGCGCGCCAATCCCGACGGGTCGGCGGTGACGCTGGCCGATGTCGGGCGCGTCGAGCTGGGGTCCGCCAGCTACCTCTTTTCGTCGGAGCTCAACGGCAAGCCGATGGCGGGTCTCGCGGTCCAGCTGACCCCCGGCGCCAACGCGCTCGCCACCGCCGAGGGTGTCCGCAGCCAGATGGCCACGCTGGAAAAGGGCTTCCCGCCCGACATCACCTGGTCGATCCCCTATGATACGACGCCCTTTATCCAGCTGTCGATCGAAGAGGTCGTCATCACGCTGGTCGAGGCGATGGTCCTCGTCTTCCTCGTGATGTTCCTGTTCCTGCAGAACTGGCGCGCGACGGTGATCCCGACCGTGGTCGTGCCGATCGCGCTGGCAGGCGCATGCCTCGGCCTGTGGATGTTCGGTTTTTCGATCAATGTCCTGACGCTGTTCGGCATGGTGCTGGCGATCGGCATCCTCGTCGACGATGCGATCGTCGTGATCGAAAATGTCGAGCGGATCATGAACGAGGAGCATCTGTCGCCCTATGACGCGACGGTGAAGGCGATGGGCCAGATCACCAGCGCGATCATCGGCATTACGCTGGTGCTGATCGCAGTGTTCATCCCGATGGCGTTCTTCCCCGGATCGACAGGCGGCATCTATCGCCAGTTTTCGATGACGCTGGCGATCTCGATCGCGTTTTCGGCGCTGCTCGCACTGACGCTCACTCCGGCGCTGTGCGCGACGCTGCTCAAGCCGCACGATGACACGGCGCGCAAGGGCAAGATCGGCGCCTTTTTCGATCGCTTCTTTGCCCGCTTCAACAGCTGGTTCGGGCGCACGACCGATCGCTATCAGGGCGGGGTCGGCAAGATGCTGGCGTCGCCGCTGCGCTGGCTAGGCGTGTTTGCCGCGATGGTGCTGGTGACCGGCCTGCTGTTCACGCGCCTGCCCGGATCGTTTCTGCCGCAGGAGGATCAGGGCTATCTGATCACCGTCGTCCAGGCGCCGCCGGGCGCGACATCGCAGCGCACCGCTGAGGCGACCAAGCAGGTCAAAGCCTTCTTCGCCGAACAGCCACAGGTCGCGAACATCGTGCTGGTCAACGGCTTCAGCTTTTTCGGACAGGGTCAGGCGAACGCGATCATGTTCACGCCGCTGAAACCGTGGGACGAGCGCACCGGCGACGGCGACAGCGCCGATGCGATCGCGGGCAAGGCGATGGGGACGCTGATGGGGATCAAGGAGGCGTTCGCCTTCTCGCTGAGCCCGCCGTCGATCCCCGAACTCGGCACGTCGAGCGGCTTTACCTTCAAATTGCAGGACCGCGGCGCCAACGGGCGCGAGGCGCTGGTCGCGGCGCGCAACCAGATGCTGGGCGGCGCGATGCAGAGCAAGCTGCTCGCCAATGTGCGGCCCGAGGGGCAGGAGGATGCGCCGGTGCTGAAGGTCGACATCGACCGCATTCAGGCGCGCGCGCTCGGGCTGTCGATTGGCGACGTCAATGCGACGCTCGCGATCAGTTTCGGTAGCGCTTACGCCAACGACTTCACCCGCGAGGGCCGCGTGCTGCGCGTGCTGCTGCAGGCCGATGCCGCGAGCCGGATGACGCCGCAGGACGTGCTCGACCTGCGCGTGCGGAGCGCCAATGGCGGCATGGTGCCGTTCGGATCGTTCAGCAAAGCCGCATGGTCAGCTGAGGCGCCGCAACTCCAGCGCTATAACGGCTATCCCGCGATGACGATCTCGGGAGAGCCCGCACCGGGACAATCGACCGGCGAGGCGATGGCGGAGATGGAGCGGCTGGCCGAGACGCTGCCGACCGGCTTCGCGTTCGAATGGACCGGCATCTCCTATGAAGAGAAACAGTCGGCGGGGCAGATCGGGCTGCTGCTCGGGCTGTCGCTGGTCGTCGTGTTCCTGCTGCTTGCGGCGCTGTACGAGAGCTGGGCGGTGCCGGTGTCGGTGCTGCTGGTGGTGCCGCTGGGCGTGCTCGGCGCGGTGCTGTTCTCGATGTTCCGCGGCCTTTCCGCCGACATCTATTTCAACGTCGGGCTGATCACGATCATCGGCCTGTCGGCGAAAAATGCGATCCTGATCGTCGAGTTCGCGATCGAGCAGGAGGCCGAGGGCAAATCGACCCTCGACGCGGTGATGGAAGCGGTGAAGCTGCGGCTGCGCCCGATCATCATGACCAGCCTGGCGTTCATCCTGGGCATGGTGCCGCTGGTCATCGCGAGCGGTGCGGGCGCCGCGAGCCGGATCGCGGTCGGATCGGGCGTGATGGGCGGGATGATCGCAGCCACATTATTGGGCATCTTCTTCATCCCGCTCTTCTATCTGTCGGTGCGCAAATGGATCAGCCGCAAACGGCCCCCCGCCCCCACCGAAAAAGGTCATCATGAGGAGCCCGGACATGCGTAAGTGGATAGCGCTGCTCGCGGCGACGACGCTCGCCGGATGCGCCAATATGGCGCCGCCGCACGAGCGCCCGGCGCTGCCTACGGCGCCCGATTACCCGCAGGCGTTTGTCGGCGACGTGACGCTGGGGCAACGCGCCACCGATGTGGCGTGGCAGGATTTCTTTGCTGACCCGCAGCTGGAAGTGCTGATCGCGCAGGCGATCGAGCGCAACCGCGACCTCGCGGTAGCAGTCGCGCAGATCGAGGAATCGCGCGGACTGTACCGCATCCAGGATGCCGATCGCCTGCCGACGGTGGGCGCCAGCGCCGATGCGGCGCGCAGCCGTGGGCCGTCGCTGACCGGCGTCGGGACCGACACGACCAGCCGCTATTCGGTCGGGGTCGGGGTGACGTCGTTCGAGCTCGATTTCTGGGGGCGGGTGAAGAATCTGTCCGAAGCGGCGCGCAGCCAGTATCTGGCGACCGAGCAGGCCGAGCGCGCGTTCCGGCTGGCGCTGGTGCGCGACGTCGCGTCGACCTATTTTGCCTCGCGCGGCGCCGAGGAACAGATCGCGCTCGCCGAAGCGACGGTGACGAGCCGCAAGGAAGGTCTGCGGATCGCGAAGCGGCGGCTCGACGCAGGGGTGACCTCGGCGCTCGATTACCGCCAGTCGGAAACGCTGCTGACGCAGGCCGAAACGCAGCTGGCGAGCCTGAAGCTGGGCAAGGCGCAGGCCGATAATTTCCTGTCCGTGCTGACGGGTGGACCGGTGGCCGGTCCCCTGCCTGCGCCGCTGCCGCTCGTCGCGCAAGGCCAGTCGCCGGTGCTGACCGCGGGTCTGCCGTCCGACCTGCTCGTCGCGCGTCCCGACATCTTGGCGGCCGAGGAACGGCTCCGCGCCGCGCGCGCCAATATCGGTGCCGCGCGTGCGGCGTTCTTCCCGTCGATCTCGCTGACCGGCAACCTCGGCTTCGCGTCGGGTTCGCTCGACAATCTGTTCAGCAACGAGGGTTTCGGGTGGAGCTTCGGGCCGTCAATCAGCCTGCCGATCTTCGATTTCGGGCGCAACAAGGGTAATCTGACCGTCGCCGAGGCGCGCGAGAATATCGCGGTTGCGACCTATGAGCGCACCGTGCAGGGAGCGTTCCGCGAAGTCGCCGATGCGCTCGCCGGGCGCCGCTACCTCGCGGAACAGGTCGAGGCGCAGGAGCGCGGGACGCTGGCGCAGCGGCAGATCGCCGACCTGGCGCGCAAGCGGTATCGCGAAGGCGTGTCGACCTACCTCGAAGTGCTCGACGCCGAACGCAATCTGTTCGCCGCCGAACAGACGCTGATCGAAACGCGCCGCGCGCAGGTCGACAATCTGGTGACACTGTACGTTGCGCTGGGCGGCGGGCTGGTCGAGCGGCGCTGAAGGACCGAGCCGATCACGGATAATGCCCCTGCCCTGCTGAAGGACATTTTGGGTCCGCAAGCGCTGGCGACGATTGCCGACGTAGGCACCGCCGCTTCGCCGCGGTTTGATCGGGCAGCGTTCCTGACCGCCGCCACCGATGGCCTCGACGCGCTGTCGATCATGGAGCGCGTGCGCCATATTGCGGCCGCGCTGCATCCGGCACTGCCCACCGATTATCGCGCCGCGTTAGAGGTTATCGAAGCGATGGCGCCCCAGCTGACACACGGATTTCAGGCGGTCGCGGTGACCGAATATGTTGCGCGATACGGCCTCGACGATTTCGACCGGTCGATGGAGGCACTCGCCAGGCTGACGCGCTTTGGCACCGCCGAATTCGCGATCCGGCCGTATCTCGCCCAGGACGCCGATCGCGCGCTGGCAACAATGGCGCGCTGGAGCGGCCACGACGACGAGCACGTCCGGCGGTTAGCGAGCGAGGGCGCCCGCCCGCGGCTGCCGTGGGCGACGCGCGTTCCCGCGCTGAAAGCCGACCCGACGCGCGCGGCGCATATTCTGGAGGTGCTGAAGGCCGACCCCAGCCTCTATGTGCGCAAATCGGTCGCCAATCATCTGAACGACATTGCCAAGGACCGCCCCGACTGGCTGCTGACACGGCTGGCCTACTGGCCGAACGATAATCCGCACACCGCATGGATCATCCGCCACGCGCTGCGCACCCTGATCAAGCAGGGCGAACCGCGCGCGCTGGCGCTGATCGGCGTCGGCCATGGGGCGGCGGTCATAGTGCGCGATTTCACCGTCGAGCCAGCGGTGGTGCGGCTGGGCGAGCGGATTGCGATCACCGCCACTATCGCTTCGGATTCGGCGGCAAATCAGCCTCTGGTGGTCGATTATCGCGTCCATTATGCGCGGGCGGGCGGCAAAAGCGCGGCGAAGGTGTTCAAGTGGAAGACATTCGACCTCGCGGGGGGCGACACCGCCGCGCTGCGTATCAGTCAGGTCATTCGCGACTTCAGCACGCGGCGGCATTATCCCGGGCGGCACGATGTCGATCTGATCATCAATGGTCAGACGATGGCAACGAGCGAGTTTGAGCTGTCGGCGGACTGATCGTCGCTCAATCGAGGCTCGCGGTAATTCTTGTTTCCCCGCGAAGGCGGGGATCCATCACCGATCGGTTCAAACTGGCGCGGCCCGGTGATGGGCTCCCGCCTTCGCGGGAGAACAGCTTCATTCCTGATCCCGCTCAGGCTCTTACGGTGGCGCGGGAACAGGCTCTGCGGGCGCTTCTTTCGTGATCGGCAATCGCAAGTCGATCCGACTGCCGTTGATCTCGGTCGAGATCACCGCATCGCCGCCCTCGATCCCGACGCTGCTGCCCTCGCCGATCGGGATCGCACCCATGTCCGGAATGTCCTGCGGCTCGACCGGGCCGCGCGGGTTGGTCGGCCGCGGCGGCGCGGCTTTCTGGCCCGACGCCTGTGTCATGAAATCGCGCCAGATTCGCGCCGGCAGCCCGCCGCCCGATATGCCGCGCAGCGGGCTATTATCGTCGTTCCCGATCCACACCCCGACGACCAGCCCGTTGGCATAGCCGACGAACAGCGCGTCGCGATTGTCCTGGCTGGTCCCGGTCTTGCCGAAATTCGGCTGCGGCAAACGCGCAGCAAGGCCGGTGCCGCGATTGACCGCGGCGCGCAGCATCTGTTCGATGTCGTCGTGAACGCTGGAACGGAAACGACTTGGACCAGAGATCAGATTTTCGAACCAGCCCTTTTCCTCGCCCTCGAACGCATGCGGGACGACGGGGTAGCTGTTCGCGGCGACCGCGGCATAGGCGGCGGTGAGTTCGAGCAGCGTCATGCTCGACGTGCCGAGCGCCAGGCTGGGGTCGCCCTTGGTCATCGGCGCGGTGACGCCCAGGTCGCGCGCCATGTCGATCACCTTGTCGTCGCCAACCTCGCGCAGCAGCCGCACCGCCGCGACATTGCTCGACGTCGCGAAGGCATCCTCCAGCGTGATCGTTTTCGAATAGGTGCCGCCCGAATTTTTCGGCTGATACGCGCCCGTTTCGATCGCTTCGTTGCTGATCAGATCTTCGGGATCCCAGCCGTCCTTGAGCGCCGCGAGATAGACGAACAGCTTGAAGGTCGAGCCCGGCTGGCGCTTGGCCTGTGTCGCGCGGTTGAAGGGCGACGCCGAATAATCCTTGCCGCCGATCATCGCGACGACTTCGCCATTCGGCCGCATCGCGACCAGTGCGACCTGCGCCTGCCCGACCCCGGCGCGGCTGGTGACGCGCCGCGCCACCGCCTGCAACCGCGCGTCGAGCGTCGTCTTGATCGTCTGGCGCGAATAGCCGACATCGCTGAGCTTGCGCGCTTCGGGCAGCGCCCAGTCGGCGAAATAGGTTCCGGTCGGCAGCGTGTTGCGCGAGCGCACATCGATGCGCGGGGTACGGATCGCTTTTCGCTCGGCTTCGGACAGATACCCCGTCACCACCATCGCGTTGAGCACCAGTTGCATGCGCTTTTCGGCAAGATCGAGGTTTTTGGTGGGCGCAAGCCGCGACGGCGCCTGCACCAGCCCGGCGAGCATGGCGGCCTGCGCCGGGGTCAGTTTCTCGGGCTGGCGATAGAAATAATGCAGCGACGCAGCGCGCAAACCATAAGTGTTGTCGCCGAAATAGGCGTTCGAGAGATAGCGTTCGAGAATCTCGTCCTTGGTCAGCCAGGCTTCGAGCCAGAAGGCGATCAGCGCCTCGCGCGCCTTGCGCCCCAACGTGCGTTTGGGGGTCAGGAAGGTGAATTTGGCGAGCTGCTGGGTGATCGTGCTGCCGCCCTGTGTCCGCCCGCCGCTGACATTGCTCCACACGGCGCGCGCGATGCTGCGCGGATCGACGCCCATATGCGTGTAGAAACGCCGGTCCTCGATCGCGAGGAAAGCGCCGGTGACGTGTTTGGGCAGCGCGCTCGCCTTGACCGGCGCATCGACGATCGCCCCCGACCGCGCGATCGGCGTTCCGTCCGACGCGAGCAAGGTGATCTGCGGTGGCACGATCGGTTCGAGCGATTTCGACAGCGGCGCGGTGAGTGCCAGCCAGCCGACGAGCAGGATAAAGAGAATGCAGAAAATGGCAAAGCCGCGCGAAATGCGCCGCCACCATTTGCGGCGCCGACTTTCCGGTACAACCGGGGGCGGCACGTCGAAACCGGGCGCGCCGGGCATGGCAAGCGGCGGCGCGGCGGGCGCTGGAACGGGCGTTTTGGATTTACGGAACCAGGTCATGCTCAGCTACCGTATTAATATCGCAATACAGCATAAGCAAATGGCTTATGCACCGATCCACAAGACAGCGAGCAAGCATCCAAAGATGCCACGCCGATTTCATTCGCCTTCGCGGCGGGGCATTCCGGCTTGAAACTCGGCGACGAGATCGAACCGGTCGCCGCGGAAAAGCTGGCGGACATGGGTGACGGGCCGGTCGCCGCGCCAGGTGTCGCGTTCGAGCTGAAGGCAGGCGGCGCCGCTGTGGGTCGCAAGCGACTTTGCTTCGGCGCGGGTCGCGGCAATAGCACGCACGACGTGGCGCGCCGAGGTCCAGGGAATATGCGCGAGCAACCAGGTTCCCGGCGCCTCGACCGCAAAATTCGCCTCCGCCGCCGCTGGGACTTCGGCGAGTTCGATCGTGCGGCTCTCGAGCGCGAAGGGTTCGTCGGCGGCAAAGTGAATACCGTCGATCTGGAGCGTGTCGGCCTCGCCGACATTTTTGCGGCGGACGATCGCGCGCGCTTCCCAGCGATAGGCTTCGCCGCGCGCCGCGATCAGCTCGGCGAGGTCGGGGACGGTCATCACCGCCGAATGCACCGGCGGGTGCGCGACGAATGACCCTGCCTTGCGCCGCCGTTCAACCAGCCCCGCGGCGACAAGTTCGCCCAGCGCCTTGCTGACCGTGGCGCGGGCGCAGCCGTAGCGTGCCGCGAGCTCCTGTTCGATCGGGATGCGCGTCCCCGGTTTCCATTCGCCCGAGTGGATCCGACCCTCGATATCCTCGCGGATACGGCGCGCCGGATTCGGCGCTGCGCGCGTCACGCGACGATCCGCGCGACGCTTTTGCGGTAGGCGGCAGCGATGGCGGTGCGATCGACATGGCGCCCGCCTTCGACGCGCTTGACCCCAGCGCGCCAGACGCAGTCGATAGTCCCTGCCCCGCCCGCAAAAATCCAGCGGTCGAGCAGCGTCGCGTTGTCGGTCCCGGCAAAGCTGGGGTGGTCGAGGTCGAGCGAGATGATGTCGGCAGGCTGGCCCACCGCAAAGCCCGCCTCGACCCCCAGCGCCTGCGCGCCGCCGGCGAGCGCGCGGGCGTAGAGATTGGCGCCGACGAAGGGCGATTCGGTTCCGGCGAGGAGCGCGCGGGCGCGGTGCGCCAAGCGCTGCGAATATTCGAGCGCGCGCAGTTCGCC
>JAHJHL010000061.1 GCA_018823905.1 Alphaproteobacteria bacterium
CCCTCCGTCAGCGCTTCGCGCTGCCACCTCCCCATCGCTCCGCGACAGGGAGGATCGATATCAGCCCCTTGCGACTCCCCCGCCCGCGCGGCATGACGGCTGACAGGGGGAAATGTGACAGCAGCGTTGCAACATCCGCGATTCGCTGACCTGTACGGGGCCATTCCGTGCAGATAAAACGCCTGCGCCTGACAGGTTTCAAATCCTTCGTCGAACCCACCGAACTGCGCATCGAGCCCGGACTGACCGGCGTCGTCGGCCCCAATGGTTGCGGCAAATCGAACCTGCTCGAAGCGATCCGCTGGGTGATGGGCGAATCCTCCCCCAAATCAATGCGCGGCGGCGGCATGGAGGATGTCATCTTTGCCGGCACCGCGTCGCGCCCGGCGCGCGATTTTGCCGAGGTTGCGCTGCATTGCGACACCGAGGGCGCGCTTGTCGCGGGTCTGTCAGACGGCGGCGACGGCGACGATCTGGAGGTTATCCGCCGCATTGAGCGCGGCACCGGCAGCGCCTATCGCGCCAATGGCCGCGACGTGCGCGCCAAGGATGTCGCGCTGATCTTTGCCGACGCTGCGACCGGCGCCCACAGTCCGGCGCTGGTCAGCCAGGGCAAGATCGCCAATGTCATCGCGGCGAAGCCGACCGAGCGCCGTGCGATGCTGGAGGAAGCCGCCGGGATCGCCGGGCTGCATGTCCGCCGCAAGGACGCCGAGCAGAAACTGCGTGCGACCGAAACCAACCTGACGCGGCTGTCCGAAATCACCGCCGACATGGAGGTGCGCGCCAACGCGCTGCGGCGACAGGCGCGTGCGGCGGAGAAATACAAGAAGCTGAGCGATGACATCCGCATCGCCGAGGGGCGGCTGATCTACGCGCGCTGGCGCGATGCCGCCGCCGCCGCCGATCAGGCGCGCCGCGATTCGGATGCCGCCGAAGCTGCGGTCAAGACCGCGCAACACGAGCTCGAAACCGTCTCCGCGGCGCAGACCGAGGTCGCCACCCGCGTCGCCGCCGCCCGGCAAGATGCGCAGGTGCAACGCGACGCGCTCGCCGAAGCAACCGCGACGCAGGTCCGCTTGCAGGGCGAGGAGCGCGCTGCGCACCAACGCCTCAACGATCTGGCGGCGCAGCAGTCGCGCCTCGCCGACGACCGCAGCCGCGAGGGCGAACTGGCCCGCGACGCGCATGGCGCGCTGACCGCGCTCGATACCGAAACCAAATCGCTGGCGCAGGCCATCGCCGCGCACGACGCGGGCAAGGCGGCGCTCGCGGACGCCAATCTCGCCGCGCAAGCGCGGCTCCGCGACGCCGAGGTTGCGCTGGCGCAGGCGCGCGCGAAGGCCGCGAGCGAGGCCGCCGACCGCCGCATCGCGGTGTCGGCGCGCGACAGCGCCGACGCCGCGGTCGGCCGGATCGCGAGCGACAAGGCGCGCGTCGACGCGGAAATCGCTGCGCTGGGCGACAGCGCCGCGCTGGCAGCAACCCATGCCGACAGCGTGACGGCCGCCGAAGCCGCCGAAGCTGCGATCGCCGCCGCCGAAACCGCGCTGCAAAATGCCGAAGCCGACCGCGAAGCGACCGCCGCCGATCTCGCCGGGGTCGAAGCGGGACTAGCCGAAGCGCGCACCGCGCTGGCCGCGCTCGACGGCGAGGCCGCGACGCTCGAGCGCGCGCTGGCCGCCGGGCGCCGCGACGAAGACCGCATTCTGGACAAGTTACGCGTAGCGCCGGGATATGAGGCCGCACTCGCCGCCGCCCTGGGCGACGATCTCGACGCCGGGACCGACGGCGGCGCGGCCCGCAGTTGGGGCGGCGCCGAGACGCAAGCCGATGACCCCGCGCTGCCGACCGGCACCCAGCCGCTCGCGCACTTCGTGACGGCGCCTGCCGCACTCGCCCGCCGCCTCGCCCAAGTCGCGGTCGCCGACAGCGACGGCGGCCAGCCGCTCGCGGTCGGCCAGCGGCTGGTCACGACCGATGGCGTGATGCGCCGCTGGGACGGTTTTGTCGCGCGTGGCGACGGCGCGACCGCAACCGAACGGCTGCAACGCCAGAACCGCCTCGACGCGCTGGCGGCGCAGCGCCCGCAAGTCGAGCTAGGCGTGCAGGAATTACGCGACCGGCGCGATGCCGCCGCAGCTAAGGCCGCCGAACTGACCGAGGCCGCCGCCGCCGCGCGCAAGGCACTGGCGCAGGCCGACGAAACGCGTCGCACCGCGCTGCGCGCCGCCGATCAGGCGCAGGCGGCGCTCGATCGGCACCGCGACGCCGCGGCGCTGTTCGACCGGCGGCTCGGCGAGATCGCCGCCGCGGCGAAGGACGCCGCCGATGCGCTGACGGCGCAGGAAACGGCACTCGCGGCGCTGCCCGACGACAGCATCGCGCGCGCCGCGCTCGATGCAGAGGAGCAGACCGCCGAACGCGCGCGCAGCGACGCCAACGGCGCCCGCGACGCCCTCACCGCGCACGAACGCTCGCTCGCCGCGCTGAGCGAGCGACAAGCGGTCGTGACCGCCGAGATCAAAAGCTGGAAAGCGCGCGCGGGCGAAGCGGCGCGGCGCGTCACCGAGATGGACAAGCGCACCGACGCGCTGGCCGCCGAAGCTACCAAACTCGCCGACGTCCCGGCCAAGCTCGCCGAACAGCGCGCCGCCGCCGAAGCGCAGCAGGCGGCGCTGCGCGACAAGGTTGGCGCCGCCGAAGCGCAGGAGCGCGCCGCCGAAGCCGCGCTGCGGGAGGCCGAGACCGCGCTGAATGCCATCCGCGAGCGCGTCGCCGCGGCGCGCGAAACCCGTGCCGGAGCCATCGCGCGGTCCGAAAATGCCGAGCTGCGCCGGATCGAAATGGGCCGCCTGTCGGGCGAGCGCTTCGAATGCCCGCCGCCGTTGCTGCCGCAAAAGGCCGGGTTTGACGGCGAGAGCGTGTCCGATGCAGGCCAGGAATCGACGCAGCACGACCGGCTGATTGCTGACCGCGAGCGGCTCGGCCCGGTCAACCTGGTCGCCGCTGACGAACTGGTCGAACTCGACACCGAACGCGAGAAAAGCGCCGCCGAGATCGAGGAACTGACGCAGGCGGTCCACCGGCTGCGTGGATCGATCGGCAATCTCAACCGCGAAGGCCGCGTCCGCTTGCTCGCCGCGTTCGAGACCGTCAACGGCCATTTCCAGCGGCTGTTCACGACGCTGTTCGACGGCGGGCAGGCGCATCTTGAGCTCGTCGATTCGGACGACCCGCTGGAGGCGGGACTTGAAATCATGGCGCAGCCGCCGGGCAAACGCCTCGGCACGTTGACGTTGCTGTCGGGCGGCGAACAGGCGCTGACCGCGGTCGCGCTGATCTTTGGCCTGTTCCTGACCAACCCGGCGCCGATCTGCGTCCTCGACGAGGTCGATGCGCCGCTCGACGACGCCAATATCGAGCGCTTCTGCGACCTGCTCGACCGCATGACGCGCGAAACCGACACCCGCTATCTGATCGTCACCCACAATGCGGTGACGATGGCGCGCATGCACCGCCTGTTCGGGGTGACGATGATCGAAAAGGGCGTCAGCCGGCTGGTGTCGGTCGATCTAGGCGCGGCCGAGGAATTGCTCGCGGCAGAGTAATCAAGGCGCCATCCCGACCACCAGCATCGCCGCAAACACCAGCAACCCGGCAAACCGATTGCTGCGGAATTTGGCGAGCGCATCGTCACCATTGGCGGGATCGAGCGTCACGACCTGTCCGGTAAAGTGCAGCGCTGCGGGCAGCAGGGCGATCAGCACCACCGGATCGGGGCGCACCGCACACAGCGCGCCGCCCCAGCAGGCAAGCGCCAACATATAGCAGAGCGCGACACCGCCCTTCACATGGCGCCCCATCGCGCGCGCGCTCGACTTGACCCCAATCAGCATATCGTCCTCGATATCCTGCAACGCGTAGATCGTGTCATAGCCGATCACCCACGCGATGCAGCCGGCATAAAGCAACGGCAGCGCCATCCCCTCGCCGCCGCCCACCGCAACCCAAGCGACCAGCGCGCCCCAGCTGAACACCAGCCCCAGCCACGCCTGCGGCCACCAAGTGATGCGTTTCATGAACGGATAACCGGCGACGAGGACCAGGCTGGCGAGCGCGACGATCTGCGCGGGCAACGGTAGCTGGAGCAGCACGAGCAGACCGATGAGCGACAGCAGCACCGCCCATAACGCGGCATTGCGCACCGACACCGCCCCGCTCGCGATCGGGCGCGACGCGGTGCGCGCCACCTGTGCGTCAAGGTCGCGGTCGACGATGTCGTTATAGACGCAGCCTGCCCCGCGCATCGCGATCGCACCGAGCAGCAGCCACAGGAACAACGGCCAATGACTGACCGCCCCGCCGCCGAGCGCCAGCCCGAAAGCGCAAGGCCAGAATAGCAGCCACCAGCCGATCGGCCGATCAAACCGCGCAAGCAGCGCGTAAGGCCGCACCGCGGCGGGGAGCAGCGCCACGAAACCACGCAGCTGGGTGTCGGGAGGATGGGTTGCGGTCATCAGCAGCGGCGCGTGTAGCAGCGACCAAGCCGACGATAAATGCCCTATCGGTTTATCGGCATCGCGATCAGGTGCAGTTGGAGACCGTCGCAGTGGGGGCGGGGTTGTATGTTCCCGACCCGTTGTGACCCGCCAGGTCGCGCCCTTCGCGGATATTAAAGGCTGCCGTCGAGCTTATCCGCGGCGTACCGAACCATTTGGTGCCGACCAACGGTTTGTAGTTATAGTGGATCTCGACGAACATCACCGCCGTGCCAGCAGCCGCCGTCACTTCGCGGCCCGTTTCGCCCATGCCGGCAAATCCTGTGCCAGTTGCCCCCGTCCCCTGCGGCCCATAAGCCGAATCGATGTCGAGATCGCCGTAGCAGCGCTGCCAGTGAATCCATTGGCCCCCGTCGGGATTGCGTTCGAGACTGGACAGAATGATCCGCCCATTGGCCTTAAAATCCATGCCTCGTGCCTGCTCTTCGACCCCAGTGAACACTTCATTGATGTCGTATTCGCGCACGCGGGGTAGCGACAAATTGCTCCCAAAAGCGATCCGGGAAGCATTGTCGGCCGCACTCAGCCCGATTTGGCTGACGCGGGTATGCGACAATGTAAGGTTCGCCAGTTCAATGCCCGCAAAACCGACCATCACCAAAATTGGGATGCAGAATGCCATTTCGATCATCACCACCGCGCCGCTGTCGCGCGCGAGGCGAATGATTTGGGTGCGCGCCCGCCGAAACGGGCGTTCGATAAGCGCGATCATGTGCAAATCACCTTTTTCGTCGACGTCGCCGCATTATAGGGCTGGTTGCGCAGCACCGTCGTCGCTTCCATCCGGCTTTGCTGCGATTGACCAAGCATTTTCCAAACAGGCAGCACGCGATCAATTTCGAGCGTCGCGGTGTAGAGGACGACGTCTTCGGCGCCGCCGTTGCCGGTCTGGCCGCGGTCCGCGTCCCAACTGTTGTTACCGTTCACGTCTTCGAAACATTCGCCGCTGTCATACTGGCTATTGTTGTTCGAATCGGTAAACGCTTCGGGTTCGCCAACTTCGCTGTAACTATCATAAGCCTTGCGAACGAAGGTAACTTCGCCGTTCCGGAAGACGTTCAGAACCTTTTGGCGCACCTTTTCATCGAGCGCAGCCTGGTTCAGCGCATTGCCCTCCAGCGTGGCGTCGCGCGCTGCCTTGCTGACGGCGCCCTGCAACACCTGCTTGCCATAGATCTGCCAGGAAAAATCAAATATTCCCATCAGGATCAGCAGGAACACCGGCGCCGTGAGCGCGAACTCGACGATCGCATTGCCCTGCTCGCTGCGGCGCAGGCGGCGGATGAGTAGCCGGCGCGTCATTGCGACAACCGCAGTTTCGAGATTTGCCGGGCGATCGCCTGGAAATTCTGGTTGAGCTGTGCCGCATTATTCGCCTGATAGGCTTTGCCCGGGGTCGCACAGTTGGTGAGCGAGCTGTTCAGCGCAACGCCAAAGCTGACTACCCAGACGGTGATATTCTTCCCCTTCGCCTTCTCGCACAATTGCGCAAAGCGGTTGTTATGGCGCGTGGTCAGGGTGGCGTCGCTGGTGCCGCCAACGCGCTTGTCGATCCATTCATAACCCTGAAACGTCAGATTGCCCATGTTCGCCGACATGTCGCCATCGGTCATGAAGACGATGTGACGGCTGATCGGCCGGTTGTTCGGCGCGGTCGCATTTTCGTCGGCGAACATGCCGTCAGGCGAGAGCAGTCGCACCCCCCACACCATGCCGGCGTCATGATATGTACCGCCGACCGGCTGGAGCGAGTCGATATAGGTGTTGAAGCTCGAACGATCGCTCGCCGTCTGTGTCGTGAGCTTCATCGCCGCGGCGGGACATACGCCCCAGCCGTTCGACCAGTAGCGCGAGTAATTTTGCCAGCTGCCGTTCGTGCCGCCTTCACCGCTGACGTCGCCGCTGTTCTTCGTAATCCCGCCCTCGACCGTCTGGTCAGAAGGAGTCCCACCGGGACCACTCGCGCGCGGGAAGGCGATTTCGGGGATGAGCAGCTTCCACTTGGTGTCGTCGTCGCTGGTCGGCGCAGTGTCGACATCCATGTCGAGTGCGGTCGACGGCGCGGCTTCGTTGGCAGCAAAGGTCACGGTCTTGCGCTCCATGACGCAGCCGCCCCAATAGCTCGTGCGGTCCGCCCCCGAATCGCCGGTGTTGGTCACGATTCCCGAACCGCTTTTGGCGCCCGACACATCGAAGGTACGACTTTCGTACCGATATTTGTCGTCGAACACTTGCACCGGCGGCTGAGTGAGCGTCGACGGCGTCGTCTCGGTGTACAAATAGGTGCGCTCGCGGCGCTGACAGCGGCTGTTCCGCCAGCGATACTCATAGGCCTTGTACGAATAAGTCTGAAAGACGTTCGAGTTGGTTACGCGGTTGCCGTTGCCGTCGATATATTGGCCGGTCTGGCTAGAAGACGTACCGCCCGACTTGCCCGGAGGGCTGCCCGCTGGCTGCGTCGGGATGACGCAATTCGCCTGGGTGATACTCGACGACTGATTGGAATAGCCCGACCAGTTGCCCGACGGGCTGGCATTACCGTTGCTGGGGTCACCCGTCGTCGTCGTTCCGGTGCCCCATTCGGTCCGGTAGATCGGCGTGCGTGAGGGATAGTTGGTGATGGTATCGGCCAGCCACGCCGGATTTTTGGCATAGAGGATCTGGCCGACGTTTGCCGACGAGCTGTACGGGACGACGCCAAAGCGCAGGCGACCATCGCCCATTTCAGCGCCCGTCAGCGTATCGAAAAAGTCCATGGTCGCGTCTTTGAGCGCGGTGATGCGGTTGACCGAGTCGCCCGAATTGGTCGTCGCCATCGACCCGGTGACATCGAGCACCATCATCACGTCGGCGTTGGAAATTTCCAGTTTCGCCGCGCAGCTGACCGTCAGGTCGAACTCGTCGAAGTCGAAAATCTGCATCAAGGCCGTTGGCAGGGTCGCGGTTGCGGTACCCGAAACGCTCGACGAGCCCTGCGCTACTGACGTGAAGGTCACGTCGCTGCTGCCATAGGCGTTTTCGCTGTAATTATATTCAAACATCTTGTCGGCTTCGGCTTGCGCCGCGGTCGAATAGGTGCTGCCGCCCATCGCGCGGCGTCCGGCCAGAACGCCGGCATCGCACGCCTGCTGCAAGCGCAGCTGCGCCATATAGGCGCGCCCGATATCGACGCCCGATCCGACAAGCCCGATCACCGGCAGCGCGGCCGCCGCGGTCAGGAACATTGCGTTGCCGCGCTTGTCGCGCAACAGCCTTTTGGTGCCCAGCCGCAGCCGGCTGAAAACGGTCCCTCGCATGGTCAAACCCCTCTTGATCCAGACGCACGGCCCACTACAGATGCGTGTCTGGCACCTCGCACTAGGGCGGAACTGCTTACCAAATCGCTAATCGGCTACCGCCGGAAATGCTGCCAAACCGGCTATTCTGACCTGAATCGGGACAATGTGGCGCGCCGCACGCGGCGGGTGTGCAAAATATCGGCGTCTGCTATCGCGCGTTCTATGCCCGCCACCCCCGCCTGGCCGCCTGCCAGCACCCCCCGCCTGTTTGTCGATCTGCCGCTGGCGGCCGATGCCGCGCCGACGATCGACGGCGCGGCCGCCCATTATCTGCTGAACGTCATGCGATTGAAGGTCGGTGCGCCCATCCTGCTGTTCGACAACCGCAGTGGCGAATGGCTGGCCAGCATCGCCGATGCAGGGAAACGATCGCTCACCGTTCGTATCGAACATCAGACCCGCCCGATCGAGCAGGTTCCCGATCTGTGGTTATGCTTCGCGCCAGTCAAAAAGGCGCGGCTCGACTGGATCATCGAAAAGGCGACCGAGCTGGGCGTCGCACGCTTGCAGCCGGTGATCACCGAACGCACCATCGTCGAGCGCGTCAAACGCGAGCGGCTGGAGGCGCAGGTGATCGAGGCGTGCGAGCAATGCGGGCGCACCGCGCTGCCGATGCTGGGCGAGCCGATCAAACTGACGCAACTGCTGGCCGAGTGGCCCGCCGATCGCGCCTTGCTCTTCGCCGACGAAGCCGGGGGGGCGCCGCTCTTCTCCGTGGCCGCCCCCGCCCCCGCCGCGATCTTGATCGGCCCCGAGGGCGGCTTCACAACGCGCGAGCGCGACCTGTTGCTCGAAAACACAGCGGTACGCCGCATCGCGCTCGGCCCACGCATCCTGCGCGCCGAGACCGCAGCGATCGCCGCAATCAGCCTGTGGATGGCGCAGCATGGCGATTGGACGGGCGGCGCCTGAATGCGCGAAGCTGTTCCGTTCCCGGACAGAATTTGCGCCAAGCTCCCGATTTTAACCGCATATTAGCTATGCACGGGCATAGCGGCCCGATGCAACGGCAGGACCAGAGCCGATATTGCTGGCGTGGGGGCCAGCACGCACAGTTTGTACGCGCATTGATGATGCTCGTCGGACTGGCGCTGACGCTCGTCGCCAATCCGGCCGCGGCACAGACGGCCACGACCTATAGCAACACGACAACCGGCACGATCAGCGAAACCGCGACAACCTGTGCCAGTCCGATGGTTCGCAATTTCACCGTGGCCGCGAACGCGCAGGTCACCGATGTGAATATCGGCGTGCAATTCACGCACACGTACCGCGGCGATATTCGCGCGACCCTGGTGTCGCCCACCGGCACGGTGGTCAATCTGATCACCAATGTCGGCACGTCGGCTGACCATCTGAACGTCCTGTTCGACGACAGCGCCGCGACCAGCATTACGACGCATACGGCAAACGACAACACCAGCGCCGCACCGCCCTATCAGCGTACCTTCTCGCCCCAAGGCTCGCTCGCGGCCTTCAACGGACAGGGTTCGGCCGGAACGTGGCAGCTTACCATCTGCGATTCGCTGAACGGCGACAGTGGCAATTTCACGCGCAGCGATCTGACGCTGACCACGATACCGATCACGCCGTCGGCGGACCTGTCACTGACCAAATCGGTGAGCAACGCATCGCCCGCGTTCGGCACCAGCATCAACTATGTTCTGAGCGTCACCAACGCGAGCGGATCGGCGCTGACCGCCACCGCCGTCACCGTACAGGATACGCTCCCCGCCGGCTTCGCTTTCACCGGCGCCTCGGGGTTCGGCAGTTACAACTCCGCTACCGGGGTCTGGACGGTCGGCAGCATCCCGGCAGGAACGACGCGCACGCTGACGATCACCGGCACCGTCACCGCAACCGCGGGCGCGACGGTGACCAATGTTGCCGAAGTCAGCGCCTCGTCGGCATCCGATTTCGATTCGACCCCCGGCAATGGTGCGGTGGGCGAGGATGACTACGACACCGCCAGCTTCACCGTATCCGGCACGCGTGTCGCCGGGACGCCACCGACCCTCGTCTGCCCGGTGGGCAGCACGGTCCACGACTGGGACAGCGTTAGCTGGCCCGCGGGGACGACCAGCGGCAGCTATGCGCTGACCGCGATCGGCACAATGAATTTCGACATTGGCATCAGCGGCGGGGCATTCCTGAATAACGCCACCTATGGCGGCCAGTCGCCGACGCGCCAGAATATCGTCACCGGCGGCTTTTCTCCGGCGCAATTCTCGATCTTCCAGATCGCCGATTTCACCAGCCAGGCCGGTTCGATCACCACGACCATGACGTTGCCGACGGCTGTCCCCGGCGTGCAGTTCCGCGTCTTCGACATCGACTATGCCGCGGGCCAGTTCGCCGACCGGCTGACCGTGACCGGCAGCTTTAATGGCGCGGCGGTGACCCCGACGCTGACCAACGGCATCAGCAACTATGTCATCGGCAACAGCGCCTATGGCGACGTAACGTCGGCCGACGGCAGCGCCAACGGCAATGTTGTCGTCACCTTTTCGGCGCCCGTCGACACGATCGTGATCACCTACGGCAGCCATAGTCTGGCCCCGGCAAACCCCGGCCAGCAGGGCGCCGCGATCCACGATATCACTTTCTGCCGCCCGACCGCCAATCTGACGATCGCCAAGACGAGCAGCGTCGTCAGCGACCCGACCAACGGCACCACCGACCCCAAGGCAGTCCCCGGTGCGACGATGCGCTACTGCCTGCTCGTCACCAACAATGGCAGCGGCACCGCGACCGCGATCAATGTCGCCGACGCACTGCCCGCGACGACGACGTTCGTCCCCGGATCTTTGCGCAGCGGCGCGACCTGCGCGGGGGCGGCGACGGTCGAGGACGACAACGCCAGCGGCGCCGACGAAAGTGATCCGTTCGGGGCGTCGATCACCGGCGCAACGGTGGCCGCCACCGCGGCCACGCTCGCCCCCGGAAACGCGCTCGCGATCATCTTCAACGTGACGATCAACTAATGCCGCGCCATCGCCCATTCCGGCGCAGCGCCCTCCTTGTGCTTGCCGCGCTCGCGGTGGCGCCGCAAGCTGCGGCGCAGCGCGTCATCATCAACCCGTCGTTCGAATCGAACGATCCGCAGGGACTGGGCGCGCCCAATTACGAGATCTACTCGAACGGTGCCGTACCCGGCTGGGATTCGGCGTCGGGCGAAATCGAGCTGTGGGACAGCAATTTTAACGGCGTCCCGGCCTTTGCGGGGTCGGTATTTGCCGAAATGAACGCCAACGTGCCGGGCGCCTTTTACCAGAATATCTGCATGGTCAACGGCGAGTCGATCGGGTGGACCTTTGCCCATCGCGCCCGATCGGGCGGCCCTGCAACCCAAACCGCGCGGTTTCAGATCGCGAACAGCAGCGGGACGCTGATCCAGAACCTCGCGACCCAGGCATCGACGATCAACAATGTGTGGAACGTCAACAGCGGGTCGACGACCTATAGTGGGGCGTCGGGCATCCAGCGCGTCCAGTTCGTCACCACCGATCCCGGCAGTCTGGGCAATTTCCTCGACGATATCCGGATCACGCTGAACCCCTTTGTCGAGCTTTCGACCGCATCAGCATCCGGCGTTGAGTCGCTGGCGACAGCGAACCTGCCGACGCTGACCGTTAACGGAACGCTGTTCACCGCGCGCACCGTCAATGTCAGCATCACCGGGGGAACCGCGGTGCGCGGCACCGACTATACGACGCCCGGCGGCGGCGCGACCTTCACCGTCACCATTCCCGCCGGCACCTATCAGAACGCGGCGGTCCCGCTCGGCATCCAGATCATCGATGACGCATTGACCGAGGGCAGCGAAACGATCCAGATCGCACTGAGCACCGGCACAGGCTACACGGTGTCGAGCACATCAAGCTGCGGCGGCGCAGCGCGGACCGCGAGCACTTACACGATCACCGACAATGACTCGCCGGTCGTGCTGGCCAAGAACTGGGTCACCGGCATCGCGGGCGACGCGGTCAGCCTGGCAATCACCGGCGGCTCGGTGCCGACCGCGGGCTCCTCGACCGTCGGTGGCGCCGCAACCAATGCGACGGCAGTCGCGGTCCCCGGCAGCACCCTCACCCTGACCGAAGCCTATACGACCGGCGCCGCGGCGAACTACAACAGCACCATCGAATGCCGCCGCAACAGCGACAATGTCGTTGTCGCCACCGCAGGCAGCGGGCTTAGCCGCACCGTTGTCATGCCGTCAGGCACGTCACTTACCTGCACCTGGACCAACAGCCGCCGCTCGGCGACGCTGATCGTGCGCAAAAGATGGGTCAATGCGCAGATCGCCAATGCCGTCACCGTCGCGACCAGCGGCCTGATCAACAACGCCAGCCTGTCGTCGGTCGCCAACAGCGCCAACGAGATCGACACCAACGCCGCCGTCACCGTCTATGCCGCCGAAAGCGCCACGCTCAGCGAGACCTTCACCGTCGGCAATGGCGCCAATTACGGACAGGTGCTCGCCTGCACCGGCAATGGCACCGCGCTGGCCAGCAATGTTCTGACGGTGAGCGCCGCCGACACCGCGATCGTCTGCACCTTTACCAACAGCTATGTCGCGCCGCTGTCGATCGCCAAGACCTCGCTCGCCTATAGCGATCCCGTGAACGGCCTGATCAACCCCAAGCTCATCCCCGGCGCCTTTGCCAATTACAGCCTGACCGTCACCGCCCCCGCCAGCACCAGCCCGACGAACAACAGCGTGATCGTCACCGACGCAATCCCGTTAGACCTCAGCCTGTTCGTCGGCACTTACGCCCCCGGTCCCGGTCCCGTGCGCTTCACCGCGGGCAGCAGCGGGCTGACCTACAGCTTCACCAGCCTGGCGAACGCGACCGACGATCTGGAATTTTCGAACAATGGCGGCGCCAGCTGGA
The DNA here is from genome assembly GCA_018823905.1 of Alphaproteobacteria bacterium. GTDB lineage: Bacteria > Pseudomonadota > Alphaproteobacteria > Sphingomonadales > Sphingomonadaceae > Sphingopyxis. The sequence goes on from JAHJHL010000061.1 coordinate 12,799, forward strand.
CCTATGTGCCGACGATCGATGCCAATGGCGTCGATGCCAATGTCACCCATGTCCGCGTCCGCCCCAAAGGATCGATGGTGCCGGGGTCGAGCTTCACGATCAACCTGCGTGGGCTGGTCAAATAGGGCGGCTTCAACAGTCGATTGCATTCTGTACTGAACAGTCTAAATGCGCGATATGAGCACGCGCACCGCTTCGGACAGCCACGATCCCATCGTCGAAAGCCGCGACCAGCTCGCGGTCCCCATGATCCAGGGCGAGAAGCCCAAGGACCGCTGGCGCATCGGCACCGAGCATGAAAAATTCGTCTATCGCACCGCCGATCATCGCGCGCCCAGCTATGACGAGCCCGGTGGCATCCACGATCTGCTGATGGCGCTCACCCGCTTCGGCTGGGAACCGGTGATCGAGGGCGGCAAGGTTATCGCGCTCGCCGGGAGCGACGGCACGGTCAGCCTCGAACCCGCGGGGCAACTCGAACTCTCGGGCGCGCCGCTCGAAAACCTGCACCAGACCTGCGCCGAAACCGGCCGCCACCTGAAACAGGTGAAAGAGGTCGGCGCCGAATTGGGACTCGGATTCCTCGGGGTCGGCATGTGGCCCGACAAGACGCGTGCCGAACTGCCGATCATGCCCAAAGGCCGCTACAAGATCATGCTCGACCATATGCCGCGCGTCGGCAGCATGGGGCTCGACATGATGCTGCGCACCTGCACCATCCAGACCAACCTCGATTATTCATCCGAAGCCGACATGGTGCAGAAATTCCGCGTTTCGCTGGCGCTGCAACCGATCGCCACCGCGCTCTTCGCCAGCTCGCCCTTCACCGAAGGCAAGCCCAACGGGTTCATGTCCTACCGCAGCCATATCTGGACCGACACCGACCCCGCGCGCACCGGCATGCTGCCCTTCGTGTTCGAGGACGGCTTCGGCTATGAACGCTATGTCGATTATATGCTCGACGTGCCGATGTATTTCGTCTTCCGCGACGGCAAATATATCGACGCCGCGGGGCAGAGCTTCCGCGACTTCCTGAAGGGCGAGCTGCCCGCACTGCCGGGCGAAAAACCGCATATCTCCGACTGGAACGACCATCTGTCGACCGCCTTCCCCGAGGTGCGCCTCAAGAGCTTCCTTGAAATGCGCGGTGCCGACGGCGGCCCGTGGAACCGCATCTGCGCGCTCCCGGCGCTGTGGGTCGGCCTGCTCTACGACCAGGGCGCGCTCGACGCGGCGTGGGATCTGGTCAAAAACTGGAGCATCGAGGAGCAGCAGGCGCTGCGCGACGCGGTTCCCAGCGAAGGCCTCGATGCCCCCGCCCCCGGCGGCGGCACGGTGGGCGAGCTTGCCCATCGCGTCCTCGACATTGCGGCGGCGGGCCTCGCGGCGCGTGGCGAGGTCAATTCGATGGGCGACAATGAAGTCGGCTTCCTCGAACCGCTGCGCCGGATCGCCAAGAGCGGCAAATCGCCCGCGCATGATTTGATGGACCGCTACGAGGGACCGTGGGGCGGCGACCTTTCGAAAATCTACGACGAGCTTAGTTTCTAAGCGACGGGTCCGACGCGCTCGTCGGGTTCGAGCCGGATCAGCGGGCGCTGACGCCCGGTGATCCGCGCGATCAGGCGCGGGACAAAGGCGTTGGCCTGCGCCCAGTTCCAATAGGCCTGATAGGCGGGATCGGCGAGGAGATGTTTTTCCTCGGTCTTGGCGCGCCAATAATAGACCCCGCTGACCAGCCCGAGCAGCACGACGTTACGCACCCCCTCGACCCAGCCGCCCGCGGTGACCAGAAACGGCATCGCGCCAACCCACCAGCTCAGATTCTTCGACACATAGGCGGGGTGCCGCGTGAACTGGTACGGCCCGTGGGTGATGATACCGCGATGGGTCAGGTTCGAAAAGCGGATGCCGAACGCCATCGTCGCCCAGCTGTAGATCGCGGTCAACAGCCCCAGCATGATCGCCCAGACGATCAGCAGCGTCTCATGCCCCGCCAGCCAATGCCCCCAGTCGGCGCCGTTCACCTGATAATCGAGCGGGCCGCCGCTCATCAGGATGAAGGGCGGATAACAGACCAGCGCCGCGACCCACGCCATGCCATAAGGGTTGGCGGTGCGGATATGCGCGTCGAGCGGTTTCAGGGTCAGGATATAGCCGACCGTCGCGATATGGACGTCGATCAGATAGAGGAAATTCAGCGCCCAGATCCCCGTCATATAGGGATTGGCGAGCACCTCGGTCATTGGAACCGTGACCAGCGCCGAAAAATTGCCGGGCACGATCGACAGCATGAAAGCAGTGAAAAACCCCTTCACCGCCCAGGCGCGCAGATGATGGCCGATCGCGCGCCCATCGACCGGTTGGCCGGGTGCGATCAGCCAGCGCCCGAATTGATAACAGCCGTCGCGCGGTTCGATCATCCGGCGGTCGAGCCACAGCATGTACGGCACCGATACGAGTAGAAGCCACGGCGCGACGCGCTCGAGCAAATCCATCGAAAAGGCGTAATTCCCCGTCCAATAATAGCGCATCGTCGCATAGATCAGCGCGATCAGCCCCCATGTCGCCCACAGTCCGGCAAGCTTGGTCAGGCTGATATCCACCGTTTCGCGCCACGGGCGGCGCTGCGTCCAGTCGATCCCGGTCGAGGGATTGCGGTGAACCTTGTCCACAAACACCGACCACAGCACCATCGGGATGCCGCACGCCAATACGCTAGCGATCGCCGAATTGGGACCGCTCATTGGCCCGCGCGCCCCCCAGTCGACGCCGAAGAAGGCGGCGATGTCGGGCGCATAGCGAGCCAGCAACAGATAGCCGAGCAATCCGCCGAGGCCGACAACGCCCACCCCGGCACTGACCGCCGAACGCGGGCGCACCGTGCTGACGGACGGCGACGCAGATTGGTCGGGCGCGCCGGACGGATCGGTTTTGGCCATGGGATTCATCGACTTGACCCTAGCAAAATTTGGTAAGCAAGCCGTCAACATTATTTAGCGATTCGCGGTCGATTTCCCGCCAAAATGGCAGCGTTCCCGCCGTTTGACACCGTTCACCGCATGCCCGGTTCGACTCGGCGCGAGTCGCGCTGCAAAGATTCGCCCCACTGCAAACGGCCTGTTAAGGCGCGCATCAATTGGGGCGGAGGGCTCCTTATAACAACAAGATGGGGTCGCCACTTGTCATCGAAATCCACGGGCCTGCGCCATTGGCGCCAGCGCTTTAACGCGCTGTTTCAGGACCATGAAATCTTCATTCGCACGCATGGTCATGTTCGATTCCTGCGGATCAGCGCCGTGTGGCAAAAGCGCGTTGCGCTGATTGCCGCTGTCGTGCTGCTTGCCTGGGCCGGCGCAACGCTCGCCGTCCTGATCAACCAGCTGCTCAGCGCCGACGAACGCGCAGCGGTCGCGCAGCAACAGGCCGCCGCCGCCGCATCGGAAAAGCGCATCGCGCAATATCGCGACCGCGTCGCCGAAACCGCCGCTGACCTCGAAGAGCGTCAGGCGCTGCTCGAAGGCGTTGCCGAAACGCATTTCGGCATCGATGCCGAGGCGATGGCGGCGCAGCCCGCTGCCGCAGCTGACGCTGCGAAAACCGAATCGCTGCAGACCAGCGCGATCGATCCGAACCTGCCCCCCGAAGCGCAGGCGCTCGCGCGGCTCGAAACGCGGCAGGAACGCTTTGCCAGCCGCCTGCTCGCCGCGGTCAACATCCGCGCCGAAAATGCCGAGGATGCGGTCGCCCAGCTGGGGCTCAACCCCGCCGCGATCGTTCGCAGCGCCGCAGCCGGCCGCGGTGGTCCGCTCATTCCGTACAAGGGCCGCATGGGCAAAGCGAAAGCGCTCGGCGCATCATTCGCTGCGCTCGAAGGTGCGTTGTTCCGCATGGAAGTGCTCGAACGCACCTTGGTCGCCGTCCCGTCGGGCAACCCCGCCGACGTGCTGATGATGTCGTCGGGCTTTGGTTATCGCAGCGATCCCTTCACCGGCGGCGCCGCAATGCATTCGGGGCTCGATTTCCGTGGTCCGATCGGCACCCCGATCCTCGCTGCCGCCCCCGGCCGCGTCAGCTTCGTCGGCACCAAATCGGGCTATGGCAATGTCGTCGAGGTCGATCATGGCCAGGGCATCATGACCCGCTATGCCCACTTGTCGGGCTTTACGTCGAAGGTCGGGGCGCAGGTCGCCGCCGGCCAGCAAATCGCCAAAATGGGCTCGACCGGCCGTTCGACCGGCAGCCACCTGCATTTCGAAGTCCGTCTGAACGGCGTCGCGGTCAACCCGCGCCGCTTCCTGGAGGCCAAAGCCGATGTTCTCGAAGTCAAAAACGACGCCCGACAGCGAGTCGGTGCCATCACTGCCCGGGGTGCCCGCTAAGATGGCGACCGGCGCGCGGCACACGACCTTTTCGATCCTGGGATCGGATGTCGTCGTCACCGGCAATGTCGCTGCCAGCGTCGACCTGCATGTCGACGGCAAGATCGACGGCGACCTGAAATGCGCCAATCTGGTGCAAGGCGAAGCAAGCGAAATCAAGGGCGCGGTCGTCGCCGAGACCGCAAAGATCGCCGGGCTGGTCGACGGATCGATCGAGGCCAAGACGCTGATCGTCCACGCCACCGCGCGGATCACCGGCGATGTCGTGTATGAAAATATCACGATCGAAAACGGCGGCAAGGTCGACGGCAAGCTGGCGCACCGCCGCCACGGGGCGGGGGTCGCCAAGGCGCCGCCGCCGCTGGAAGTCGTCGAGAACAAGTCGGCGCTGGGCATCTGACCCTGCAGCGCGCCGGGATCGCATGACCGCTCACCAGTTCGACATCGACGCCCATGTCCAGTGGACGTGGGGCCGCGGCGAAGCGCATGGGCGGATCGCCGAACGCTTTGAGACGCGCGTCGAGCGCATCATCAAGGGCGCGCGCATCGTCCGCAATGGCTCCGCCGCCAACCCCGCCTATCTGATCGAGATGATCGACGGCCGCGAGGTGCTGAAACTCGGCAGCGAACTCAGCGGCGGACGACGCGGCTGATCTGCATGGTGACGGCGATCCGGTCGCCAAGCCCCAAACCCTCGGCACGCTGCACCGCGACTTTGATGGGCAGCACATAGGTGTCACCGCGCCGGAACAGCGATGTCGTAAATTCGGTTCCGCCGATCTGCGCCGTCACCGGCACCATGCCCCAGCCATAGCTCGCCTCGCGCGCCGCATAATGCACCTCGCCGACCAGATGATCGGGGACCGGCGCGAACAGATAGGGCGGCGGGCCGCGCCATTCGATGATGTCGGCTTCAAAGGTGAGCATCAGTTGCGCGGCACCTGCCGCCGATAGCTCAGCGCTTCGGCGATGTGGATGCGACCGATCGCCTCGGCCCCGGCCAGATCGGCGATCGTCCGCGCCACCCGCAATATCCGCGTATAGCCGCGCGCCGACAGCCGCATCGCCTCCGCCGCCTGCGCGAGCAACTTGCGCCCGGCCTCGTCCGGCGTCGCGACCGCCTCCATCAGCTCGCCGTCGATTTCGGCGTTGGTGCGCGCCTTGTGCGCCGCGTAACGCGCGGCCTGGCGCGCCCGCGCCGCGGCGACGCGCGCGCCCACTTCCGCGCTGCCCTCGGCGGGGGGCGGCAGCACGAGGTCGGCGGCGCTGACCGCCTGCACCTCGACGTGCAGGTCGATACGGTCGAGCAGCGGACCCGAGACTTTGGCCTGATAATCGGCGGCGCAGCGCGGGGCGCGGCTGCACGCAAGCGCCGGGTCGCCCAGATGCCCGCAGCGACACGGGTTCATCGCGGCGACCATCTGCACCCGCGCCGGAAAGGTCACATGCGCGTTGGCGCGCGCGACGCTGACCTCGCCCGTCTCCAGCGGCTGGCGCAGCGAATCGAGGACGCTACGCTGAAATTCAGGGAGTTCGTCGAGGAACAGGATGCCCAGATGCGCTAGGCTGACCTCGCCCGGTCGCACCCGCAAGCCGCCGCCGACGAGCGCGGGCATCGACGCGCTGTGGTGCGGCGAACGGAACGGCCGCGCGCGGATCAGCCGCCCGCCCTCCAGCCCGCCCGCGACCGAGGCGATCATCGACACTTCGAGCGCTTCGGCAGGGTCGAGGTCAGGCAAGATGCCGGGCAGGCATGCCGCCATCAGCGACTTGCCCGCCCCCGGCGGCCCGACCATCAGCAGATTATGCCCGCCCGCCGCGGCGATCTCGAGCGCGCGCTTGGCGACCTCCTGCCCCTTGACCTGCGCGAGGTCGGCCATCCGTCGCGGTTGCTCGACCTCGCCCGGGCGCGGCGGCGGCAGTAGCGCGTTGCCCTTGAAATGGTTGAGCAGCGACAGGAGGTCGGGCGCCGCGAGCACTTCGACATTGCCCGCCCACGCCGCCTCCGGCCCCTGCGCGACCGGGCAGATCAGCCCGCGGTCCTGACTGCCCGCGTGGAGCGCGGCGAGCAACACCCCCGGCGATGCGGCGACACGGCCGTCGAGGCCGAGTTCGCCGACGACCACATAGGCCGACAGCGTTTCGGGATCGACCACCCCCATCGCACCAAGCAGCGCCAGCGCGATCGGCAGGTCGTAATGCGAGCCCTCCTTGGGCAGGTCGGCGGGCGACAGGTTGACCGTGATGACCTTGGGCGGCAGCGCGAGGCCGATCGCGGCGATCGCAGCGCGCACCCGCTCGCGGCTTTCGCCGACCGCCTTGTCGGGCAGGCCGACGACGACGAAGCGCGGCAGGCCGGGGGTGATCTGACACTGCACTTCGACCCCGCGCGCCTCGAGCCCGAGATAGGCGACGGTGGAAACGATCGCGACCATCAATGTCCCCTGTTTGTTCCCGTGCCTTTTGGCGCGAATGCGGGGGTAGGTCGAGTCCTTTTCGGTACCGGTTCGGAAGTTTTCAAACTTGTCACTCGGTGAGCTCCGCCCGCTTGTTGACAACATACCAACCAGTCGGTATGTAGATCGACATGAACCCGAATCAGCCCCCTTCGACCCCCGCGCCCCGCGCCGACGGCAGCTCCGTCGGCGGCGTCGGGGCGGGCATCGCCGCGGCGCGCGCACCGCGCGGCAGTGCGCGCGCCGCGTTGATTGCGGCGGCGCACAGCACGGTGCGCAAGCAGGGCTATGCCGCGACGACGGTCGACCAGATCTGCGCCGCGGCTGGGGTGACCAAGGGCGCTTTTTTCCATCACTTCGCATCGAAAGAAGCGCTCGCGGTTGCCGCCGCCGAGGCGTGGACCGAGCGTGCGCGGCCGCTATTCGAGATGCCGCCGCACACCAGGCTGGACGACCCGCTGGCGCGGCTGATCGGTCATATCGATTTCCGCTTTGCGATGCTCGACGGCCCCGTCGAGGAATTCACCTGCTTCGTCGGCACGATGGTGCAGGAAGCCTTTGCGACGAGCGACGCGATCCGCGCCGCGTGCGAGGCGAGCATCAACGCCTATTGCGCGGCGCTGACCCCCGACATCGAGGCGACGATGGCGCGCTATGGCGCCCCCGAAGATGTCACCGCGCTCGGGCTGGCGCAGCATATCCAGGCGGTGCTGCAAGGCAGCTTCATCCTGGCCAAAACGACGAACGACCCGGCGATCGCGCGCGAAAGCGTCACCCACCTGAAGCGTTATGTCCGCATGTTGTTTGAACCGCGCGGTGCGCAATGACGCAGCAGGTAATTGCCCCAACGGCGCCCCCGCGCTGACTTACCCCATCCCATCCCCAAGGAGAGAGACGATGCCCCAGATGATTTTTGTGAACCTGCCGGTGACCGACCTTGCCCGGTCGCAGGCCTTTTATGACGCGGTCGGCGCGGTCAACAATCCCGCCTTCACCGACGACACCGCCGCGTGCATGGTGATTGCTGAAGGGTCGATCCACGTCATGCTGCTGACGCACGAAAAATGGGCGACCTTCACGTCAAAGGCGATCCCCGACGCGCATACCACGGCGCAGGTGCTGCTCTGCGTGTCCGCCGACAGCCGCGCCGAAGTGGACGCACAGGTTGCCAGGGCGACTGCCGCGGGCGGCAAGGCCGACCCGACCCCGACTCAGGAATATGGCGACTTCATGTACGGGCGTAGCTTCGAGGATCCCGACGGCCATATCTGGGAAGTGATGTGGATGGACCCCGCCGCGATCCCCGCCGGTGAGCCCGCCGAAGCGACCGCCTGAGCGAACCGCGGAGGGGAACGGACAGCCACCCTTGCAACGGCCGCCGTTCCCCTCCCGACGGGAGACCGATGATGAGTTTCCAGGCCTATCTCGACAATGTCGAAGCCAAGACCGGCAAGTCCGCCGAAGCCCTGAAAGCGATCGCGATCGAAAAGGGTCTGGCCGACGAGAGCGGCCTCGCCCCCGGGGTCAAACCGGGAGCGGTGATCGACTGGCTGAAGGGTGATTTCGACCTGGGCCACGGCCACGCGATGTCGATCGTTGCTTTTATCAAAGGAAAGAGGAGCTAAATCATGCCCCGCCACTATTTTCATACCGCCGCCATCCCTGCATTTGCCCTGCTGGCGAGCACCGCGGCGCTGACAGCGCCCGGAACGGCGCAGGCACAGACGGCCCCGGCGACCGAAACCGCCACGGCGGCAAGCACCGCCAAGAGCGATTTTGTCACGATCGATGGCGCCCGCATCCATTATCAGATCCACGGCGACCTCGCGTCCGGCAGAACCCCGCTGCTCGTGCTCCACGGCGCCTTTATGTCCACCGACACGATCAAGCCGCTGATCGACCCGTTTCTGCCTGCCCGCCCGGTGATCGCGGTCGATGCCCGCGGCCATGGCCGTTCGGGCGGGGTCGACGGCCCGCTGACCTATGACCGGATGGCCGACGACACCGCCGCGGTGCTTGCCAAGCTGGGCGTCAAAAAGGTCGATGTGCTGGGCTATTCGATGGGGGGTACCACCGCGATCGGCCTCGCGCTGAAACATCCCGACAGGGTCGGCAAGCAAGTCATCCTGTCGGCGACCTCGCGGCTCGACGGCCTGTACCCCGAAGTGCTCGCGGCCATCGCCACGCTGACCCCCGAAATCTTCGCCGGTAGCCCGATGGAGAAGGAATATAAGAGACTGTCGCCCGAGCCGAACGGCTTCCCCAAGCTGCTCGCGAACATCAAGGCGCTCGACGCGGCCCCGTACAACTGGTCCGACGAGGACGTCCGCAAGATCCCGGGCAAGACGATGGTGATCATCGGCGATGCCGACGGCGTCACGCTCGACCATGCGATCCAGCTGTTCAAGCTGCGCGGCGGCGGCGACATTGCGGCGGCGACGCAGGGCTTCATCACCGAAGCACCCAAGGCGCGCCTCGCGATCCTGCCCGCCACATCGCACATCGGGATCATGAACGAGGTGCCAGCGATCGCCGCGATGGTGACGCCTTTCCTCGACGACAAGGCGCCGCCGCCGCCGTCTTTTTAGATCTCCCCTAGAAAGACAAGGAGAGAGCCATCATGCCCGTCAACCCCAACGCCAGTATCGAAATCACCGCCTACCAATGGGTGCCGTCTTTCGCGGAAGGGCGGATCAAGGATTTGCGCGTGCGTTGGGCGCTCGAAGAGATCGGCCGACCGTATCGCGAACGCCTGATCGGCGGCATTTTCGAGGAAAAGCCCGCAGAATATCTGGCGGACCAGCCGTTCGGGCAGGTTCCCGTCTATAAAGAGGATGGCCTGACCCTGTTCGAATCGGGCGCGATCCTGCTCCACATCGGCGAGCAGGACGAACGCCTGTTGCCGCGCGACGCGGTCCGTCGCGGGCGCGCGATCAGCTGGCTGGTCGCCGCGCTGAACAGCGTCGAGCCGACCCTCCAGACGCTGGTCGTTCTGAGCGTCGCGGGCGCAGAGCAGAACTGGCGGGAGCCCGCTATGGATGCCGCGCGACCGTTTGCCGAAAAGCGGCTGGCGCAAGTGGCGCATGCGCTGAGCGATCGCGACTGGCTCGACGACGTCTTTAGCATCGGCGACCTGATGATGATCGACGTTTTGCGCGCCGCGCCGACCGCCATGCTGGCGGCCCATCCCAAGCTGACCGCCTATGTCGAACGCGGCACCCAGCGGCCCGCGTTCGGGCGCGCACTGGCGGCACAGCTTGCCGCTTACGCCAACCATTCGAAAGGAGACTAGTCATGCCCGCCAACCCCCACGCTGATATCGAAATCATCGCCTTCGACTGGGTTCCCGATTTCGCGCGCGGCTTTGTCCGCGACCTGCGGCCGCGCTGGGCGTGCGAGGAACTGGGGATCGATTATGCCGAGGAACTGATCAGCGCGGTCGATCGTCCGGCCGACCATTATAAGTTGCAGCCGTGGGGCCAGGTTCCGGTGCTGCGCGACGGCGACCTCACCCTGTTCGAAAGCGGCGCCATCATGCTGCATCTGGCGGCGAAGGATGCGCGGTTGCTGCCGATCGGGGCGCAGGCCCGCGCCGACGCGACCGCCTGGGTGTTCGCGGCGCTGAACAGCGTCGAGCCGATGATGTTCGAGCTGGGCAATGTCGATATATTTTCGAAGGACGAGGAATGGGCGAAGCTGCGCCGCCCCGGCTTGCTCGACTTCATCCGTACCCGCTTTGGCCGCCTGTCCGATGCGCTGGGCGGCAAGGACTATCTGGTCGGCGAGTTCAGCATCGCCGACATCGCGATGGCGACGGTGCTGCGCGAAGGCGTCGAGGCCGGACTGATCGCCGAATATCCACGGCTGGCCGCCTATCTCGATCGCTGCACGGCCCGGCCAGCTTTCACGCGCGCGATGGACGCGCAGCTGGCATCGTTAAGCAAAGAGCCGGTCGCGGCCTGAATTTCCCACCCCCCTAAGGAGAGACAAGATGACCTATGTTGAAGGATTTGTCGTGGCGGTGCCGACCGCCAACAAGGAAGCGTATCGCAAACATGCCGCCGACGCCGCCCCCCTGTTCAAGGAATTTGGCGTGGCGCGAATGGTCGAGGCGTGGGGCGACGATGTCCCCGACGGCAATGTCAACGACCTGAAGGGCGCGGTGCAGGCGAAAGACGACGAGACCGTCGTGTTCAGCTGGTTCGAATATCCCGACAAGGCCACCCGCGACGCCGCGAACGAAAAGATGATTAGCGACCCGCGCATGGCGGCGATGGGCGGCGACATGCCGTTCGACGGCAAGCGGATGATTATCGGCGGCTTCGATTCGATCGTCGATGACCGCGCGGGCGGCGCGATGGGTTATGCCGATGGCTATGTCCTGCCCGTCCCCGACGGCAACAAGGATGCCTATCGCGCGCTGGCCGAAAAGGCATCGCAGGTGTTTTGCGACCATGGCGCCACGCGCGTCGTCGAGGCGTGGGGCGACGATGTGCCCGACGGCAAGGTCACCGATTTTGCCCGCGCCGCGCACAAACAGGACGGCGAGACCGTCGTGTTCAGCTGGGTCGAATGGCCGAGCAAAGAAGCGCGCGTTGCGGGCTGGGAAAAAGTGATGGCCGACGAACGGATGCAGCCCGACGGCACCGAAGTCCCGTTCGACGGCAAGCGCATGATCTATGGCGGCTTCGCCCCCATCCTCGACGTCTGAGGGGATCGCAATGACCGTCGCGAAGAACACGATCTGCCTCTGGTTCGACAAGGACGCGGAGGACGCGGCACGCTTCTACGCCGCGACCTTTCCCGACAGCGAGATCGG
>JAHJHL010000062.1 GCA_018823905.1 Alphaproteobacteria bacterium
CAACGCCATGGCCAAGCCCGCTACTCCCGCGACGACCAAAACCGCCGCCCCGCGCCCCAAGGCCCCCGCAAAGGCTGGCGCCACCAAGGCTGCGCCCGCGCGCAAGCCCGCGACGGTGAAGACTGCCAAGGATCATCCGATCCGCGATCAGCTGGTCGCGACGCGCGAAACGATCAAGTCGGAAGCGACGAAAAAGGCCGCCTCGCTGAAGGGTGAAGCGACGACGCTCGCCAACCAGGCATCGGCCAAGGCACGCGACGCCGCAACCAAGGGCAAGGGCAAGGCCGCCGACGCGGTTGGCAACCTTGCCAAGATGCTGGAAGACAGCGCCGGCACCGTCGACACCAAATTCGGCAAGCAATATGGCGACTATGCCCGCTCCGCCGCGGCGACCGTCGCTGGCCTCGCCTCGACGCTCGACAAAAAGGATCTTGACGAGCTCGCCGCTTCGACCAAGGACATGGTCAAGAAGAACCCCGCGATCGCGGTCGGCGCCGCCACGGTGATCGGCTTTGTGCTGGCCCGGATGCTCAAGGGCGGCTCGAACGATTGACAAGGTCTTGCCATCCGCAGATCCGACCCCTCCGCCCATGTCCGACGAGCGCAGCTTTGACGGCATAAGTCACGGCTATGCGCCCGACGGGCCGCCGGTGGAACCGCCGCCGGTGCCGCTCGAACAGATTGTCGGCGATGTCGTCGACAATCTGTCAGCGACGGCAAAGGCCGAGTTTGCGCTGATCGAGGCGCGCGGTGAGCTGGCGCTGCATGGCGCCAGTCGTGCTGCGATCTGGGGCGGCGTTGCAGCAACTGCGGCGGGTGTGGCGTTGCTGGCGCTGGCATTCGGTGCGATCCTGGCGCTGTCACCGCAGATCGGGCCGTTGCTCGCGACCCTGGTCGTCGTATCGGCGTTGCTGGTGATTGCCGCGCTCGCGGCGTGGCGTGCGCACAGCCATTATGGCGACATTCGCACCGCGTTTCGCAGCGACCTGACCAATGAAGGGATCGACGATGGCGCGGACGCGTAACCGCCTGATCGCCGCAGCGCGCCGCTCGATGCTCCAGCGCGCCGAACTGCACCGGCGGCTCGACGTCGCCAAAGCGGCGTTGAAGCCCGGCGCGCTCGTCGACCGCTGCAAATATCGGCTAAATGCAAAGATCGACGACACGGCGCAGGCCGTGCAGCGGGAGTTTCGCAACAACCGCTTGCCGATCGCGCTCGCCGCCGTGGCAGGGGTCGCGTGGCTGCTGCGCGAACCGATCAAGGAACATGCGCCGCGGCTGACGCGCAAGATTCAGGATATGGCAAACGCGATCACCGATCGCCTGCACCCCGCCGACGAAACAGCCGAAGAACCATACGCCGATGACGGCGAACCGATCGAACCAGTGGAGAATGACGATGAAGCCGTTCAGTGAAACCGCCAACGACGCGCGCGCCAAAGCGAGTGAACTTGCCGAGAAAACCGCCGAAAATGCCCGGCTGACCGCCGAGGCGGCGAAGGCGCGGATTCAGGACGGCTATGGCCGCGCCCGCGCCGCGACCGAGGATTTCGCCCACAAAGCCAGCGAACAGGCAGGCGTCGCTCGCGAAGCCGCTGGCGAAGTCTATGAAAAGGGCAAGGTCCAGGCCAAGCGCGCGAACAGCAAGCTGAAAGAAGCGGCCGAAAAGCAGCCGATGGCGCTGGTCGCCGGGGCGATCGCGATCGGCGCGCTGCTCGGGTCGCTGCTGCCGAAGGGCCGCAAGGACGATTGACCGGCTTGCCGTAGCGGCGCCGCGCTGTTAGGGGCCGCGCCTTCTCCCCGACCCGCAAGGACAGCAGCCATGAGCAAATTGCATCTCGTGTTCGGTGGACGCGTCAGCGATCCGCAGGGCACCGACTTTGTCGACCTCCACAACCTCGACATGGTCGGGCTGTTCCCCGACTATAAGTCGGCGGAAAAGGCGTGGCGCGCCGCGGCGCAGCGCACCGTCGACGATGCCGAAATGAAATATGTCGTGGTGCATCTGCACAAGCTGTTGCAGCCGGACAGCGAATAAAGATCCGTCGCCCCCGCGAAGGCGGGGGCCGCTGGAGGGTTAATCCAGCATCGCTGCGTTAACAGGCTAGCGGCCCCCGCCTTCGCGGGGGCGACGATTAATGATCAGCGGAAATTATCCGCGTAAGCCTGAATCTTCAGCGTCCGCACCGGCGGTGCAACAACCTCGGCATCGATCCCGTTGCGCTCCGCATAGGAAACCGCCTCGGCCTGACTGGCAAAGCCCAGCCGGATCTGCCGCTGCGTATCGCCGCTGCCCGCCCATCCCATCAGCGGATCGGGCTTGCGAGCTTCAGCGGGGGCGAATTCCAGCATCCAGCGCTGCGTTCCGGCACGCCCCGACTGCATCGCATTTTTGGGTTTCTGGAAAATGCGCGCTTTCATCGGGACTGTCCTGCGTTGGTTGGGCTGCCCGTGCCTTAGCGGCAAGCAAAGACGACGAAAAGAGGAAACCCCGTCGCCCCCGCGAAGGCGGGGGCCGCTGGCAGTTTACGCAGCCCGACCGGAAAAGGCCGACAGCGGCCCCTGCCTTCGCGGGGGCGACGACATCTATTGCCCATCACGCCGCGCCTGCGCCGCCTTCGTCATCAAGGTCGGGCGGGCATTGGCGGGATCGTCGGGCCAGCTATGCTTGGGATAACGACCGCGCATCTCGCGCGCGACATCATGCCAGCTGCCGCCCCAAAAACTCACCAGATCGCGTGTCGTCTGGATCGGCCGATGCGCGGGCGAGGTCAGCGCGAGCACCAGCGGCACCGGCGGATCGCCGATTGTGGGGTGGCGCGCCAGCCCAAACAATTCCTGCACCCGCACGCTGACCGTTGGCCCGCCGTCGGCGCCATAATCGATCGGATGGCGGCTGCCGACCGGGGTGAGGTAATCGGCGGGGGCATGTTTTTCGAGCAACTGCCGCGCCGACCAGTCGAGCAGTCCCATCAGTGCGTCGGTCAGCTTGCGATCGCCGATGTCGCGCAGCCCGCGGCAACCGCCGAGCAGCGGCGGCAACCAGATGTCGAGGCTGTCGGCGAGCGCGCCGGTCGACAGCGTGTCGATGCCCGCAAAGGACGCCCGCTGGCGCAGCGCCTGCGCCGCCTGACCCCACCCGATCAGCCCCAGTCCCTTGTCGCGCACCGCCGCCAGCCGCAGCGCGATGTCCTCCTCGACATTATCGCTTCGCCCCGCCTGCCCGCTGGTCAGCGCGATCGCGCCGAGCCGCCGTTCCCGGCGGTGGTCGACGCGGTCGCTGACGGCGTCATAGCTGCTGGCGGCATGCCCGACGATCCGGTCCGCGAAGATCGCCTCGACCTCGGCCTGGTCGATCGGCGCCGCGGCGAGGATGCGGACCCCGGCGGCGTGGCCCTGCGCATCGGCGATCGCGAGCCACTCGCTGCCCGCCAGCGGTTCGACCGGATCGATGCGATAGGCGCGACCGCCGACGCTGAGATATTCGCCGCGCTGGCCTGCGCGTTGCCGCGCGACGCGATCGGGCCAGGCGGTCGCGATCCAGCCGCCGATCAAGCGCGGTGCCACCTCATCGGTCCCTGCCGCCAGCTTGTCGCCGATGCTCGCCAGTCGCCGTGCCAGCCGCACCGCGCCTTCGCTACGGTCGCCGCGCTGCCCGCGCCAACGACCGAGCCGCGCCTCGACATCGACCCCGCGCCCGCCGAGCCCGGGTTCGGTGAGCAGCACCGCGAGGCGTCCGGCCATCTCACCCTCCCCAGCTCGCGCTGCGTCGAGCAGCATATGCGCGAGCGGCACCGGCAGCGGGATCGCGGCGAGCGCCTTGCCGTGCGCGGTGATCCGTCCGTCCTCGCCCAGCGCACCGATTGCCTGCAAGCGCGTTTTGGCGTCGGCGATCGCAGCGGGCGACGGCGGATCGAGCCAGCCCAATTGGCGCGGATCGATAATGCCCCAACTCGCGCAATCGAGCACCACGGGCATCAGGTCATTCTCGTGAATTTCGGGCGGATCGAACGGCGGCATCCCCGCGGTCGCCGCCGCTTCCCATAACCGATAAGCAACCCCCGGCCCCTGCCGCGCCGCGCGCCCGGCGCGCTGTGTTGCCGACGCCTGGCTCGCGCGTTCAGTGACGAGCCGCGCGATCCCCGCCGCCTTGTCGAAGCGCGGACGGCGCGACAACCCGGCGTCGATGACGATGCGCACCCCATCGATGGTCAGGCTCGTTTCGGCAATGCTCGTCGCGAGGATCAGCTTGCGCCCGCCGTCGGGGTCGCGGACGAGCGCCTTGCGCTGCAACGCCGGATCGATCTGGCCGTGCAGGCGGTGGACGACCAGCGGCAACCCGGCCGCCTCGGCTGCCGCCGCGGCACGCTCGATGTCGGCGGCGCCGGGCAGGAAGCACAGCATGTCGCCCTCAGGCTCGTCCGCCATCGCCTGCCGCACCGCGACCAGCACGCTCGCCTCCAGCCGGTCCTCGGCACGGCGTCCGACATGGCGCAGGTCGAGCGGGAAAATCTTGCCCTCGCTGCGCACGACCGGCGCGTTGCCGAGCAGCGCCCCAAAACGCGCGCCATCGAGCGTCGCCGACATCGCGATCAGCCGCAGATCGTCGCGCAGCCCCTGCTGGGTATCGATCGTCAGCGCGAGCGCGAAATCGCCGTCGAGGCTGCGTTCGTGGACCTCGTCGAACAGCACCGCCGACACGCCGGTGAGTTCAGGATCGGCGAGGATGCGATTGCGGAACAGCCCCGGGGTCATGACCAGCAGCCGCGTCGCTGCCGACTGCTTGCTGTCGAGCCGCGTCGCATAGCCGACCTTGCCGCCGACCGGCTCGCCCATTTCGTCGGCAATCCGCTCCGCGGCTGCACGCGCTGCGAGGCGGCGGGGCGAGAGCAGCCACACCTCGCCGCTGCACCATGGCTGGGCGAGCAACGCGGGCGCCACGCGCGTCGTCTTGCCCGCGCCCGGCGGCGCCACGACGACGGCATTGGGTTTGAGCACCAGCGCCGCCATGATGTCGGGCAGCACCTGATCGATCGGCAGCGACTGCATCAGGTGCGCGCCGTCGGATTGCCAAGTTCGATGTTGAGCCGATACGCCTCGGCGGCCAAGCAGGTGACCTGTTCCGCGGTGACTTCGGTCGCTTCGGTCAAAAGCAGATTGCCGAGTTCATATTTGCCGCTCGCCTTGATCCGCGGGTCGATGTCGCGCAGCCGCTTGCCGCGCCAGAAGCCGAGCAGGACACGCTGTTCTTCGGCGCGGATCAGGATGCACGGGCCGTTCACCATGAAGACCAAGTTGGTCCATTTGATCGTTTCGTCGAAGGGGGCGGCAGCCATGATGACCGCGCGCATCATCCGGCAACGCTCCAGCTGCCAGCCGGATAAGGCGGCGATATAGGCGTCGGGTGTTTCCGCAACCGGACCCATGCCCATTGCCATCACACGCGGCTCAATAAGCGCGCGCGATGGCGAACGCGACCGCTTCGGTCAGCGCCGCCTTGGCCTGGCTGGCGCGAAAGCCGCCGATCGCGTCGACCGCGCGCTGGCCATAATGCCGCGCGCGCGCAAGCGTGTCTTCGATCGTGCCATGCTTGTGAAGCAGGCTGGTGGCGTGCAGCAGGTCGTCGTCCGACGTGCGATGGCCTGTGATCGCGAGCTTCCAGAAGTCGCGCTCCTCGGCGCTGCCGCGCGCATAGGCGAGGATCACGGGCAGCGTGACCTTGCCATCGCGAAAATCGTCGCCGACCCCCTTGCCCATCGTTTCGGCGTCCGAGACATAGTCGATCGCATCGTCGACGAGCTGGAACGCGATGCCCAAATTGCGGCCATAGGCGTCCAGTGCGGCTTCGGTCGCCTCGTCGCGCTCGGCCACAACCGCTGCGATCTTGCACGCAGCGGCGAACAGCTCGGCGGTCTTGGCGTTGATGATCGCCAGATACTGGTCTTCGCTCGTTTCGATGCGGCGCTGTGCCGACAGCTGGTTGACCTCGCCCTCGGCGATCACCGCCGACGCGCGCGACAGGATCTTGAGCACCTTGAGCGATCCGTCCTCGACCATCACCTCGAACGCGCGGCTGAACAGGAAATCGCCGACCAGCACCGACGCGCTATTGCCCCAGATCAGGTTGGCGGTCTTGCGCCCGCGGCGCAGGTCCGATTTGTCGACGACATCGTCGTGAAGCAGGGTCGCAGTGTGGATGAATTCGACCGCCGCCGCCAGCTTGCAATGGCGGCGCCCCGGATAGTCGAGCAGCTTGCCGCACGCGAGCGTCAGCATCGGCCGCATCCGCTTGCCGCCGCCTGCGATCAGGTGCCCGGCAAGTTCGGGGATCAGCGGCACTTCGGATTGCATGCGGTCGAGAATGACCGAATTGACCTCGTTCATATCGGCGGCGACGAGCGCCATCATCGGGTCGAGCGAGGGGGGCCGGTCGCCGTGGAGCTGGTGGATTTCGGCAGTCATGATGCGGCGAGCCTTGGCCGTGCGGCCGCGATTTTGCAACGACTTTCGGCTTGCATGAGCCCCCTAGGCGGTGCCAAGCGTGCCGCACGCAAGAGGAGCCGCGCACCCATGGACGACCAACTGAGCCGTTACCGTCAGAGCATCGACAATATCGACGCCGCGCTCGTCTATATGCTCGCCGAACGGTTCAAGGTGACCAAGGCGGTCGGCGAACTCAAGGCGCGCGAAGGCCTGCCCCCTGCCGACCCCACTCGCGAGGAACGGCAGATCGAACGGCTGCGGTCGCTGGCGCGCGATGCCGACCTCGACCCCGAATTCAGCGAAAAATTCCTGCGTTTCATCATCGAGGAGGTGATCCGCCATCACCAGCAGGTGCGCGAGGCGGGCGCGTGAGCACGGCGCATCCCATTTTCGCTCGCTGGCCCGCGCAACACCCCGACCGTCTCCAGCTCTTTTCCGCCCCGACGCCGAACGGTGTCAAAGCGGCCATCATGCTCGAGGAAACCGGGCTGCCTTATGAAGCGCACCGGATCGACATCATGGCGAACGAAAGCCACGACCCGGCATTTCTCGCGCTCAATCCCAACGGCAAGATCCCGGCGATCTATGACCCCGTTGGTCCCGGCGGCGCGCCGCTCGCGCTATGGGAATCGGGGGCGATCCTGATCTATCTCGCCGACAAGAGCGGCCAGTTGCTCGCGACTGACCCGGCCAGACGCTATGAGACGATCCAGTGGGTGATGTGGCAGATGGGCGGGGTCGGCCCGATGTTCGGCCAGCTTGGCTTTTTCCACAAATTTGCCGGGCGTGATTATGCGGACAAGCGCCCGCGCGATCGTTATGCGGCGGAATCGGCGCGATTGCTGGGAGTCCTTGACGCGCGGCTCGCCGATCGGTCGTGGATCATGGGCGATGATTACAGCATCGCCGATATTTCGTTGCTCGGCTGGGTGCGCAATCTGATCGGTTTTTACGAAGCCGCCGAAATTGTCGGCTTCGAGCGTTTCGCGCATGTCCAGCGCTGGCTCGACGCCGGGCTGACGCGACCCGCGGTGCAGCGCGGGCTGGTGGTCACCGCGGCCTGAGCCTGTCGATGCGCAACCGGGGACGGGTTTGACCCGCCCCCGGCGCGTCTGTTTACATGCCGTCGAGCCCCTTGCTGACCAGCACATTCACCGCGACGCGGCGGTTCATCGCCTTGCCTTCGGGGGTGCTATTGTCCGCCGCCGGATCGGCTTCGGACATGCCGGTCGGGGTCAGCATGCGATAGGGTTTCCACCCGCACGCCTGCTGCAGGTGATTGACGACGCGGCCCGCGCGCTTTTCGCTCAGTTCCTGGTTGAGTTCTTCGCTGCCGGTGGAATCGGTGTAACCCACGACCAGCAGCAGCGCGTTATCCATCGCTTCGGCCTGCGTGGCAGTCGTACAAAGATCGGCTTTCGCCTGCGGCGACAGAATGGCCTTGCCGGTGTCGAAATTCACGTTGATCGTGCTTTTGACATTATATTGGTCGATGTCGCCGACGCGGCTGCGCAAGGCTTCGGTCGCCGCGGTCTGTTCGGCAAAGCGCTGGTCGGTGCCGGTGCGAATCATCGATGCGGTGCGCAGATCCTTGCTCTTGAGATCGACCTCGCTGGCGACCAGGCCGCCGTCCCATTGCAAGGTATCGACGGTGACCGGCAGGCCGTTGAGCAGCGAGTCCGCCGCGAGCTTGTTGCTGTTCAGGCCGAGGAAGCCGCCCTTGGACTTGATTTTGGTATAGTCGGCAATCGCGATTATGGTGTCGTTGCCATCGGCGGTGCGAACCCGCATCCGCCCGTCGCTGCGTGCCGAGATGATGCCTTCGACCTGCGGCCCTTTGGTCATCTGATCGGGCGTCGGCAGCGTGCCATAGACGGTCGCCATGACGTCGCCGTCGGCGGGAGCCTCCTGCGGCGGCTCCTGCGACTGTGCCGCAAGGCCGACGGGCGCGGCGCCGGCCAGCATGGCGAGCAACAACAATGATTTTGGTCTTTTGGAAACGGTAAGCATGACCCTACTCCTTCAATGAGCCGCCCCCGCGAGTTCCCGTCGCCCCTTCTGGCAAGTACCTGCGCCCCGCAAGCGGGGACGTTCGGTTGCGTGGACAATATGGGCGGATTGTGCGGTGAACCGATGCAAACGGCCCCGCGCAACGGGAGTTTTCAGGCCGTTTAGCCCGCTGGCAGCCGCAACCGCACCAGCAGCCCGCCCAGATCTTCGCTTTCTTCGAGCGCGATACTACCGCCATAGATTTCGGCGACATCGCGGACAATCGCCAGGCCCAGCCCGGTCCCCGGCTTGCCGCTGTCGAGCCGAACACCGCGATCGAAGATACGGGTGCGATCGGCGGGGGATATCCCTGCCCCGTCATCCTCGACCAGTATCTCGGCCATCGCGCCGTCGCGCTGGATCGTCACAAAGACGCTGCCGCCGCCATATTTCGCAGCATTTTCGAGCAGATTGCCGACCAGTTCGTCGAGATCCTGGCGTTCGACCCGCGCGACCAGTTGCTTGTCGCCTGCCGCATCGAGCCGGACATTGGGATAAAGGAGTGCCACCGCGCGCGTCACACTGTCGACGCTTTCGCGGACGTTGGCGCGCGCCTGCGCTGCGCCGCGGCGCCCGACGGCGCGCGCGCGCGCCAGATGATGCTCGACCTGCCGCTGCATTGTCGCCGCCTCGCGCCGCACCGTGTCGGCGAGCGGCGAGGTCTGGCTGGTCGCGCTGTTGAGTAATACGGTCAGCGGGGTTTTGAGTGCATGCGCGAGATTGCCGGCGTGCAGCCGCGCTTCCTCGGCCTGCTTCTCATTATGCGCGAGCAGTGCGTTGAGCTCATCGACCATCGGCTGCACTTCGAGCGGCAGCGGCGCATCGACGCGGCGGTTCTGCCCGCCGCGCATCGCCGCAATCGCGCGCCGGATATGGCGCAGCGGCCATAGCCCGTAAAAGGTCTGGAGCGCGGCCAGAATGAGGAGGCCAAGGCCAAGCAACGCGAGACTGGGGATCAGCGTCGCGCGCACCGCGCCGACCTGTGTGTCGAGCGCCTCGCGCGACTGTGCGATCTGGTAGCGCCAGCTGACCTTGCTGCCCGGCAGGATGACATTGCGTTCGAGCACGCGCAACTCCTCGTCGGGGAACTGGTTGCTGTCATAGATATGGATTTCGTCGTCGATGTGCGGCGTGGGCGCCTTCAGCGACCGTTCCCACAGTGAGCGCGAACGATAGGGCTCCTGCGTGCCGCCGCTGATCTGCCAGTACAGGCCACTGTACGGTTCAAGGAACCGCTGGTCGCCAAGCGGTTCGACCAGCCGCACCTCGCCATCGGGGCCGATTTCGGACGAGCGGATCATCGCGATCAGCACATATTCGAGGCTGGAATCGAAATTGCGGGTGATCGCGCCGGTCAGCACCCGGTCAAGCGCAAAGCCGCCGCCGATCAGCAGCACCGAAATCCACAGCGCCGCAATCGCGATCATGCGCCGCGCCAGCGATCCAGTGATGCGGCTGGTCAGCGCGACCGGCTTTTCCACCGGTTCGCGGGCTGTCACGCCGGTCGCACTGGGGTCCATATCGGCCATGGCCGAACGGTTCAGCCCTGCGGATCGTCGAGCTGGTAACCCAGACCGCGGATCGTGGTGATGATGTCGGCGCCCAGTTTTTTGCGGATGCGCGTCACGAACACTTCGATCGTGTTCGAATCGCGATCAAAGTCCTGATCGTAAATATGTTCGATCAACTCGGTGCGCGACACGACCTTGCCCTTGTGGTGGAGCAGGTACGACAGCAGCTTATATTCCTGCGCGGTCAGTTTCACCGCTTCACCGGCGAGCGTGACGCGGCCCGAACGGGTGTCGAGCCGAACCTGACCCGCGGTCAACTCACTCGACGCATTGCCCGCGGCGCGGCGGATCAGCGCGCGCAGGCGGGCGATTAGCTCTTCGGTCTGGAACGGTTTGGCGAGATAATCGTCGGCACCCGCATCCAGCCCAGCGACCTTGTCCGACCAGCTGTCGCGCGCGGTGAGCACCAGAACCGGGAAATTGCGCTTTTCGCGGCGCCAGCGATCGAGCACGGTCAGCCCGTCGATTTCGGGCAGCCCGAGGTCGAGGATCGCCGCGTCGTAATTTTCGGTCGAGCCGAGGAAATGTCCATCCTCGCCATCGGTCGCCAGATCGACGGCATAGCCCGCGCTCTCCAGCGTCGCCTTCAGCTGTGGGCCGAGCGTGGGTTCGTCTTCGACAATCAAGATCCGCATTCGGACGCCTTTCCTTTGCTGACCGGTCGCACCGGCCGCATGTTTCGACTCTGTATCAAGTCCGAACGATCATCGCAAAATGTCGTTGCGCCCGGAACTTCGCCATTTTTCAGATTATCAGGGTTTGCGACCGACGATCCGGCCGGTGCGGGCATCGACATAAACGACGACGACCTGACTGCCGTCCATGAATTTCAGCGCATAGATCATGCGGCCCGCATCGAACTGCGGCCCGCCCAGATAGGTCATCTCGCTGTAGGGCGCGCGCGAACGCACCTCGGCGATCAGCCGGTTGAGCGGAATGACCTGCCCCTGCGCCGCCGCATTACGCAGATGGTCCTGATCGCGATTGCCGCGCGCGGCGACAGGCGCCGCCGCGGAAAGCAGCAGGGCCGAGATGAGCGAAAAGGTCAGGGTGCGGATCATGGCCGTCTCTCTAATGCAAAGGCATTGAATAGGCGATGAATGGTCCGGTCAGGCGCGGTTTCACTTCCGCGCGATCCGATCGGGCCATGGTGGGCGCGGCAGGGATTGAACCTGCGACCCCACCCGTGTGAAGGGTGTGCTCTACCACTGAGCTACGCGCCCGTCCGGGTCAGACCGAATGGCCGACGTCCGAAAGCCGGACGTCCATAGCCGCTGCGCCAATGATTGCAACGGCGATTTCGCCGAGAGCACCGCACCGATGCAAATCAGGCCGCAGCTTGCGCCGCGGCCCGAAATATTCTCACCCAAAGGGCTTGGCCAATCAGTTGACCGCGTCCTTGAGCGCCTTGCCGGCCTTGAACTTGGGCTGGTTCGACGCCGCGATGGTCATCGTTTCGCCGGTGCGCGGGTTGCGACCGGTCGATGCCTTGCGCTTGCTGACGGCGAAGGTGCCGAAACCAACGAGACGGACTTCGCCACCCTTTTTCAGCGAACCGGTGATCGCTTCGAAAACGGCTTCGACGGCTTTGCTCGCGTCACCCTTGGTCAGGCCGCTCGAGTCAGCGACGGCGGCGATCAGGTCTTGTTTGTTCATGCCTAAGGAACCCCTGCTTTTGGTTGATTGAATGATTCATGGACGTGCCATGGGGCGCCACTAACGCGGTTTCGCCCCATGTTGTCAAAGCAAAAAGGCTCAAAAACCGTCGCAAAACGACGATTTTGCGACGAAAAGCAGGGTTCCGAGCCGCCAATCCACTAGGGCTAGTGGCGAATCGTCGTCTCAGGGTCTGATCCAGGGACATGCGGCGGCGAAGCAGCAAGTTCGTCGGCCTCGGTCCACTCGATCGGCACGATCGGGCTGACCAGCGCAACGGCGAGCACCTCATCGACATGGCTGACCGGAATGATTTTCAACCCCGTCGTGATGTTCGCCGGGATTTCGACCAGATCCTTTTCATTTTCCTCGGGGATCAGAACTGTGGTGATGCCGCCGCGCAATGCCGCAAGCAGCTTTTCCTTGAGGCCGCCGATCGCGAGCACACGGCCACGCAGCGTGACTTCGCCGGTCATCGCGACATCGCGGCGCACCGCAATCCCGGTCAGCGTCGAAATCATCGCGGTGACCATGCCGACACCCGCCGACGGACCATCTTTCGGCACCGCTCCTTCGGGCAGATGGATATGGATGTCCTTGCGCGCGAAAAGGCTGGGCTTGATGCCATAACTTGGCGCGCGCGCTTTCACGAACGACAGCGCGGCCTGCACCGACTCGGTCATCACTTCGCCGAGCTTGCCGGTGGTACGCACCTGTCCCTTGCCCGATGCGGTGACCGCCTCGATCGTAAGCAATTCGCCGCCGACCTCGGTCCACGCGAGTCCGGTGACCGCGCCGATCTGGTCCTCCAGATCGCCCATGCCGTGACGATATTTGCGCACCCCCGAAAACTCGTTGAGGTTTTCGGACGTGATTATGATGCTTTCCGCCTTGCCTTCGAGAATGCGGCGCAGCGCTTTGCGCGCCAGCCGTGCGATCTCGCGTTCGAGCGTGCGGACGCCCGCCTCACGGGTGTAGTAGCGGATCAGGTCGCGCAGCCCTTCGTCGGTCAGCGTGAATTCGCCGTCCTTCAGCCCGTGCGCCTCGACCTGCTTGGCAATCAGGTGCAGCTTGGCGATCTCGACCTTTTCGTCTTCGGTATAACCTTCGAGGCGGATGATCTCCATGCGGTCGAGCAGCGCCTGCGGCAGGTTCAGCGAGTTCGCCGTGGTGACGAACATGATGTCGCTGAGGTCGATGTCGATTTCCAGATAATGGTCCTGGAATTTGCCATTCTGTTCGGGATCGAGCACTTCGAGCAGCGCCGACGCGGGATCGCCGCGAAAATCCTGGCCCAGCTTGTCGATTTCGTCGAGCAGGAACAGCGGGTTCATCGTCCCCGCCTTTTTCAGGTTGGTGACGATCTTGCCCGGCAGCGAGCCGATATAGGTGCGGCGGTGGCCGCGGATTTCGGCCTCGTCGCGCACGCCGCCCAGCGACTGGCGGATGAACTCGCGCCCGGTCGCTTTGGCGATCGACTTGCCCAAGCTGGTCTTGCCGACGCCCGGCGGGCCGACGAGGCACAGGATCGGCCCCTTCAGCTTGTTGGTGCGCGCCTGCACCGCCAGATATTCGACGATGCGGTCCTTGACCTTTTCGAGCGCATAATGATCGTCGTCGAGCACCGCCTGTGCCGCTGCGATGTCTTTCTTCAGCTTCGACTTCTTGCCCCACGGCAGGCCGATCAGCGTATCGAGATAGTTGCGGACGACGGTGGCCTCCGCCGACATCGGCGCCATCGCGCGCAGCTTTTTCAGTTCGGCGTTCGCCTTGGCCTTGGCCTCTTTCGACATTTTCAGGCCGTCGATTTTTTGCTGCAACTCGGCCAGGTCGTCGCCGCCCTCGCCATTGTCGTTGCCGAGCTCGCGCTGGATCGCTTTGAGCTGCTCGTTGAGATAATATTCGCGCTGGCTCTTTTCCATCTGGCGCTTCACGCGGCCGCGGATCTTCTTTTCGACCTGCAGCACGCCAAGTTCACCTTCCATGAAGGCGAACACCATTTCGAGCCGCTTCGACGGGGTGTCTTCGACGAGCAGCGCCTGCTTGTCGGACACCTTGATGTTGAGGTTACCCGCCACCGAGTCGGCGAGGCGCGAGGCGTCGTCGATCTGCGACAGTTGCACAGCGGTTTCGGCGGGCATCTTCTTGTTGAGCTTGGCGTAATTTTCGAACTGATCGACCACTGAGCGCATCAGCGCGGCGGTATCGACGCTGTCGTCGACGGTGTCGTCGATCGGCTTCACGCTCGCCATCACGGTCTTGTCGTCGTTGGTCAGCGCAACCAGCTTGGCGCGCTCCTTGCCCTCGACCAGCACGCGGACGGTGCCGTCGGGCAGCTTCAAAAGCTGGAGCACGGTGGCGATCACGCCGACGTCGTACAGGTCATCGCGCTGCGGATCGTCCTCGCCCGGATCGAGCTGGGCGACGAGGAAGATTTCCTTGTCGGATTCCATCGCGGTTTCGAGCGCGGCCACCGAGCGGTCGCGGCCCACAAACAGCGGCACGATCATGTGCGGAAAAACGACGATGTCGCGCAGCGGCAAAAGCGGAAAAGATTGCGTCATTACGGCTCCTGGACGGACGTCACGACCGGACGCTCCGCCCTTCTTATAGGGTGTTCATCGCTAATATGGCGTAACTTCGCACGCATTCAATGTCGGAGTGCTGAACGGGTTGATCAATCCTCCCTGTCGCGCAGCGATGGGGAGGTGGCAGCGCGAAGTGCTGACGGAGGG
>JAHJHL010000063.1 GCA_018823905.1 Alphaproteobacteria bacterium
CCGCTGGTATAGACGGTGTAGCTGCGCACTTCGGGCCCGCCGAACCACGGATCGTTGAAGCCGTAGCCCCAATGGCTGCCGTAATAGCGCGGACTGTAATAGCCCGGCCGCGCGCGGTAGCCGCGTGCGGTGTAGCCGTACCAGGGCGAATAGAACGGATCGCGGAAGCCCGTCGAACGCACGCGCTCGCGGCCCTTGTCGACCGTGTAGTCGAACCGCACCAGCAGTGATGCGTCATCGACCGAAGCCGCCTGCGTATAGCCGAGGCGGGTCATCTGTGCTTCGACGAGATTGGCATATTGCGCGAACTCGAGCCCGCCGGCGAGCGCCGGGTCGTCAGCGACCACGGCATAGCTTTCGCCCTGCGGGGCGGGCAGCTGCGACTGGAAGCGCGAAACATCCGCTTTGAACGGGGTGGCACAGGCCGCAAGGCCCGCGAGGATCATGGGAACGGAGGCGAGCTTGAGTTTGCGCCCCCAACCCTGTTTCAGGTTGGTCATACTCAATACCTTTCGAGTAACGGGCGGGGAATACACGATTTTCCACGCCCGTGCAGCCCGCCAATCTGCCGCGCTGGATTGGCGGCGAATGTCCGGGGATTTAGCGTTACGTCGATGAACCCGGATTGAATATCCCGATTCACATATGTTGCACCGGTGCGCGTGTCAGCGAACGAGGCCAAGCGCGGTGTAAGCCGCATCGAGCGTCGGGCGGCCCAGCTCGCGCGCATGGCTGGCACCGCGCGCAAGGATCGCATCGAGCGCCTCGCGATCGCCAAGCAGCTCGTTGAAGCGCGTCGAGATCGGGCGCAGCGTCTCGACCAGCAATTCGCCCAGCGCGGGCTTGAACTTGCCAAAGCCCTCGCCGCCGAACTCGCCCAGCACCGCATCGACCGTCTTATCGGTGACTGCGGCATAGATGGTCACCAGGTTCAGCGCTTCGGGCCGGCCGACCAGGCCCTTGGCCTCGCTCGGCAGCGGTTCGGGGTCGGTCTTGGCCTTCTTGACCTTCTTCATCACCGTGTCGGCGTCGTCGGCCAGCTCGATCCGGCTCATTTCGGAGGGGTCGGACTTGCTCATCTTCTTCGACCCGTCGCGCAGGCTCATGATCCTCGCAGCCTGCGGCGGGGTGATCGCTTCGGGCAGGGTAAAGACCGGCGCATCTTCGCTGGCGAAATCGTTGTTGAACTTCTGCGCAATGTCGCGCGCCAGCTCGAGATGCTGTTTCTGGTCTTCGCCCACCGGCACATGCGTGGTCTGGTAGAGCAGGACGTCGGCGGCCTGCAGCACGGGATAGCCGAACAGCGCGACCGACTGGCCTTCGCGGTTCTTGCCTGCCTTGTCCTTCCACTGCGTCATGCGATTGAGCCAGCCCATCCGCGCGGTGCCGTTGAGCAGCCATTGCAGCTCGGCATGCGCGGGGACGCGCGCCTGGTTGAAAAGCAGCGAGCGATCGGTGTCGATCCCGCAGGCGACGAGCGCGGCGGTCATCGCGCGGGTGTTGGCGGTCAGGTCCGCGGGGACGTGCGGCATCGAAATCGCGTGCAGATCGGCCAGGAAATACAATTTCTCGCCGGGCATTTCGTCCTGCATGCGCACCCAGTTGCGGATCGCGCCCAGATAATTGCCCAGGTGCAAGTTTCCGGTGGGCTGAATGCCCGATAGCGTCCGCATCATATCTATCCCGTTAGAGTTTACGTCGGCGCAGCTGGCCGATGGTGTCGCGATTGACCACGCCGAACAGCATGGCGCAACCAAAGAATATGAGGCCGCCCAGCCCGACGATCGCGCCCAGCGCGACGATCCGCTCGACCACCCCGCCGACAAAGGCGTCGCCCGCCAGCGGGATCGCAAAATGAAGCGCCGCCGCCATCGCCGCCGCAGCCGCGACGATACGCGCGATCCGGCTCGCGACCCGCCCGCTCAGGCGGAACAGGCCTTTGCGATGCAGGATGGCGTAAAGCATCACGACGTTGCACCATGCCGCGATCGAGCCCGCCAGCGCCAGCCCGACGATGCCGAGCGGGGGGATCAACGCCAGATTGAGCCCGATGTTGATCAGCAGCGAAATCGCCGCGGTCCACACCGGGGTGCGCGTGTCCTTGCGCGCAAAGAAATTGGGCACCAGCACCTTGACCAGAACATAGGCGGGCAGCCCGACGACCAGCCCGCCGACGACCGCGCCGGTCGCGAGGCCATCAGCGACGCTATACTGGCCGCCGACATAAAAGGCGCTGGTGATCGCGGGTCCGGCAATGAACAACGCGACCGCGGCGGGGACGGTCAGCAGCATCGCCAGTTCGACCGCATTGCTTTGCAGCCGCGACGCGCCGTCGCGGTCGTCGAGCGCCACGAAACGTGACAGCGCAGGCAGGATCGCGGTGCCGAGCGCGATGCCGATGATGCCGAGCGGCAGCTGGTTGAGGCGGTCGGCCATCGCCAGATAGGTGATACTCTTGTCGGGCAGCATCGCGATGAAGAACAGGTCGACGAAGCGGCTGATCTGATAGACCCCGGCGCCGAACACCGCGGGCAGGATCAGCACCCCCATTTCGCGCACGCCGGGGGTCAGCCGTGGCCGCCGCAACGCTGGTCGGAAACCCGAACGCCGCACCCAGAACAGCAGCCAGACCAGCTGGAACAGACCCGAAATCGACACCGAGATCGCAAGATACAGGCCGGTAGTAGCCTTCGCGGCCTCACCGCCATCGCCCGTGAACATGCCGATCAGCAGCGCCGCAACCAGACAGATGTTGAGCAGGATCGGCGCCGCCGCCGCCGCGGCAAAGCGCGACAGGCTGTTCAATATCGCCGCGAACAAGGTCGCGACGCTCATGAATGCCAGATAGGGAAAGGCAATGCGTGCCATCGCCACGGTCAGATCGAATGTTTCGCCGTCGGCGCGCAGCGCCTCGCTCGCGAACAGGTGCATGATCCACGGCATCACGATCAGCAGCAGTGCCGAAAAGACGATCAGGATCGGGATCAGCACCGCCAGCACCGCGTCGGCAAAAGCGCGCGCCTCGCTATGGTCGCCTTCCTTCGTCATCCGCTGGTTGAACAGCGGGACAAAGGCGGCGGCAAAGGCGCCCTCGGCGAACAGGCGGCGAAAGATGTTGGGCAGCTGGAACGCCAGCTGCCACGCATCGGCGACCCCGCCCGCGCCGAGGATCCGGCTGAGCAGCATGTCGCGCGCGAAACCGAAGATGCGGCTGACCATCGTGAGCCCGCCGATCGTCCCGACGCTTTTGAGCAGGCCGCTCACCCGATCAGCCCACCCGCCGGATCGTGTTTACGCCTGGCCAACCGGCACGGCGTCACCCAGGTCCCCGGCTTCGGTCTGCGCCTGAACCTGCTGGATGAAGAGGCCGTGGAAATCGATCGGTTCGAGCAGCAGCGGCGCAAAACCGCCGTCGCGCACGGCGTCGGCGACAACGCGGCGGGCGAAGGGGAACAGGATGCGCGGGGCTTCTGCCAGGAAGAACGGCTGCAACTGGTCTTCGGGGACGTTGCGGACGCCGAACAGGCCGGCATATTTCAGGTCGATCACGAACATCGTGCCCGCCTCGGCCTTCGACGTGACGTCGATCTTCAACGACACTTCGAACAGGCTGTCGCCGACGCCTTCGGCGGCGATATTAAACTGGACGTCGATCTGCGGCGCGTCCTGCCACTGATAGACGGCGGGGGCGTTCGGATTTTCGAACGACAGATCCTTAACATATTGCGAAATCAGGCCGATCGCCGGGCTCGTGTCTTCGCCGTTGGGCTGCAGGGCGGGGTTGTTGATGTCGGCGCTGGTCTCGTCGGCCATGATGAAGCTGCTTTCACTGGAAAGAAGGACACAATATCCGCATCCGCGCACCCGTGGCGGGACCGCGGCGGACGGTTGCCGCGGCGCTTAGCA
>JAHJHL010000064.1 GCA_018823905.1 Alphaproteobacteria bacterium
CAACGCCGCCACCCGGTCACGTTCCAGGTCGAATATTCCCTTTGGCGCGGAATTTATTGCGGACGAACGTTGTTATTGCGATTGCCGCGGCCCGGCCTTTCCATCCTTGCTGGGCGGGGCTCAGGTGTCGGCGCACTGCGCGTGGGCGGTACAGAATGCGCCGTGGGCGGTTGACGAACGACCGGTGCCGGACGCTCTGCCCGGGGGACGCGCCCTGGCGTCGCCGATGGGGTAGGCAACTCGCGCCTTGGCGTGCGCCGAAGCTCGGTACCGGTGCGCGGGGCTGAAACTGCCTCGCCAGGAGCAGTCACTGGCCGATTGCGGATCGGGCGCGGGCGTGTGGCGCTGCCGTCCGCTTGCGGCTCCGGGCGCGGGCGAGCGGTCCCCCAATCGGGGCGCCCGGGGCGTGCGGGGTTGCTGGTGACCGGCGGTGTACCAGTCGCGCCGTCGCCGCGGCCACGGCCCGGCCGCGTCCCGCGCGGGCCGTCATTGTCGCGGTCGCCGCGGTTCCAGCCGCCTGGACGCCCCGGACGACCATCGCCCGGACGTCCGTCGCGATCACCGCGATTCCAGCCGCCGGGGCGTCCCGGCTGGCCATGGCCGCGGCTGCCATGATGCTTCCACCACGCGCGCCGTCCGCCCCAATAGTTCAGATATTGGTCGCGCAGCGGGTAGCGGTTGCGATAGCGATCGAACATCCATGTGCCATAGCCGGGATAATAATAATCGTCGTACCAGCCGCCGCCAAAGCCGATGTTGACGAACCCGCCGCCATAATCCGACGCGTCGTAACAATCATAACCGTAGCCATCATCATAGGCATAGCCGTCATAGTCGTAATAGGCGTTGCCATAACGCGCGGCGCAATCGCCGCCCGACGCATAGCTCGCGCCATACACCCCGCCGCTATAACAACCGCCGAGCATCGTCGTCGCGATCGCGCCGAGCGCGAGGGTAAGGGGGCGCTTGTACTTCATGGGCATCGAGCCATTTCTTCGTCGGGTCCGGCCGGACCGGTCATCTTGGCGGCCAAGCTGCACGAGTCGAGTTGAATTTGCGGTGAATAGTGTCCCAGCGAGCCAAAGGCGTTACTTGCATCAGTGTCAGTAGTGCGTTACGCTCGGCGACAAACAGCACCGCAGAGGATGGACCCGATGAACGCGCCGACCAATATCACATGGCCCGAAGCCCGATTTGGCCCCGAAACGCAGCATTGGCTGCCGCGCAATCCCGACCAGGCGCTCGACCATATTCCCGGCGAGGATGGTTACCCGGTGATCGGCAACACGCTCGAACAGCTAGGCGACTACCGTGGTTTCACGACGCGGATGGTCGCCAAATATGGCCGCGTCTATCGCAACAACAGCTTTGGCGGACGCAGCGTCGCGCTCCACGGACCCGAAGCGAACGAACTCGTCATGTTCGACCGCGAAAAGATCTTCTCGTCAGAACAGGGCTGGGGGCCGGTGCTCAACCTGCTGTTCCCGCGCGGGTTGATGCTGATGGATTTCGAAAAGCATCGCGCCGACCGCAAGATATTGTCAGTGGCGTTCAAGCCTGAGCCGATGCGCCATTATGCCGAATCGCTGAACGACGGTATCAAGGATCGCGTCGCATCGTGGAGCGGCAAGACCTTCCAATTTTATGCGGCGATCAAGAAACTGACGCTCGATCTCGCCGCGACCAGCTTCCTCGGCATCCCCTTTGGTCCCGAGGCGGACAAGGTGAACAAGGCCTTTGTCGACATGGTGCAGGCGTCGATCGGCGTCGTCCGCGTGCCAATGCCTTTCACCGCGATGGGCCGCGGCGCCAAGGGCCGCGCCTATCTGGTCGAATATTTCGGCCGCATGGTCCCCGAACGCCGCGAGGGGACGGGCGAGGATATTTTTAGCCAGATATGCCGCGCCCGCGACGATAACGGCGACTATATGAGCGCCGAAGCGATCGTCGATCATATGAATTTCCTGATGATGGCGGCGCACGACACGATCACCAGCTCGATCACCTCGATGGTGTGGATGCTCGCCAAGCATCCCGAATGGCAGGACAAGCTGCGCGAAGAAATGCTCGCGGTATCGCCCGCGGGCGAGGGCGTCGGCCACAATAGCCTGGGCGAGCTGGAAATGACCGAATGGGCGTTCAAGGAAGCGCTGCGGCTGGTTCCCCCGGTGCCGAGCTTTCCGCGCCGCGCACTCAAGGATTTTGAATATGGCGGTTATCGCATTCCCGCCGGGACGTCGGTTGGGGTCAGCCCGGCCTACACGCATATGATGGAAGAACATTGGCCGGAGCCCGAGAAATTCGACCCGATGCGCTTTTCGCCCGAGGTCGCGCGCGAACGGCATAAATATGCGTGGGTGCCGTTTGGCGGCGGCGCGCATATGTGCTTGGGGCTGCACTTCGCCTACATGCAGGCGAAGATCTTTTTCCACCATGTCATCACCACGCACCGGATCGTGGTCGCGCCAGGCTATGAGCCCAAATGGCAGGTGCTGCCGATACCGCGTCCGAAGGATGGATTGATGGTGACGTTCGCGCCGCTCTGAGCTTGCACAGCGCGGCGCTGCACCCCATTGAAATGGGGTGAAAAGCGCGCGTCCCTATCTGATCTGGTTCGGCATTGCCGTGTTGCTCGCGCTTGGTGCGATCCGCGGCATGCAATGGGTGCGCGACCACCCCGAACATATGCCCACCGCGCGCTTCGAGATCGCGCATCCGCAGGGGTGGGCGACGCAGCGTAAGCTGGTCGGGCTGGTCGGTGACGATGCAGCCTGTTTTGCGGCGCTTGATCGCGCCAAGGCCGGGTACGAGCGGCGCCCGGTGGTCGGCACCGGCGCCTGCCGCGCCAGCCAGCGTATGGTGCTGACCGGCAATCGTTTCGTGCCGACGATGCGTCCCGCCAATGCGGCGCCCGGTTGCGCAGTGACCGTCACCATGGCGCTGTGGAACCGCGACGTCGTCCAGCCGCTGGCGCAAAAGCACTTCAGGCAAGAGGTCGTCGCGCTCGAAAATCTGGGCAGTTATAACTGTCGGAGTATCCGCGGTGGGCAGACGCCGAGCCAGCATTCCACCGCCAACGCGATCGACATCTCAGCCTTCGTCCTCGCCGATGGAACACGCATCGCGTTGATCAACGACTGGGACGACGCCGACATCCGCCGCGAATTTCTGCACGAGGTTCGCGACGGGTCGTGCGACCTGTTCAGCACCGTGTTGTCGCCCGACTATAATGCGGCTCACGCCGACCATTTCCATTTCGACATGGCGGCGCGGACGGCGGGCTGGACAGTCTGCCGTTAGGTCAGTCGGCCGCGGGCCAATATATCGGATATTTTCCCATCAATGATTGGTCCGGTAGGATCCGTAAAATGGCGCTAATATAGGCTCGAGCCTCGTCCATGCCCTCGCAATCCGTTCGTTGTTGCACCATGAAAGCGCCGAATTTCTTCTCGTCGGAAAATATGACAGAATAGACTCTGCTTCCGTGCATGACGAAATCGCAGCCGCGGGGTATCAAAAAAGGGCCATCTTCCGACAGTTTTGCGGGGCGCGAAAGGAGGAGCAGCGCGCGTAAGTCCTTTTCGGCGATCGCTGACAACGCCATTTCGCCCTTTTGCAAGACGGGACAGCCAAATTCTTGCCGGTCATATTGACCGCCACCTTGCGGGCGGCAAATCCGGAACTCCAATACTCCGCCGGGCTTCAGCGAAAAATCGAGATCAAACTCGTCGTCGCCGTTACCGGGACGAGAAGTATATCCAAAGCCGACGTCTTCGTGTGCCGAGAAAACCGGGATGGCTGTCCCCGCATCGTCAAGAAGTGCTTCGCGAGAAATCTTTGCGCCAGTTGGTGAGCAGGCAAAAAGGGCTAAACAAAACAGACCGAGTGCGTTCCGCACTAGACGGTAAAACTCTCGCCGCAACCGCAGGCGCCCTTGGCGTTCGGATTTTCGAATACGAAACCGGCGGCGAAATCATCTTCGACCCAGTCCATGACGCTGCCGATGAGGTAGAGCACCGACGCGCCGTCGATGTAGAACACGCCGCCCGGCGTTTCGATCTTTTCGTCGAAGCGTTCTTCGCTCGTCACATAATCGACCGAGTAAGCGAGACCCGAGCAGCCGCGGCGCGGGGTCGATAGCTTGACCCCGATCGCGTCGGCGGGCGCAGCGGCCATCAGTGCGGTGACGCGCGCCTCGGCGTTCGGGGTCAGCGTTACCGCGGCGGGGCGGGTTTTCAGCGTCGTCATCTCATACTCCTTCCCCTCTCCCCTTGCGGGAGAGGGATGTGGAGACTTGGCAGCTTGCTGCCTAGTCGAAGCTGGGAGAGGGGGCTGCCCCCCTCTCTAAGACTTGCCAGGCGGCGAGCCGCCAAGCCAAGTCTTTTCTCCCCCGCGAGGGGGGAGAAGATGTGCCGGAGATGTCGCATC
The DNA here is from genome assembly GCA_018823905.1 of Alphaproteobacteria bacterium. Classification (GTDB taxonomy): domain Bacteria; phylum Pseudomonadota; class Alphaproteobacteria; order Sphingomonadales; family Sphingomonadaceae; genus Sphingopyxis. Next base: position 4,429 of record JAHJHL010000064.1, read on the forward strand.
ACACCAGCGCTTTCGCTTCGTCGTCCATCGTGCCGGTGACGTCGCTCGGCTGGAGGAGCATTTCGGTGTGCGCGGCGCCCGACGGGATCATGGGGAAGCAGTTGGCGAGCTGTGCGACGCGGCAGTCGACGATCACCGGTCCCGGGGTGTTGATCATCGTCTGGATGCCGTCCTCGAGTTCGCCCAGCGTGTCGATACGCAGGCCCGTCCAGCCATAGGCGTCGGCGAGCTTTACGAAATCGGGGAGACTGTCCGAATAGCTGTTCGAATAGCGGCTTTCATAGGTCAGCTCCTGCCACTGTCGGACCATTCCCATCCACTCGTTATTGAGGATGAAGATCTTCACCGGCAGGCGGTACTGGCTGACCGTGCCCATTTCCTGGATGTTCATTTGCAGGCTGGCTTCGCCCGCGATGCAGATGACGAGGCTGTCGGGGTGCGCGATCTGCGCGCCGACCGAGGCGGGGAAACCATAGCCCATCGTGCCGAGGCCGCCGCTCGTGAGCCAGCGATTGGGCGCCGAGAAGCCGAAATGCTGCGCCGCCCACATCTGATGCTGGCCGACCTCGGTCGTGATGATCGGGTCCATGCCGCGGGTGGCGTCGAACAAGGCCTTTACCGCGCGCTGCGGCATGATTTCGGCCGATGCTTCCTTCTTTTCGGGGAAGTCGAGGCAGCGCGTCGCGCGCCAGCC
>JAHJHL010000065.1 GCA_018823905.1 Alphaproteobacteria bacterium
CACCATTCGCTTCGCGAACGGTCCCCCTCCCCATCGCTCCGCGACAGGGAGGATCTACCCTGCCCAATCCTCCAGCAAATAACGCGCGATCGCCAATGGCGGCGGCGCCAGAAACGGCGCGCCGATGTCGCCTGTCAGCGCGGCGCGCACCTCCGCCTTGTCCACCCACATTGCTGCCTCGATCTCGGTCGTGTCGAGCGTCAGCGCTGGATCGGTCGCGACGGCGCGGCAGCCGATCATCAGCGACGACGGAAAGGGCCAGGGCTGGCTCGCCACATAGCTGACGTCCGACACGCGGATGCCTGCTTCCTCGAACAATTCGCGCGCCACTGCCTCTTCCAGCGATTCGCCGGGTTCGACGAACCCCGCCAGCGCCGAAAAGAAGCCCGGCGGGAAGCCGCCCTGGCGCCCGACCAGCACCCGCCCGTCGCATTCGGCGAGCATGATGACGACGGGATCGACGCGCGGGAAATGTTCGGCGTTGCAACTGCCGCAGCGCCGCCCCCAACCGGCGCGAAACACTTCGGTCGGAGATCCGCACACCGCGCAGAAGTGATGCCGCGCGTGCCAGTCGACCAGGCTGCGCGCGCCGCCGTACAGTGCCGCCTCTTCGCCCGACAGCAAGGGCAGCAGGCGCATGACGGTGCGCGAGCGCGCATCGATGCGCGCCCCGGGTGCGGCTTCGCGGACAAAATGCGGGATTCCGGCATCGTCGAGACCGAGCAGCAGCAGCGCGCGCTCGTCGGCGGGATCAAGCGCCTCCCAGCACAGCCCGCCACCCTCGCCCGGCACGCAATCGATCCCGTCGAGCAGCAGGCAACGGGCGCGCGGATCGGCGACCGTCGCTGCAAAACCCGCGGCATCGCTGCGCAGCTGGTCGGCACGGTCGAGCCGCGCGCCGGTAAAGCCCAGCGGCAACGGCATCAGGCCATCACGTCCTTGAAGAAGGTCTCGCCGAACTTCTCCTGAAACGGCAGCGCCCCCGAAGGCATATATTGCGCATAGGCCGCGGCGCGATAGCCCAGCCCGCGGTGGACGAAACCGATCGTCCCGGCGGCGCCCGCCCAGCCAAAAATGCCTGCCCCCCCCGGCGAACTCGGCAGCGACACGCGCCCGCCCGCGCCAAAGCCCTGGCCGTCGATGAACGTCCCTTTGCGGTTGACGCTGTCGTCGATCAGGTTCGACATGGCGAGCCGCGCGGTTTCGGTTTTCATCACGCGCGTCCCACCGGTTTCGCCCTCGCCAAGCAGCATCGCGAGGAAACGGTCGTAATCGCGCGCGCTCGACACCAGCCCGCCGCCGCCGAACGGATAGGGCGGCGGGTCGAGATAGATCGAGCTGGTCGCCGGATCGAACGGAATCAGCGCGCCGCCATAGGGGGCATAGTTGGTGGTAAAACGCTCGACGTCCCTGGCGCTGACCTGGAAGCTCGTGCTCGTCATCCCCAGCGGATCGAACAGCCGCGCCTTCAGGAACGCGTCGAACGGCTGATCCGCAGCAACCTCGATCACCCGGCCAAGGAGGTCGAGGCTGATCGAATAGCTCCACTGGGTACCGGGTTCATAAATGAGCGGCAACGCCGCGAGCCGGTCGGCCATTGCCGCCAGGCTGGGCGCGGGGGTCACCGGCGCCATGCCGGGGATCGGCAAGCGGCTCGCCGAACCGCCGACGATACCCGCATCGTCATAGGCCTTTTTGATCGGTCCCTTCTGGATGATATTATAGCCGAGCCCCGCGGTGTGGGTGAGCAGGTGGCGCACCGTGATCTGCGTTTTCGCGGGCCGCAGGTCGGTGATCGAACCGTCGGGGGTGATCTGGACCTGCATTTTCGCAAAGCCAGGCAGGAAATCGGCGATCGGCTGATCGAGCGTCATCTTGCCGTCTTCGATCAGCAGCATCGCGGCGATGCCGGTGACCGGCTTGGTCATCGAATAGAGCCGCCACAGCGTGTCGGGACCGACTGGCACAGGGTCGCTCAGCGATTGCACCCCGGCGCCGAAAAATTCGGCCGCCGCCTGCCCCTTGCCGATCGCGGCGAGGGTACCGGCGAGTTCGCGGCGGTCGACGAAGCCTTTGATGAAGGCGTGGGTCGCAGGATAAAGCTGTGCCCCGCTTTCTTTCCACGCGAAGGCGGCGCGCGGCAGCAGCGCGGCGGAGCCGCCCAGCGCCAGACCGCCGAGCAGCGCGCGGCGCGAAACCATCATGTTCATGCGTCTCTCTCCAGCATCTTGTCGATCAATTTGCGATAGAGCGTCGGCAGCCCCGCCGCGTCAAGGTC
>JAHJHL010000066.1 GCA_018823905.1 Alphaproteobacteria bacterium
CATCTCGAAGCTGAACGACGCGTCGTTGAGGCGCAGCTTCTGGATGCTCTCGCGCAATTTCTCGAAGTCGTTCGCGTCGGTCGGGAACATGCCGCAGAACACGACCGGCTGGACTTCCTTGAACCCCGGGAGCGCCTGCGCCGCGGGCTTTTTCGCGTCGGTCACGGTGTCGCCGACGCGCGCCTGTGCGACGTCCTTGATCTGCGCGGTGATGAAGCCGATTTCGCCGGGGCCAAGCTCGGCGAGCTGCTCGATCTTGGGGGTGAAACAGCCGACGCGGTCGATCAGGTGGGTGGTGCCCGCCTGCATGAACTTGATCTGCTGGCCCTTTTTCAGCACCCCGTCGATGACGCGGATCAGGATGACGACGCCGAGATAGGGGTCGTACCAGCTGTCGACGAGCATCGCGGTCAGCGGCGCATTCGCGTCGCCCTTTGGCGGCGGGATGCGGGTGACGATCGCCTCGAGCGCTTCCTCGATCCCGATCCCCGATTTGGCCGAGGCGAGCACGGCATTGTCGGCGGGCAGACCGATGATATCCTCGATCTCGGCCTTCACCTTGTCGACGTCGGCGGCGGGCAGGTCGATCTTGTTGATCACCGGCACGATTTCATGGTCGTGCTCGATCGACTGATAGACGTTGGCCAGCGTCTGCGCCTCGACCCCCTGCGCCGCGTCGACGACCAGCAACGCGCCCTCACACGCCGCCAGCGACCGCGACACTTCATAGGCGAAGTCGACATGGCCCGGGGTGTCCATCAGGTTGAGCTCATAGGTCTCGCCATCATGCGCTTTATATTTCAGGCGCACCGTCTGCGCCTTGATGGTGATCCCGCGCTCTTTTTCGATGTCCATATTGTCGAGCACCTGCGCCGACATTTCGCGCGCGGTCAGCCCGCCGGTGAACTGGATCAACCGGTCGGCGAGCGTCGATTTGCCATGATCGATATGCGCGATGATGGAGAAGTTACGGATGTGGGACATGGGCGTGGTCATGCGGGCGCGTTAGCAGGGGAAATGCGCGCTGTCAGCAGGGAGCGGACGGGTCGGCAGGGGCGCGCGCGGAAGTTGTCAAACTTGTCACCGCATCGACCCCGGAAACAAGGGGTTAGCGGCCAGCCATGGGCAAAAAGTCGCCAAGGTTGCCCAGCGCGGCGGGGGCTGGAAAGATCGCAAAGGTTGCGCGCGGCCGCGACGTTTGGCGCGCGGGGAAACAGCGGGTTCGGACGAGTCAAAGAGCCAGAGCGTGAGGCTGGCATGGCGGGATAATGTAGGAAAGCGGTTTTTCGCGCGGAGACGCGGAGGGCGCGGAGGAGGGGGAAGAGGGTCTCACGCAAAGGCGCGAAGGCGCGAAGATGCTTGCCCTGCGGTGTCCGTAACGCCACTGTGCCGCGCTTGAGAACGGGAACGTCGGGGCAAAAAAACACATGGATATTGCAGCTTATCTGGACGATGTGCGCGCGCAGTTCGAAAGCGGCCACGCGACCGAACACAGCTATCGCCCCGCCCTGTACAAGCTGTTCCAGAGCATCGACCCGGCGCTGACGGTGGTCAACGAACCCAAGCGCGGCGACGCGGGCATGGTCGATTTCCTGTTCGAGCGCGACGGGGTTCCGTTCGGCTGGGCCGAGGCGAAGGACATCGACAAGGATGTCATCAAGCTGAAGGGCTATTCGATCGAGCAGCGCAAGCGGTACGAGGCGGCCTATCCGAACCTGATCTATACCAACGGAGTCGATTTCGAATTTATCCGCGACGGCAGCCAAGTCCACTTCGTATCGATTGCCGATTTCCTGATGGGGCTGCAGCCCAGTCCAGATCGTTTCGAAGAACTGGAACGCCAACTGCGTCTGTTCGCCGAACAAAAGCCGATCAGCATCAGGTCGGCGGCAAAGCTCGCCGAAATGATGGCGGCGAAGGCAGCGATCATCAAGGACGAGATCGGGATCGCGCTGAGCGAAGACCCCGATTTCCGGTCGGGACTGGGTGGCCAGTTCAAAAGCTTCAAGGCGAATCTGTTGCCCGCGCTGGAACCGGGCGAGTTCGCCGACATCTATGCCGAGACGATCACTTATGGCATGTTTGCGGCGCGGTTCCACGACACCGAACTCGATACGTTCAGCCGTCAGGAAGCGATGGAGCGCCTGCCCGCGTCGAACCCGTTCTTAAAAGGGCTGTTCGAATATATTGCCGGGCCGCAATTGCCGCCGCGCCTGAAATATATCGTCGACGACCTGGTGCATGTGATGCGCGCCAGCGACCCGCATTCGCTGTTCCGCGATTTCGGCAAATTCACCGCGCGCAACGACCCCTTCATCCATTTCTATGAAGACTTCCTCGCCGCCTATAATCCCAAGAAGCGCAAGAGCCGGGGGGTGTGGTACACGCCCGAGCCGGTGGTCGATTTTATCGTGCGCGCGGTCGACGATGTGCTGAAGACCGAGTTTGGCCTGCCCGACGGATTGGCAGATACCAGCAAGGTAACGGTTGACTGGGACACGGGACAGGACGACCCCAAGACGGGCAAGGCACGGACGATCAAGAAAGAGGTCCACAAAGTCCAGATTCTCGATCCAGCGACGGGAACGGGCACCTTTCTGGCGAAGGCGGTGCAGCTGATTTCGGACCGGGTGAAGGCGCGCGCGCCGGGCAAATGGTCGAACTATGTCGAGCAGGATCTGATGCCGCGCCTGCATGGCTTCGAACTGCTGATGGCGAGTTACGCCATGTGCCATATGAAGCTGGACATGATGCTGAACGAGACGGGTTATAAACCGAGCGCGAAGCCGCCGCGCCTGTCGGTGTGGCTGACCAACGCACTCGAACCCGCCGAGCGCGAGGTGAAGGATCTGTTCTTTCAGCCGCTTGCTGACGAGGCGCGGGGCGCAAGCGAGGTAAAGCGGCAAACGCCGATCATGTGCGTCATCGGGAATCCGCCATATTCGGGCGAAAGTTCGAACAAGGGCGATCACATCATGCGATTGATGGAAGCGTATAAAAAGGAACCTGGCGGCAAGGAGAAGCTGAAAGAACGCAATCCCAAGTGGATTAACGACGATTATGTCAAATTCATCCGCATGGCTGAAGATTTGATCGCCAAGAATCCTTCAGGCGGCGTGCTGGGATTCGTCACGAATCACGGGTATCTCGATAACCCGACTTTTCGCGGAATGCGCTGGCACTTACTCCAGACGTTCGACAAAGTGTTCGTCTTCGATCTGCACGGCAACGTAAAGAAGAATGAAGTGTCTCCAGATGGGTCGTCGGATCAAAACGTGTTCGACATTCAGCAAGGTGTCGCAATAGTCGTCGCGGTCAAGCGGCTAACGCGTAGCCAAGTCGGTGAGACGAAGCGGCTAGACGTTTTCGGCTCTCGGCCAACGAAGAACGATTTTCTCTTTGCCAGTTCTCTGACCGATTCTGGGTGGCGAGTTCTCACGCCTAGCGCGCCGGACTACTTTCTTACAGAATCCTCGGCAGGACCTAACGCCGAAAACTATCGGAAAGGCATCAAACTTAATGAAATGTTTGAGAGTCAGTCCACTGGAATTACGACAAAGGGAGACAGTGATTTCGTTGGGCATGATCAACCCTCGGTCGTGAACTCGATTTATAAGCGGTTCGGGTCTGTGGACGATGAACTCATCCGCCCGGTGAATTATCGCCCGTTTGACAATAGACTCATGTACTATGACGTGAAGCGACTTGAAAGGGGCCGCTGGAACAACATGCAGCATCTTCTCGAAGGTAAGAATCTTGCCTTGATCTTCAGACGCCAATCACCACCCGCACTCGATGTTTATGCTTTTGCTGCCAACAAATTAGTTGCCGACGGATATATTCGATCTGATAACAAGGGGGGAGAGACAATCGCGCCTCTACAGATCGCTTCTGATGTCGATTTGGAAGGTATTCGGCCTAATTTCGACCCCAAGCACTATGCCGCTATCTGCAAAGCAGCCAACATCGACCCCACTGACCAAGCCGGACCCGACGACGATTTCCGCGCCGCAACCGGCGAGGCGCGGCCAAGCGAGGTCAAGGTCTTCGACTATATTTATGGTGTGCTGCATTCGCCCGCCTATCGCGAAACCTATGCCGAGTTTCTGAAAATCGATTTTCCGCGCATTCCCCATCCGGCTTCGCCCGAAGTGTTCGCGCATGTCAGCGAAAAGGGCGAGGCGCTGCGCCGGTTGCACCTGATGGAAACGGCGGCGATCGGCGAGACGCCCTATCGCTATGACGGCGAGGGCGACGATGTGGTCGCGAGCGGATTTCCGAAATGGGAGAAAAGCGCGACCCCCCTGAGTTCACAAACGAAGTGCAACACCTCACACAGGTGCTGCCATGTCGAGATACCGTCAGTTATCGATCGAGGAGCGCTGCTCGATTGCCCGTCTTCATGAAGACGGGCAATCGATCCGGCAGATCGCTGCAGCTC
>JAHJHL010000067.1 GCA_018823905.1 Alphaproteobacteria bacterium
AAATTGGGCCGGGTCTGACGCGCTTCGAAAAGCGCTGAGCAAATTTCCAGACCCGTTCGTGTCGAGCGAAGTCGAGACACCCATCGTGAGCGAGCGGATTAGGGGCATCTCGACTTCGCTCGATGCGAACGGAATTCCAAGGTACCTAGAGTGTGCGTTTCGGCGCCAGCAACCGATCGAACCAGTCCGGCCCACTGCTGACCTTTTCGACATGCGGCCAGCGCAGCCCGCCGTGATAGGCCAGGTCGATCTGGCGGTACCGCCCACCGCGCTCGACGAGCAGTCGCACCGGCGTCTTGCCGTCGGTGGCGGTGCGGATCGCGGCCTCCAGCCGGTCTTTGCTGTAGCTCGTGCCATCGACGGCGATGATTTTGGTGCCATTGACGATGTCGGCCTTGAACGCTGGGCCGTCCCACAGGATCGCGCTCGCGTCGCCGTCTTTGTTGATCGTCATCCCGAGCGAGTGAGTCAGGTCGTAATTTTTCGCCTGCGCCATGCGGTCGCGGTCGAACACATTGGGGGCATCGCGCCACACCAGCCGGTATCCCGCGCGCTCGATGCCGCGCACCGGCGCGCCTTGCCCCGGGGTCTGCAACCGCTGGCGCAGGAACCCCGCCCAGTCATAAGGATGCACGGCGTTCAGCGCCGCGACGACGTCGTCGAAATTATAGCTGTCCTGTCCCCAATCGCCCTCGCGCCCGCCGAAAAACGCGCGCGCGAAATCATCGAGGCTTTTGGCATCGTTCGTCGCCTGACGGATCAGCAGGTCGGCCTCGAGCCAGGTCAGCGATCCCTCGTTGTAATAGTCCTCGCCGCGCGACCAACTGGCAAAGGGCTTGGGTTTGCGTGCGCCGATAACCGGGTCCAGCGTCGTGTCCTCGACCGCGCGCCATTCACGCCCCGGTTGCACGCTGTAAAAGCCCGCGTGCGTCGCCCATTCGGCCAGAATCATGTCTTTCGACTGCATCCCCGACCGGCCCGCGAGGACCAGATCCCAATAACTCGTCTGGCCTTCGTACACCCACAGCAGATTGCCCTGCATGGGGGTGCGATAATCGGGGGTCCATAATTTGTCGGGACGGCGATATTTGCCGTTCCAGCTGTGGACCAGTTCGTGCGGGAGCAGCCCGCGCTCATGGTCATTATCATCCCAGTCGGTGAAATAGTCGCGATTGCGGCTGTTTTCGCTGCTGCGGTGATGCTCCAGCCCGATGCCGCCCAGCTCGTCAGTCAACGCGAGCAGAAATTCATAGCGGTCGAAATGGCGCACCCCGAACAGCGCGACCGCCTCCGACACCAACGCGGCGTGGCGCGCGATATGGTCCGGGCGCGCGTCGAGATATTTGGCTTCGTCGGCGACGACGTTCAGCGCGACATTCTGCCCCAGATCCCATTTGCGGAAATGGCGGCCCGCGAACATCGGGCTGTCGACCAGCACCTCATAATTGGTCGGGGCATAGCTGTAGCGGTTGCCGCTGATTTTCAGCCCGTCGAGCGCCGCGGCGCCGGTCCATCCGTCGGGCAGCGTCACCTCCAGCTGCACCGGGATTTGCCGCGTGAAATAGCCCGCCGGGTACAGGCTGACCTGTTCCCATTGCAGGTTCATCATCGCGGGGGTCACGACGACGCGACCCTCGCTGCTGCGCGTCGGCGACAGGAAATCGAACGCGACGTCGATGCTCTTGACCCCGGCGGGGACATCGACGTCGAACGCATAGACATCGGTCGGCTGGCGCGTCCACGCCAGCGGCTTGCCGTCCGCGCTGGGTTTGAACCCCGCCATTTCGGCAATGGCGCCGCGCGGCGCATGCTTGCCGGGCAGCCATTCGGGGTAGAGCAGGGTCAGCTTGCCGGGCTTGGCGACCGGGATCGTCTGGCGGACATGGAAAATGCCGCGCCCGACATCGGTGGCATCGACCTTGAGCTGCATCGTGCCCGGATAGGGTTTGTCGGCGGGTAGCGGGATGGTCAGCGGCTGGACGACCGGCTGCGGGCGGCTGTTGCCGGTCTGGGCAGAAGCGGCGGGAATGAGGGCGATCAGGGCGGATGCGACGAGCAGTTGTTTTTTCATTGGCGGATTGTGCCGGGAAATGTGGGCGAGGTCCAGACACACGCGCCCTCTCCTCTTGCGGGAGAGGGTTGCGCAGACTTGCCAGCTTGCTGGCTAGTCGAAGCGGGGTGAGGGGTTCGGACCTTGCGAGCGAAAGCGACGGCAGAACCCCTCATCCAACTTCGCCTAGTCGCTCTGCGACAAGGCTTCGTATCCTTCTCCCGCAAGGGGAGAAGGTTTGACGGCGGCTCTTTGCCTTTCGCCCAAAACCCATTAGACGCCGCGCCCATGAGCAAGTACAAATCCGCCAAAATCCCGACCCCGCAGGCTGTGCGCGGCACGCAGGACATGCTGGGCGATTTCGCCGACCGCTTCGCGCATGTCGTCGACACGTTCGAACGCGTGCGCCGCCTTTACGGCTACAAGCGCATCGAGGTGCCGGTGATCGAGCCGACCGCGGTGTTCGCGCGCTCGCTGGGCGAGACGACCGACGTCGTGTCGAAGGAAATGTATTCGTTCGAGGACCGCGGCGGCGAATCGATCACGCTGCGCCCCGAATTCACCGCGGGCATCGCGCGGGCTTACATCACCAACGGCTGGCAGCAGTATGCGCCGCTGAAGGTCGCGACGCACGGGCCATTGTTCCGCTACGAGCGCCCGCAAAAAGGGCGCTATCGCCAGTTCCACCAGCTCGACGCCGAAGTGCTGGGCAGCGACAGCCCGCTTGCCGATGCCGAACTGCTCGTTTTCGCCGACCAGTTACTCAAGGAACTCGGGATTGCCGAGGGCGTGACCTTGACGCTCAACACGCTGGGTGATGCGGAAAGCCGCGACGCCTGGCGCGCGGCTCTGGTCGAGCATTTCATGGTGCATCGCGGCGGTCTGTCCGAAGACAGCCTCGCGCGGCTCGACAAGAATCCGCTGCGGATTCTGGACAGCAAAGACCCGCGCGACCGCCCGATCGCCGACAGCGCGCCCGACATCGATGCGTTTCTAACGAGCGAGGCGCAGGATTTCTTCGGCGCCGTCACCGCGGGGCTCGACGCCGCTGGGGTCGCGTGGGAGCGCAACGCGCGGCTGGTGCGCGGGCTCGACTATTACCGCCACACGGCGTTCGAATTCGTCACCGACCGCCTCGGCGCGCAGGGGACGGTGCTCGGGGGCGGGCGCTATGACGGGTTGATCGAAAATCTTGGCGGCCCGCCGACCCCGGCGGTTGGCTGGGCGGCGGGTATCGAGCGGTTGGCTATGCTGCTCGCCGATGATGCGATCGACAACCGCCTAGATGCGGTGATTGCGGTCGAGGATGACGCCGAACTTGCGTTTGCAACCAAGGCTCTGTCGGCTCTTCGAGCCGGCGGCTTTTCATCGGAGATCGTAGCGACAGGTTCGCCGCGCAAGCGGTTCGACAAGGCTGCTAAAATACCCGCGCGCGCGCTGATTTCAGTGGGCGTACGAGATGGCAGCCGCTTCACTCGAAGCAAGACGGACGGGAGCGAAATTGCCGCCCGTGTGGATGCCTTCTTCCTTTCAATCGCCTGATGACCTCCGTTTCCGAACGCCAGATCGACGCGATCATCGAACGCCATGCCGCGCTTCAGGCGCGCATGGCGACGGGCGATATGGCGCCTGCCGACTTCGTCTCGGCGTCGAAGGAATTTGCCGAGCTCGAACCCGTCGCGACCGCGGCGCGCGAAGTGGTGCGGCTGCGCGACGAACTGACCTCGTTGAACGAAATGCTCGCCGATCCCGAGATGAAGGCGATGGCCGCCGAGGAAATCGCCGCGGTCGAGGCGGCGCTGCCCGCCGCCGAGCATGACCTCGCCCTCCAGCTGCTCCCCAAGGATGTCGCCGACGCGCGCGCCGCGATGCTCGAAATCCGCGCCGGGACCGGCGGCGACGAGGCGGCGCTGTTCGCGGGCGATCTGCTGCGCATGTACAGCCGCTTCGCCGACGGGCAGGGGTGGAAGGTCGAGATCATCTCGGCGAACGAGGCCGAAATGGGCGGCTACAAGGAAGTCGTCGCGTCGGTGTCGGGGCAGGGGGTGTTCGCGCGACTGAAATTCGAAAGCGGCGTCCACCGCGTCCAGCGCGTCCCCGCGACCGAAAGCCAGGGGCGCATCCACACCAGCGCCGCGACCGTGGCGGTACTACCCGAGGCCGAGGAGGTCGACGTCGCGATCAACGACAATGACCTCAAGATCGACATCTACCGCGCGTCAGGGGCGGGCGGCCAGCATGTCAACACCACCGATTCGGCCATCCGCATCACCCATATTCCATCGGGTCTGGTCGTCATCCAGCAGGACCAGCGCAGCCAGCACAAGAACCGCGCGAAAGCGATGCAGGTACTGCGCGCGCGGCTCTATGATCTCGAGCGCGCCAAGATCCACGATGCCGAGGCGTCGGCGCGCAAATCGATGGTCGGGTCGGGCGACCGATCCGAACGCATCCGCACCTATAATTTCCCGCAAGGCCGTGTGACCGACCACCGGATCAACCTGACCCTCCACCGCCTGCCCGAAATTATCGAGGGCGCGATGGACGAGCTGATCGACGCGCTGATCGCTGAGGATCAGGCGCAGCGGCTGGCGGGGCTGGGTGACTGAGCCTGCCACCTTTGCGGGGGTTGCCGACTCGCTCCGTACCGCCACCAACCTATTGACGGCAATCAGCGACACGCCGCGGCTCGATGCTGAACTGCTGATGGCGCACGCATTGGAGGTCGAGCGGCAGGACGTGTTGCTCGATCCGGCGCGGTACGACGTGCCTGAACACTACGTGCATCTGATTGCGCGCCGCATGGCGCATGAGCCGATCGCCTATATCGTCGGCTATCGCGATTTCTGGACGATCCGCATAGAGGTGGGACCGGGAGTGCTGATCCCGCGCCCCGACAGCGAAACGCTGGTGGAAGCATGCCTCGACCTTGCCCGCGAACGCGGGGCGGGGTGGCCGTCGCGGGTGCTCGACCTTGGCACCGGGCCGGGGACATTGCTGCTCGCGGTGCTCAGCGAATTTCCGGCGGCCACGGGGCTGGGTGTCGATATATCCGAACAGGCGCTGGCCTATGCGCGCGACAATGCTGTGGACCTCGGGCTGGCGGGTCGCATCACCTTTCAGTCGGGCAACTGGACCGACGGCATCGACGGCCGGTTCGACCTCATCCTGTGCAACCCGCCCTATATCGGCGCCGACGAACAACTGATGCCCGACGTCGCCGATCACGAACCCGCGGGCGCGCTGTTTGCCGGCGCTGACGGCCTCGACGATTACCGCCGCATCATCCCCGAACTGCCGCGCCTGCTGGCCCCCGGCGGCGTCGCAGTGCTTGAAATCGGCGCCACCCAGCATATCTCGGTCCGGCAACTCGTTGAAACCGCAGGGTTCGCCGTCACCTGCCGCCAGGATCTGGGGGGCCGCGACCGGGCGCTTTTGCTGACCCGCGCCTGACCCGACCCGCAAATATTGCTTGGTTTTCGCCGCAAAGCGGGTTAGGGGCCAGTCACAGGCCCGGCTGGGGTACCTTTGGCGATGCACCGCATCGATACTGGTCCGGCGGATCTGCTTCCCACTTACGATGTTCGTACCGGGCTTCGGTCCAGGCGAGCGGTAAAGGGCAAGAACCGCGTGAGAAGCGCGGGCACGACGCGCAAATGGCGCGATCGGCCAAAAGGGGTTGGCTTAGCTTATTTAGCTTTTCGACAGGATGTCTCAGTTGAACATGAACAACCGGCAAAGCGGTCGCCGTCGCGGCCGCAACAATAACAACAGCAACAACAATAACCGCCCGCAATCGGGTGGCCGCGGTGGGGTCGATCAGGCCAACCGCATCGACAGCCGGGCGCGCGGCAATGGCGCCCAGATGATCGAGAAATACCGCAACCTGGCGCGCGATGCGCAGCTGGCCGGGGACCGGGTGCAGACCGAATATTACCTCCAGTTCGCCGATCATTATTTCCGCGTCGTGAGCGATTTTCGCCTCCGCCAGGAAGAAAAGAACGCGCAGAACGGCCAGGATCGCGGGCAGGATCGCCAGCGCGAGATTCGCGGCGTCGAAGATTTCGACGGCCATGACGACAGCGATCTGGATATGGACGCCGACCGCGACGACAGCGGCGACAGCGACCGCGGCGAGCGCAATGATCGCGGCGACCGCAATGACCGTGGTGATCGCAACGACCGTCCCGAGCGCAGCCAGCGCGAAGCGCGCGGCAATCGCGATACGCGCAGCGACCGTGACGACGATAATCGCGGCAACCGTCAGCCGCAGGAACGCCCGCGCCGCGATCGCGACGAGGGACGCAGCGATGTTCGGAGCAGCGATAGCGACGACGCCGAAGCCAACGTCGTCGAAACCGTCGCCGAGGAAGCCCCCGCACCGCGCGCCAACCGCCGCAGCCCGCGCCGTCCGCGCGCGGCTGAGGTCGACAGCAACGAGGATGGCGGCAACGCCGGCATCGACACCGCCGTGCTGCCCCCGGCGATTGGTCGCCCCGAACGCAGCATCGAAGCCGACGTCGACACCGACGGCGGCGAGGATGCACCCGCCGCCAAGCCACGCCGCACCCGTCGCACTTTGGCGACGCGCAGCACCGGCGTCGAAGCTGCCGAGTGAAGGTACATCTTCGCGCTGGTCATTGACCGGCGCATGACATAGCCTCCCCGCGGAACCATCTGCGGGGAGGCTTTTTTATGCGCGCTTTGGCAAGGACTTGCGGGGCAGTGGTCGTCGCTGCTGTATTGGTGGGCCTGCCTGCCGCCGCGCAGGACGGAATGCCGGGCAACGCGCAGGGCGACGTTGCGGTCACCATCTATAACAATGGTCAGTCGCTGGTGCAGGACGAGCGCCAGCTGAGCGTCGCCGCAGGCCGCAACCGCATCGAATTTCCCGACGTATCGGCGCGCATCCGGCCCGAAACGGTGACGCTATCGGGTCCGGGCATCGCCATTGTCGAACAGAATTTCGATTTCGACCTGCTCACCCCCGACAAATTGATGGACAAGGCGGTCGGCCAGTCGATCACGCTGGTCCGCACCAACCCCGCGACCGGCGCCGAACGCACCGAGCGCGCCAAGGTGCTCGCCGCGAATGGCGGCATCGTGCTCCAGATCGGCGAGCGGATCGAGGTGCTGCGCGACGACGGCTTGCCGGTGCGCGCGGTGTTCGACCGCCTGCCGCCCAATTTGCGCGCCCGCCCGACCTTGTCGGTGACGGTCGATGCCGCCAATGCCGGGACGGTTCCGACGCGGCTGTCGTACCTGACCCCCAATCTGGGCTGGACCGCCGATTATGTCGCGCTGTTCGATGCGGCAAAGGGCGCGATGGACATTCAGGGCTGGGTGACGCTGACCAACACCACCGGAACCACCTTTGCCAATGCGCGCACCTTGCTCGTGGCGGGCAATCCGGGCGGCGGCGGCGGGTTTCGCCGCATGACCGGCACGATGGATGCGGCGGGGACCGAAAGCAACGACCGCGAACGGCTCGGCGACTATTATCTCTATCCGCTCGCCGCGCGCACAACGATCGCCAACGCCCAGCAAAAGCAGGTGAGCTTCCTCGACGTGAAGGGCGCCCCCGCACAATCGACCTATGAATATGTCAATCGCTGGCTCGGCAGCAGCACCGAAGCGGTGAGCACTGCCAGCGTGCTGCGCTTTTCGACCTCGCGGCAGGGCGGATTAGGCGACCAGCTGCCCGCCGGGACGATCCGCGTCTATATGCGCGACGCGCGCGGCGATCCGCAGTTCATCGGCGAAAACAGCATCGGCCATACCCCGATGGGGTCGGCGATGTCGCTGCGCACCGGCGACGCCTTTGATGTGAAGGTCCAGCCGACCGTCGTCTCGCGCACCCGCAAGGGCGATTCGCGCTGGGTCACCAAGATGAAATATACCGTGACCAATGCGCGCCCGGCGCCGGTCACGGTGCTGCTGGCGCAGGACGGGCTTTATGGCGATGTGCGGATCAGCGACGAAAGCCTGAAGGGCGAGCGCATTTCCGCTGACCGCGTCGAATGGCAGGTGCCCGTACCCGCCAATGGCAAGACCGACGTCACCGTCACCTTCGATACGCGTTACTAAGGCGCACAGGATGCGGGGCGCGCTCCTGCTGGCATGGATCGCGGCGCTGCTGGCGCCGGGGTTGGCGCTTGCACAGGCCGAACCGGCGATCATCGTGTCGACGAAAATCGACGACGCGTCGGTCACCGTCTATCGCGCCCCGAATCGCGGTCGCGGGGCGATCAACCCGAATTGGCCGCAGGGCTTTGCCTTCATCACCGAAACGCGCACCGTCACCTTGCCCGCCGGAACCTCGGTGCTGCGGTTTGAAGGCGTCGCCGAGGGATTGCTGCCCGAAACCGCGGTGGTCAGCGGCCTGCCCGACGGGGTGGTCGAAAAGAATCGCGACGCGCGGCTGCTGTCGCCCGCGGGGCTCGTCGATGCCTATCTGAAACGCAGCGTGACGCTGCGCCGGACCAACCGTACCACCGGCAAGGTCGTCGAGCAGGAAGCGGTCATCCAGGCCGGGCCGAACGGCGGCGTCATCCTGCAAAATGCCGCGGGCGGCTTCGAGGCGCTTGCCTGTTCGGGACTTCCCGAACGCATGCTCTACGCCCGCGTGCCCAAGGATCTGTCGGCCAAGCCGACGCTGTCGGTGCTGGTCGAGAGCCGGGCGGCGCGGACGGTGACGGTACAGCTGCTCTATCTTGCCGAGGGTTTCGACTGGGCGGCCAATTATGTCGCGGATCGCGGATCGGACGGCAAGACGCTGGGGCTGACTGGCTGGATCACGGTTGCGAATGGGGGCGTCACCAGCTTTCCTGGCGCGCAGCTTAACGTCATCGCGGGACGGTTGAACAAGGTTTACAGCCCGCTTTTGCCGCGCAGTACCCCGGGACGGCTGGTGCTGAAATGCTGGCCGATGGACATCACCAGCACGCATCCATTGTGGGAATTGCCGTCGATCATCGAGATCGAGCAGGAATTTGGCGCGGATGCCGCCGAAGAGGTGACGGTCACTGCCAATCGTCGCGATCGGCGCGAAATGGCGATGTACTTGCCCGCCCCCGCGCCGATGGCCGTGCTTCCGCCACCACCGCCGCCCGCCGAGGATCTGGGCGATCTCAAATTTTACCGCGTTCCGTTCCGCGTCGATGTATCCGCAAAAGGGCAGAAACAGGTCGCCTTGCTCGCCAAGGACAAGGTCGCGGTCGAACAGCTCTATGCCGCGACGCTATATCAGAACAGCCAGCCGCAACCGCTGATGATGCGGCTGCGCGTCCAGAACCGCGAAGCCGATGGGCTGGGGCTCGCGCTGCCCGCCGGGACCGCCGCGGTGTTCGAGAGCGTTGGCGGTCAGCGCCTCCTCGTCGGTGAAGCCGCGATCGGCGACAAGGCCAAGGACGAGCGGGTCGATTACGACATCGGCCAAAGCCCAGCGGTGCAATTTCGCGCTGTCGTGCAGGAGCGCGGCGCCAAGGATGCTTATCAAACCTGGCAGGTCATCCTCACCAACGCGCGGCCGTTCGATGCCGAGGTCGAGATTTTGATCCCCTTCGCGATCGACCCGCCGCCCGAGCGATGGGAGCGGCGCGGCAGCAGCTGGGTCTGGCGGGTGCGCGTCCCCGCCAACGACAGCGTAACACAAAGCTTTCGCCAGAAACTGAAAGGCGGCTGATTCGCGGCGCAGGCCGGGGGTCAGACTGGCGGTAACGCCCGCGGCCGGTGATTCTCGTCGAGCGCAACAAAGGTAAACAGCCCGCCGGTGACCTTCACCTCTTCCTGACCGCGCCCGCGCGTCGCGATGACTTCGATCCGGATGCCCATCGACGTGCGCCCGCGCCGTTCGAGATGCGCATAGACCGAGATGATGTCGCGCAGCAGGATCGGCGCGATGAACTCCATCGCCTCGATCGCCACCGTCGCGGTCGGGCCCTGCGCGATCCGCGCGGCGACGATGCCGCCAGCGATGTCCATCTGGCTGAGTACCCAGCCGCCAAAGATGTGGCCGTTGCTGTTGATGTCGGCGGGGGCAGGGACGACGCGCAGGATCGGGTCGCGGTGCGCGTCGGACGGTTTATTGTCAGTCATGGCTTCAAATCCGGATCGTTTTCGAACGGGTCTTCGATCGCTTCGTCATGCCCGCTGCCGCTCGACAGAAACACCAGCCCCATCAGCGCGGCGCCGAGCATGACCGACAGGCCGACTCCGGCGGCGGTCGCGATGATCATATGGATGGTCAGCGCCTCGCCCATGCTGAAGCGCAGCCACGCCAGCGCGCCAACGACGGCGAGCAGCGACACCAGCACCATGCCGCGCATCAGGCGGCGATAGCGCGCCCAGGCGATTTTCGCGGTGGCGTCCTTGTCGAGCGGGGAGGGTTTGACCATGCGCGCTTCCATGAACCAACCCGGGACCAAGGCCAAGCGCGAATGGAATGCGGCCAGATGTTTCGGCTTTGCCGCGAATCATGATAGACTTGCGCTCCAAGGAATCGACATGGGGAGCGGCAAGGCATGACGATCGGAGCAATCCTCCACGGGCGCACCGGCCCGGTAATCGCGGCGCGCAAAGAAGACACGGTGCGCGCTGTACTTGACCTGCTCGCCCAGCACCGGATCGGCGCGGTGCCGGTGATGGAAGGTGACGCGATCGTCGGTATCTTTTCTGAACGAGACCTTGTCCGATTGATGTCGTCCTATGGACCCGAAGCGCTGGACCGCCAGCTTGACGAGGTGATGACCAAATCACCCGTCACCTGCGAACCGTCGACTGCGGTGATGGGCGCGCTGTCGCAAATGACGCAGCGCCGCATCCGCCATTTGCCCGTCGTCGACGGCGGGCGACTCGTCGGTTTCGTGTCGATCGGCGATCTCGTCAAATATCGCATTGACCGGATCGAGGCCGAAGCCGCGGCAATGCGCGACTATATCGCGTCCTGAGTCGCCGCTTCGACGGCTGGCGGCTGGCGGCGGCGAACGAGCCGCAGCACTTCGGCGATGGCTTCGCGTTCGAGCAACCAGAGCAGGCCGCCATAAAGCATGACGCCAAGCGCCACGAGCGCGACGAGCTGAACCGGTGCGGCCAGCCCGATTGGAGCAATCGCCTGCGCGGCAAGGCCGACCCCGACCGCCATCACCAGCGCAGGCGCAAGCCCCGGCAGCATCGCGCGGGCGACATCCCATAAGGTCACCCCGATCAGCGGTGCCGACAGCAATGCGGTGACGAGCAGCAGCAGCGGCGCGGCGATCAGCCACGCCCATGCCATGCCGATCAAGCCCCACTCAGCGCCGATTAGAAATGCGATCGGGAAGGTGATGGCACCGCTAAGCGCGCTGAACATCGACAGCGACGGTTTACCGAGCGCGTTGGTTAGTGGCGCGAACAGAATCTGCACCGTCATCAGCATCAGCGCGAGTGCGATGATCTGGATGTAGGGCACCATGCCCAGCCATTTTGTCCCGAATACCGTCTCGACCATCGGTGCCGCAGTCACCGCGAGTCCGCAGTAGAAGGGCGCGGCGACGAGCATCACCAGGCGCACCGTCTTGAGGAACGACCAGCGCACCGCTGCCTTGTCATGTTTGATTCGCGCATAGGCGGGAAACGCGACCTCGTTCAGTGGCGGCACAAATTTCGCCATGAAGATCTGGGCCAGGAACAGCGCTTCGGCATAGAGGCCCAGCGCGTGCGGCTCGAATCGCGCGCCGGCAATGAAGATATCGGACTGGCTTTGCACCAGCCAGAACAGCTGGCTGAACAACACCGCCGACCCGAACCCGATGATCTGGCCGCAGCCCCTGAAATCGAAACTGGGCCATACCAGCAGCCGCGCGACAACGGTCAGCCCGATCGCGCGCGTCCAGAACAAGGCGATCGGCGCATAGACCAGCGTCCACACCCCATAGCCCGCGAGCGCGCACGCCAGCGCGGTACTTGCCCCCGCCAGCGCCGCGAACAG
The DNA here is from genome assembly GCA_018823905.1 of Alphaproteobacteria bacterium. Lineage (GTDB taxonomy): Bacteria > Pseudomonadota > Alphaproteobacteria > Sphingomonadales > Sphingomonadaceae > Sphingopyxis. Next base: position 12,018 of record JAHJHL010000067.1, read on the forward strand.
ATTGACGAAAGCCTGCCGCCGGAAATCCAGCGCGCGACTCATCATGACTTCGGGCAGCGCGATGAACGGCGTGGCGAGGAACATCAGCGCTTGAACGCGGAGCAGGTCGGCCACGATCGGCTGACCATAATAGGCGGCCGCGACCGGCGCGCCAAAATACTGGATGGCCGCCAGCAAGGCGTTGAGCACCAGCAGCAATCCGAAAGCCTGCCTGATTCGGAACGAATCGATCGAATCAGACTGGACCAGCGCGCTCGCGAATCCCCAGCCGTTGAGGAAGGCGAGGAAGGAAATGACGACCTGCGTCATTGCAAATAGGCCGTAATCGGTGGGATCGAGCAGGCGAATCACCATCAGCGTCGAGCCCCAGGTGATGATTTGGGCTAGGATCTGGCTGCCCGAGCGCCAGATAACCGCGCTGCGCACCCGGCTTCCGAACGCCGCCGCGCTTTCGCCGCCCATCTCCGAACCCTTGAAATCTGCGCTTTCGCTCACCATTTGGTCCTTCTGGCACCGGGGGCATCCCGGCGGGTCGAACCACCTTTGAAACAAAATTGCAAAAAGGTTGTTGACGCGAATCGATGACGGGCTTAGAGGCCTGTTCACCGGACGGGGCGCGGCGGCAAACGCCACGCTCCAGCCGGTCGCCAACAGATACGGACAGATGTCCCCCGATAGCAATAGCGGGGAACGACAACTGTCCGCCATTTCTTGTCGGTGGCTCTTTGAAATTGTGATTGTCGATGAAGGGACATGTGGGCGGCGGCCCTGGGTCTGGCAGCTTTAGGGTGTCAGTAACTCAGGATAAAAAGCCAAGCCTGACCTACATGTCTAACACGTTTCCATTACGTGGGAGCGGCTCTTCGTTTGCCTGTGGTTCGCTACAGGTTGATGACGGGACCGTTCCAAATTTGTGTAGGCCAGGCTCCTTAAAATGAGCGGGTTTGCGAGGGAATTCCACCTTGGCAAATTCGAACATCAAACTTGAGAGTTTGATCCTGGCTCAGAACGAACGCTGGCGGCATGCCTAACACATGCAAGTCGAACGAACTCTTCGGAGTTAGTGGCGCACGGGTGCGTAACGCGTGGGAATCTGCCCTTGGGTACGGAATAACTCAGAGAAATTTGTGCTAATACCGTATAATGTCTTCGGACCAAAGATTTATCGCCCAAGGATGAGCCCGCGTAAGATTAGCTAGTTGGTGGGGTAAAGGCCTACCAAGGCTACGATCTTTAGCTGGTCTGAGAGGATGATCAGCCACACTGGGACTGAGACACGGCCCAGACTCCTACGGGAGGCAGCAGTGGGGAATATTGGACAATGGGCGAAAGCCTGATCCAGCAATGCCGCGTGAGTG
>JAHJHL010000068.1 GCA_018823905.1 Alphaproteobacteria bacterium
CGGCTTGGCTCGACACGAACGGATTTAGAGGATGCTTGCCCGAGAGGTTAAATCCCGCCCTCGGCGCGCTTCGACGCCACATCTGCAAGCGAACCCAACTTCGGCCCCTCGACCTGCTTCGGCGCGATCGGGGTCAGCGCGGCGCCCGGCGCGACCGCGGTCAGAGCGCGGATGCGGGCGCGGAAGTCGGCGAGGGCTTTGCCTTCGAGCAACGCGCGGGTGACGAAGGTTACCGACGACGGATTGACCGCGCGGCCGTTGCGATAGAGTTCGTAATGGAGATGCGGGCCGGTCGACAGGCCGGTCGAGCCGATATAGCCGATCACCTGGCCGCGATTGACGCGCTGGCCGGGGCGCACCGCGATGCGGCTCATATGGCCATAGCCGGTGCCCAGACCGTTACCGTGGTTGAGTTTGACGAAATTGCCGTAGCCGCCATGGCGGCCCGCGATCGTCACGACGCCATCTGTCACTGCATAGATCGGCGCGCCATAGCCGCCGCCGAAATCGATCCCGCTGTGCATCCGGCGATAGCCGAGGATCGGGTGGCGCCGCATCCCGAAGGTCGAAGTGATACGCCCGTTGGTCGGGCGCGCCATGCCGCCGCGCTGTTCGCCGACGCCCGATGCTTCGAACCACTGGACGCGGCCATCGACATTCCATTCGAGCATCGACAGCTTGGGTTTGCCGCCGCGGATCAGCCCCGCATAGAGCAGCTTGCCGGTCTCGCTTTCGCCGGTTTCGGCGCGGCGATAATCGACGATGATGTCAAACTCGTCGTTGGCACGAATGTCGCTGCCGACCGAAATCTGACGCCCGATCACGCGGAGATACGACTGGATCGCCGTCGCGGGCGCCCCAGCGGCGCGCGCCGAGCGATAGAGGCTGTCGCCGACCCGGCCGCGGATGCGCAGCGGGGTGGTGTCAACTGCGATCGGGATGCGCCGCATCATCAGCCGGTCGCCTTCACGCTCCATTTCGATGCGCAGGTCAAAGCGCGCCCGCATCGCCAGCGCGTCGACCGGGCGCGGCATCGTGCGCGCGGCGCGGCGGCCGAGGATCAGGTCGATTCGCGTACCCGGCGCGATGTCGGCGAGCGGCACCGCGCTCGATACCTGTTTCGCCAGCGCCTGCGCCTCGCCGCTGCCGACGCCCGAGCGTTCGAGCAGGCGCGCAAAGCTGTCGCCATTGCCGAGCGTCGCGGTGAGTTCGATCTGTGGCCGTTCGGGGGTCTGGGTCAGCGGGCGAACCGCGTCGGTAGCGGCCATGTGGCGCCCGGTATCGCCGCCGAGCGCCAGCGGCACGATCATCTGCGCGCGCGCTTCATTAAAGTCGCGCGCGTCGAGCGCCGGGGTGCCGCCCACGGCAAGTGGCTGAATTCCCGGGAAAGTGGCGATGGCACTGCCGCACAGCAGGGTTAATGTCGCCAGCCCGCGCCACCATTCGGCCGAGCCGATATTGTCACCAAGGTCCGGAACCAGGTCGAGCTGCGCCAGTCGGTCGCGCCAGCCAAGCGCATCCGAATCACTATTGGCCCGCGGCAGCGGTATCGCTTGCGACATCGCGAGCGCGGCCGCATTGCCGGACATCCCCGCGATGGGTTCGTGACGCTGAAACAAACTGCAACCCCCGCTCGACGGGCCTCCCGAAACCCGGCCGTCGAATGATATTTCGACCGCCTGTCTGTAAAGAAAGGTCGTTAAAGTCAATTTAATGGCGGTTCGGCCGCTGGCGGTTGCGGCCAGTCGTGGCGGGGGTGGGATATTATGCAAGCAGCGCGGAAAAATCGGTGTCCGCCCCACCGTTCGACGATCGCCTGTTGCGCGGCGCCCGCCGCCATGTCAGCTTGGGCTCCAAGATAATGACGTCATCCTCTTCCCAGCCGGTCAAGGCTGTCCTTGGCCCCACCAACACCGGCAAAACCCATTTGGCGGTCGAGCGTTTGACCGCCCATTCGAGCGGCATGATCGGCTTTCCGCTCCGCTTGCTGGCGCGCGAAGTTTACGACCGCGTCGTCGCGATCAAGGGGGCGGCGCAGGTCGCGCTGGTCACCGGCGAGGAGCGGATCATCCCGCCCGACGCCCGCTATCTGCTCGGTACGATGGAAGCGCTGCCGATCGAGCGCGACGTCGCCTTCGTCGGCATCGACGAAGCCCAGCTGGGCGCCGATCCCGAGCGCGGCCATGTCTTTACCGATCGCCTGCTGCGCGCGCGCGGCCGCGACGAGACGATGATCCTGGGGTCGGCGAGCATCCGCGGGCTGGTCAAGACGCTGATTCCCGAAGCCGAAATCGTCACGCGCCCGCGTTTCTCGACGCTGAGCTATGCGGGTTCGTCGAAACTGTCGCGCCTGCCCAAACGCTCGGCAATCGTCGCCTTCTCGGCCGAAGAGGTGTATGCGATCGCCGAAATGCTGCGCCGCTTTTCGGGCGGCGCCGCGGTGGTGATGGGGGCGCTCAGCCCCAAGACGCGCAATGCGCAAGTCGCGATGTTCGAGGCGGGCGAGGTCGATTTTCTGGTTGCCACCGACGCGATCGGCATGGGGCTGAACCTCGACGTCCAGCATGTCGCCTTTGCGAGCCTGCAGAAATTCGACGGGCGGCGCCTCCGCCGCCTGACGATTTCGGAGATGGCGCAGATCGCCGGGCGCGCCGGGCGGCATCAGCAGGACGGCAGCTTCGGCACCGTCGGGCTGCCGCAGGGTGGTTTTACCCCGGAGGAAGTGGCGGCGATCGAGGGTCATCATTTTCCGCCGCTGCCCAGCCTGTTCTGGCGCAATCCAACCCCGGGATTCGGCTCACTCGACCAGCTATTGTCCGACCTCGCCCAGCCGCCGACGCAGCCGGTGCTGCGTCCCGCCCCCGAAGCGGTCGACATCGCGGTGCTGCGGCATCTGGCGGGCGACATGGAGGTGCGTGCGCGCGGTGGCGATTTCGACGCGGTCCAGCGTTTGTGGGATATTTGCGGACTGCCCGATTTCGAACAACTCGGCGCCGAACATCACAGCCGGACGATCTTCAAACTGTGGCAATGGCGCACCAGCAGCGACGGGATGATCGATCCCGACTGGTTCGCGCGGCGGCTGGCGAAGCTCAACGACGTCGAGGGCGATATCGACCAGCTTGCGAGCCGCATCGCTGCGGTGCGGACGCTGTGTTTCATCGCGCAGCGCGGCGACTGGATCGCGGGCGCCGCGGGGTGGACCGACGCGACGCAGGCGCTCGAATCGCGCCTGTCCGACGCGCTGCACGCGGCGCTGGCGCAGCGCTTTGTCGATCGGCGGCTGGCGCTGCTGCTCCGCGACGCGGGGCAACGCAATGCCGCGCTGCCCGTCGCGGTCGGTCCTGATGGCACCGTCGCGGTCGATGGCGAGGCGATTGGCACGCTCAAGGGCTTTCAGTTCAAGGTCGATCCGGTCGCCAAAGCGAGCGATCACCGGATGCTGCTTGCTGCCGCCGAAAAACACCTGCGCGCCGAGCTCGCGCGCCGTGCGACCGCGCTGGCCGAGGGCGACGACAGCGCCTTGTCGCTGATCGCCGAACCGGGCACGCCGCCGCGGCTTGCCTGGCACGGCCATGCGATTGCGACGCTCGCCAAGGGACCGACGCTGGTCCAGCCGTCGATCCAGGTCGACCCGTCGCTGCGGCGGCTTGAACCCGTCCAGGTGCAGGCGATTACCGAGCGACTGCATCGCTTCATCGCCGCGCAACTGGCGCGCCACGCCGGCCCACTTGCCGCGATGGGCGAGGCGGCGGGCGACCTGTTCACCCCGCCGCGCGTCCGCGCGCTGCTTGCGGCGCTGACCGACAACAGCGGCATGATCGGCCGCGCCGCGGTCGAGGATCAGCTGAACGCACTCGCTCCCGATGAACGCCCGCAACTGCGCAAGCTGGGCTTCACCATTGGCTCGCTCGACATTTTTCACCCGACGCTGCTGAAGCCTGAGGCGGTGCGCTGGCGCGCGGCGCTGATCGCGGCGCAACAGGGGTCTCCGGTACCCGCGCTGCCGCCGCACGGCGCGGTGCTGCAAAAGGCGGGCAGCCATGCGGGACTGACAATCGCGGGCTTTCGCCGCTGCGCCACCGGCTGGCTGCGCATCGACATGGCCGAAAAGCTGGCGCGGCAGGCGCATGCGGCGCGGATGCAGGCCGCGGCGCCGCCGACCGCGCCGATCGCGGGCAGCGACGATGATCATGACGACCATCCGATCGACGCGGAAGCCGACATTGCCCCGCCGCCCGGCTTTGTGATCGACCCCGCGCTCGCCACCTCGCTCGGGCTCGACGAAGAAACCCGGCGCGGACTGCTGGGCAGCTTCGGGTTTCGCAGCGTTGGCGAGCCCGCGCTGCAACGCTGGCGCTGGTCGGGGTTGCGCAAGCCCGACAAGCGCCCGCGCCGCAAACCGCCGCGCAAGGGTGCCGACACCCCACCGCGTGCGGTGGCGAACGGTGACATCCGGCGGCCGCCGATCCATCAGGCCAAGGGCAAACGCGGCGCACCGGGCAAGCCCCGCGCCGACATTCCCCGCGCCGATCCCCCGCGCCCGCCGCGCCCCGATCGCCCGGCACGGCGCAGCCCGTCACCGAACAGCCCGTTCGCGGGGCTTGCCGCGCTGCTGGCCGAAAGCCGCAAGGACTGATGGCGAGCCCCGGCGCGGCGGGCAGCATCCGGCTCGACAAGCTGCTGTGGTTCCTGCGCTTTGCGCGCTCGCGCAGCCTGGCGCAGGCGGTGGTTGCGGCGGGCCATATCCGGCTCGACGGACGGCGCGTTTCGCGGCCGTCGTGCGCGGTCCATGTCGGGCAGACATTGGTGCTGCCGGTCGGCGAACGGATCGAGGTAGTGCGCTTGCTGACGCTGCCCGTCCGCCGCGGATCGGCGAGCGAGGCGCGGGCCTGCTATCGGAATCTCGATTCCGGTCCGCCCGCCACCGGCATTTCGGCTATCAGCGACGATGGAAAAGCTGTGCATCCAAATCCGGCTCCCGACCCTATCCAATGAGAGTGATTCGCAACTGCTCGCTAGGCGTTGACGCACCGCCGCCCGGCGGCATAGAGGCGAGCCAAGAGAGAGATTGACGGCCCGTTTGCCGTCACCTGAGGGAGCCTGAAACCATGACCTATGTCGTCACCGATGCCTGTGTCCGGTGCAAATATATGGACTGCGTCGAGGTGTGCCCTGTCGACTGTTTCTATGAGGGCGAGAATATGCTCGTCATCAACCCGAACGAGTGCATCGATTGCGGCGTGTGCGAGCCCGAATGCCCCGCCGAAGCGATCCTGCCCGACACCGAAAGCGGCCTCGAAAAATGGCTGGAAGTGAACACCAAGTTCAGCGCCGAATGGCCGAACATCACGGTGAAGAAAGAAAGCCCCGCCGACGCCGACGAATATAAGGGCGTCGAAGGCAAGTTCGAGACGCTGTTTTCGCCCGAGCCGGGCGCGGGCGACTGATCGCAAATCTGGCAAACCAGTGGGGCGGGACTTTCCCGCCCCTTTCTTTTGCCCCCTTGAATCCCTCTCGCTTGGCGACGATGTAGGTGGCCGAGGGGCCAGCCCGCCGGTTCTCGGCGCGGCGCTCCAATAGCATAAGGACGCATTCCCAATGATCGACCCGCTCGCCGCTCTTGTCCCCGTCGTCGTCGAACAGACGAGCCGCGGCGAACGCAGCTTTGACATTTTCTCACGCCTGCTGCGCGAACGGATCATCTTCGTCACCGGCGAGGTCGAGGATAATATGGCGTCGCTGATCACCGCCCAGCTGCTGTTCCTCGAATCGGAAAATCCGAAGAAGGACATTTATATGTACATCAACTCGCCGGGCGGCGTCGTCACGGCGGGCATGGCGATCCACGACACGATGCAATATATCCGGCCGCGCGTGGGTACCGTGTGCATCGGTCAGGCGGCGTCGATGGGCAGCTTCCTGCTCGCGGCGGGCGAGCCGGGGATGCGCGTGGCGCTGACCAACGCGCGCGTCATGGTGCATCAGCCGTCGGGCGGCGCGCGCGGCATGGCGTCGGACATCGAAATCCAGGCGCGCGAAATCCTGCGCATCCGCAAGCGGATGAACGACCTGTATGTGAAATATACCAGCAAGTCGTTGAAAGACATCGAAAAAGCCATGGACCGCGACACCTTCCTTGAGGCCGACGAAGCCAAGGCATTCGGGTTGGTCGATCACGTCTATGACCGCCGCCCCGGCGCGCTCGAAGGCGACGCCGCGAAGGATCTGGGCGAAGGGCCGACGCCCTGAGTCGTTGAGGTTGCGGCACCGGCGCGCGGTGGCCCAAGACAAAAGCTTAACCGCATTTGTTGACGCCCGCTTGGCGCCTTGATGCTAGGCGGGACATTGCCGCGATGTCACCCAATTGCCATATTGTAATTGGGTGACCGCGGGCTAGGATAAGGACGGCACCGCCATTTCGGCGCCTGCCAAAGGAAGTTTTATGACGAAATTGAGCGGCTCGGACAGCAAGAGCACCCTCTATTGCTCCTTCTGCGGCAAGTCGCAGCACGAAGTCCGCAAGCTGATTGCCGGCCCCACCGTGTTCATCTGCGACGAATGCGTCGAACTGTGCAACGACATCATCCGCGAAGAGATCAAGGGCGGGGTTGCCGCGCGTAAGGACGGCGCCGTGCCGACGCCGCTGGAAATCTGCCAGCATCTCGACGCCTATGTGATCGGCCAGAACAAGGCCAAGCGCGTGTTGTCGGTCGCGGTCCACAATCATTACAAGCGCCTCGCGAACAGCGGCCGCGGTGACGAGGTCGAACTGGCGAAGTCGAACATCCTGCTCGTCGGCCCGACCGGCAGCGGCAAGACTCTGCTCGCGCAGACGCTCGCGCGCTTCCTCGACGTGCCCTTCACCATGGCCGACGCAACGACGCTGACCGAAGCCGGCTATGTCGGCGAGGATGTCGAGAATATCATCCTCAAGCTGCTCCAGTCGTCGGACTATAATGTCGAAAAGGCACAGCGCGGCATCGTCTATATCGACGAAATCGACAAAATCAGCCGCAAGGCCGAAAATCCGTCGATCACCCGCGACGTGTCGGGCGAAGGCGTGCAGCAGGCGCTGCTCAAGCTGATGGAAGGCACGACCGCGAGCGTTCCGCCGCAGGGCGGGCGCAAGCATCCGCAGCAGGAATTCCTGCAGGTCGACACGACGAACATCCTGTTCATCGCGGGCGGCGCATTCAGCGGTCTCGAAAAGATCATCGGCGACCGCCTGCAAGGCAAGTCGATCGGTTTCGGCGCGCATGTCGCCGGTCCCGACGAACGCCGGATGGGCGAAGTGCTGAAAAGTATCGAGCCCGAGGATCTGCTGAAATTTGGCCTGATCCCCGAATTCGTCGGCCGCCTGCCCGTGATCGCGACGCTCGAGGATCTGGACATCGACGCGCTGGTCAAGATTTTGGGCGAGCCCAAAAACGCGCTGGTGAAGCAGTATCGCAAGCTGTTCGATCTGGAAGAGGTCGTGCTGACCTTTACCGACGACGCGCTGGTCGCGGTCGCCAAGAAAGCCATCGAACGCAAGACCGGCGCCCGCGGGCTGCGCTCGATCGTCGAAGCGATCCTGCTCGACACCATGTTCGACCTGCCCGACCTGACCGACGTGGTCGAGATCGTCGTCGACAAGGATGTCGTCGAGGGCCGCAAGGATCCGGTCCGCGTCTATGCCGACAAGGCAAAGGAAGTGGCGGGCGACGCCGCCTGACCCCGAGTCGCGCGCGGCGCGCGCGACTCTTTAATGTTGCATTGCAGCAACAGTTGCCGAGAAAAACGCAATTCGGCCTGTGGATAAATCACAGCAGCGGACGCAAATTCGCGGTTTTTCGATCGTGACTGGCGACTTTTTTGCGGTGCCGCTTGCACTGTCACATTTGCTGTCACAATCGTGCCACATGCGGGCTTCAGGGGCGCTCGCAGGACTTGCGCGCCCCATTTCGCGCGCCTGCCGAACGACATCACACCAAGGGGACATCCTGACATGAAATTCCGTCATACGCTTGCCGCCAGCTGCGCGCTGATCCCGGTCGCGCTACTTTCCACGCCCGCCTTTGCCCAGTCGACCGGTTCGGTCGACTTCGACGATGAAATCGTCGTTACCGGCGCGCGCGCCACCGACGTGGCTGGCATCCAGTCGCCCGACACCTCGAAAGCCAAGTCGGTTCTCGGTCAAGAAGTGATCGGCCGACAGAACCCCGGCCAGACCATCCTTGACACGATCAACCTGGTACCGGGTGTGAGCTTCACGAACAATGACGCCTATGGCTCGTCGGGCGGCCAGCTCTCGATCCGCGGCTTTTCGGCCGACCGCATCAGCCTGACCTTCGACGGTGTGCCGCTGAACGACTCGGGCAACTATGCCATCTATTCGAACCAGCAGCTCGACCCCGAACTGATCGAGCAGGTCAACGTCAACCTTGGCACGACCGACGTCGACAGCCCCACCGCCGCAGCGACGGGTTCGACCGTCAATTATCGTACCATGGTCCCGACCGAAGAATTCGGCGTCAAGCTGTCAGGTTCAGCTGGCGAGTTCGAATTTTTCCGTATTTTCGGCATGGTGAATACCGGCGAATTCACGCCCTTTGGCACTCGCGCCTTTTTTGCTGCTTCGACGGCGTCGAACAACAATCCGTTCAACAATTATGGCCGCGTTCGCAAGAAGCAGTTCAACGCCCGCGTCTGGCAGCCCCTGGGTGACAATGGCGACTTCATTTCGGTCGCCGGTCACTACAACGAGAACCGCAACAATTTCTTCGGCTCGGTTCCGCTGCGCCTCGACGCCAACCGCGTCGTCGGTTCGGGTTCGGGCAACCGGTTCCCGCTCGACAATGATGAACGCGAATATCTGATCAACTTCCCCTGCACGGTCAGCACCGCATCAGGCCCCGGCGCACAGCTGACGAACGGCTGCGGCACCGAGTTCGATCGTCGCTACAACCCGTCAAACACGGGCAACATCCGCGGCGCGTCGAAGTTCACGCTGGCCGAGGGCGTCGTTCTGACGGTTGATCCAAGCTATCAATATGTCAAAGCGAATGGCGGCGGCACGGTTAACGTGCGCGAACGGCTTCAGAATGGTCTTTCGGGGTACATCGGCGGCCGTCCCTATTTCGGTATGGACCTTAACGGCGACGGCGATCTGCTAGACGAAATCTCGATGCTGGCCCCCAGCCAGACGCAGACGCATCGTTATGGCGTGATCGCCAACCTGCGCTGGGATATCGCCGAGAACCATACCGTGCGCGTTGGCTTCACCTATGACCGCGCCCGCCACCGGCAGACCGGTGAAGTCGGCCTGCTCCAGTTTAACGGCGAGCCGTTCGACGTATTCCCGGTCAATGACCCGCAGACCGATGTCACCGGAGCCGTGCTGCAAAAGCGTGACCGTCTCTCCTACGCGATTCTGTCGCAGGTATCGGGTGAATATCGCGGCGAATTCCTGGACGGCAGCCTCGTCACGACGCTCGGCATTCGCGCACCTTTCTTCAAGCGCGACCTGAACAATTATTGCTTCACCACCAGCGACACCGGCTTCGTCGACTGCTTCGGCCAGGACGATCCGCGCAATGTCACTTATCAGGCTGCCAATCCCACGGTTCAGGGTCCGCAGCAGCGCGTGCTGAAGTATGACGAAATCCTGCCGAACGTCGGCCTGCTGTACAAGATCAGCAACCAGATCTCGGTGTTCGGCAACTACTCGAAGGGCTTGCAGGTTCCGGGTACGGACGCGCTGTACAATGCGTTCTTCTTCCCGGCCAATACCCCGTCGGCGCGCCCGAGCCCCGAAACGACCAACAACTTCGACCTCGGCATTCGCTATCGTTCCAGCAAGATCCAAGCGCAGGTTTCGACCTGGTATACCCGCTATCAGGACCGTCTGGCTTCGGCTTTCGATGAAGAAACGCAGCGTACTCTGTATCGCAACCTCGGTCGGGTCGACAAATATGGCATCGATGGCAGCATCGCCTACCAGCCGATCCCCGAACTCGCGCTCTATGTCTTCGGTTCCTATCTGGAATCGGAAATCAAGAACGATGTCCGGTCGGGCGCTAACGCGTTCCTGCCCACTGCCGGTAAGCGTGAAGGTGGTGCTCCCGCCTACACCTTCGGCGGTTCGGCGCGCGGTACGCTCGGTCCGGTTGAACTGGGTGTGACGGCGAAGCGCACGGGCGGACGGTATCTTTATGACACCAATCTGCCCTTGGTCTTTGGCGGTGCGCAGGTCTATCCGGCCAAGACCAATGCCTACTGGCTGGTCAATCTGGACGCTCGTATGAATCTCGAGTTCCTGGGGCTGAACGACAAGACCTTCTTCCAGGTCAATGTCTACAACCTGTTCGACACGCTCTATGTCGGCAACTTCAACTCATCGTTGTCGCAGGGCACGTCGGCACCGAACGCCCAGATCGGTGCACCGCGCACGATCAGCGGTACGCTGACTGTCGGTTTCTAAATCGCGCAGACAGGCAAGAAAACAGGGCGCGGGAGGCAACTCCCGCGCCCTTTCTTTTGGCAGATAGCGATCGATTGCGACTTCTCTTTCATCGTCATCCCGGACCTGATCCGGGATCCACGACGACGGCGCGGCTATGGATCCCGGATCAGGTCCGGGATGACGAAAGTGGGGAACGACAGCTTCCTATCTCGACGCCAAGCCAAGCGGCGACGAGTTCAACCCGCGGCAATCCGCCTTGCGGTGTCCTGGACCAGTGCAATCATGTTAGGGACGCCCTGCGTCCGGTTCGATGACAACTGGCGGGTAAGGTCGAACGGGGCGAGCGCGGCGGTGACGTCCATGGCGGCGACTTCGGCGGCGGGTTTGTCCTGCACCGCGGCCAGTACCAGCGCGACGATGCCCTTGGTGATCGCGGCATTGCTGTCGGCGAGGAAGTGCAGGCGGCCGTCCGCCTGCGGCACCGGATAGACCCAGACGCTAGCGCTGCATCCGCGGACCAGCGTCGCGTCGGTCTTGAGCGCGCCCGGCATCGGTTCGAGTTCACGGCCCAGTTCGATCAGCAGGCGATACCGATCGTCGCCGTCGAGGAAGTCATATTCGTCGTGGATGTCGGACAGGCTGCGCATGGCGGCGCAGTGGCAGATTTGGGGCGGCGGGGGAAGAGCGCCAGGCCTAAAATGCCCGTTCGTGTCGAGCGAAGTCGAGACACCCGTCAAGTCAGCACAAGGCCGATCGGCATCTCGACTTCGCTCGATGCGAACGGTTTTTCCCGCTTAGAGGTCGACCCCCGCTGCAATCGCCTCAAGCTTGCGCAGCCGTTCTTTCAGGTCGGCGATCTCGATGCGCGACCCGGCGTGCGGGACGGTGGCGTCGTGGGTGACGGAAACATGCCCCGCGGCGAGTTCGTCGCGCTTGAGCTGGATCCATTCGCGCCAGCCGCGCAGCGCGACCAGGCTCATGATGGTCAGGGCGGTCAGCGCGACAGCGCTGACCATCAGGTTGGTGGCAAGATCAGACGTAATGGTGGCCATGATGCGGCTCCTTCTTCGTCACGGTCGTCAGGAGGGCGACCGGTCGCGCAGCCGTTCGATTTCCTCATCGAGCGTCACGGCGCGGTTGTGGTCGGTGGCGATGCGTTCGAGCACCTGGATGCGGTCCTTGAGCGCGCGGATTTCGGATTGCAGCGCCTTGGTCTCGGCATTGTCGGCGGGGGCGGCGAAAAACTCGTTGCCCTTGTTGTCGCGGCGGACGCCATATTTGGCGCGGATGACGCTGCCGATGGTGACGATCAGGACAATGCCGATAACCATTTCAAACGGGTTCATGGGGGAATCCTTCCGTATTTTCTTATCGTTGCTTCAGTTTAGTTCAGTGGGGCGTCGCGCAGTCGTTCGATTTCGTCGGCCACTTCGATGCCACGGTCGGTCACTATGCGTTCAAGAACGCGAACGCGTGCCTCCAGTCTTTCGGTGTGCGCCGCATATTGTGCGGCCTTCTCGGCGGTTTCGTTCGACAGCAGCGTCAGCTGCTTTTCTTTGAACTTCAGGTGGCGCTTATACATGTCGCCGCCGATCCCGAGAATGACCGGGATACCCACGACAATGAAGAAAAATCCCAGAACGAAACCACCGCTCATCGCCTATCTCCTCAGTTCGCCGGGCGCCGCAGCGCCTCGATCTCGTGGCTCAGCCGGCTGCCCTCATCGGTGACGATGCGCTCGACCACCGCAAGGCGATCCTTCACCGAACCGAGTTCGGCGCGCAGCTGGGCATTTTCCTGGCTGATCAGCTTGACACGTTCCATCGCCTCATCGCTGGTCTTGGGATAGACCGCCTGACCCCAGGCGCCGTCGAGCGGATAGCCGTTCTTGACGCGGAGCCAGGTGGTGAAGACCCAACCGCCGACCGTCATGATGCCGATGATGGCGGCGACGGGAGCAAGGGCGTTGATGGTATCGAAATTCATGGTGTGTCCCCTCAGCGCAGGCGGTCGATCTGGTCGGCGAGCTGCGCCGCCTGACCGTTGGTTTCGGTCGCGATGCGTTCGAGCACCGAAATCCGCTCTTCCAATCGGCTGACCTGGCCCGCCAGCTTGGCATTGTCATCGGTCAGCAGCGCGATTTTTCGATCAGCGTCGGGGTCGGTTCGATGAACCGTGCCGCCCCATTCATTTTCAACCGGATAGCCGTGCTTGGCGCGGATCCAGGTGGTGAACATCCAGCCGCCGATCGACAATGCGATAATGGCGAGGACGAAACCGGTACCACCGAAATTCATCTGTCTTCTCCCTGTTGCGTATCAGCTCGTCCGCTCAGCACCCCGAATTAACGGAGGGCGTCGATCTCGTCGGCGAGGCGGCGGTTGTGGCTGGTGTAATATTGTTCGATGTCGGCCAGGCGGCGGTCGATGTCGCGGAAGCGCGACTTGATGTCGCGGGTCGATGCGGTCGGGTTGCTGCGCACCCCCTGCCAGAATTTCGCTTCTTCGCGCGAGCCATAGAGCGCGAAGGGTTTCGGCGTGCCCATCCAGGCGACCATCCAGTAAGCGATCAGCGTCCAGGGAAAGCCCCCCATCAAGGTGAGCAGCACCGCGCCGACGCGGACCCAGAGGACGTCGACACCGCTGTAATCGGCGATCCCGGCGCATACGCCGCTCCATTTGGCGTTCTGCTTGTCGAGGTAGAATTTCGTGCGGCTGGCAGACATCTCAGTTCCTCCGGCTGGTATTTTCGAGTTGCGCCAGTTCTTCATCGCTACGCACCGCAGGGCGGAAGTCGGGATGGTCGGCGCTGATGATGCGTTCGACGGTGTGCAGGCGGCCTTCCAGCCGGCGCGCGGTGTCGTACAATTCGTCGAGCAGCTGCTCGTCTTCTCCGGTCAGCGTCTTGGCCTGCTTCCACTTGGTAATGTAGTGGAGGATCAGCCAGGGCAGACCGAGGAAGAGCGTTCCGATGACGATCGGGACGATGATGATTTCTTCCATCGGTCTGGTTCCTTATTGCTTGCTGGCGTGCGCGGCCTTGAGCGCGGCGAGCTCGTCGGCGACCTTGTCGGCGGCCTGGAGTTCGGCGATCTCTTCGTCGAGCGACTTTTTGTAACCCAGGTTCAGCGCATCGGCGCGGCCTTCGGCTTCGTCGACGCGGCGTTCGAGGATGTCGAAGCGCGAGAAGGCATCTTCGACGCGGTCGCCGTTGGTCATTTCGCGCAGCTTAAACTTGTTCTCGGCGCTTTCGAGGCGGGTCGAGACGTTCGACTGGCGGGCGCGCGCTTCGCTGAGCTTTTTCTGCAGCTTGGCGATGTCGTCCTCATAGCCCTTGAGCGCGTCGTCGAGGACGGCGATCTCGACCTTCAGGCGTTCGGCCATATCGCCGGCCTTCTGCTTTTCGACCAGCGCGGCGGTGGCCAGGTCTTCGCGGTCCTTCGACAGCGCGAGTTCGGCCTTTTCCTTCCAACTGTCCTGCAGGCTTTCCAGCTTGGCGATGTGACGGCGCATTTCCTTTTGGTCCGCAATCGTGCGGGCAGCGGAAGCGCGGACTTCGACGAGCGTTTCGTTCATCTCGAAGATGATCTGGCGGATCATCTTTTCGGGATCTTCGGCCCGGTCGAGCAGGTCGGTGACGTTGGCGGCGATGATGTCGCGGGTGCGTGAAAAAATACCCATCTGAAAAACTCCTGTCGAAATCTGGAGACCTAGGTCTTTTTGTAAAAGGCTGGTGCCGGGGCGGGGCAAGGGGGAGAGTGCCCCGGCACCAGTGCCGGTCAGGCCAAAGCGCTGACCGCCGGGGACATGACAGCGGCAACCAGCGGGCCGGCGTGAACGCCGGTGGCACTGGCCGCGACCTGCGGCTGGTCGATCGCTCCGACGAGAATGGCCAGCGCTCCGGCCGTGCTCAGCACGAAAGTGGCGGCTTGGGCAAACATCGACTTCATGGTCTAACCTTCCTGTGGTTTTTCGCTGCACCGGAACAGTTTTGCCCGGCTCGTATCCAACAATGCAGACACCGTGCCAATTGCGCCAAGCCGCGCAAATCCGCGCAACTTCACGTGCAAATCACTTCCGCGATCGAATTGACTTGCCATCGAGCGGGAAAATTTGCCAATGATTGGGAATGGAGCGCGAGACCCAATTTATCGGCCAGTCGGCGGCGTTTCAGGACGCGGTCGAACGCGCGAGCCTCGCCGCATCGCTTGACCGGCCGGTGCTGGTGATCGGCGAGCGCGGCACCGGCAAGGAACTGATCGCCGAACGCCTCCACCGCCTGTCGACGCGCTGGGACCGCCCCTATGTCATCCTGAACTGTGCAGCGATGCCCGAGACGTTGATCGAGTCCGAATTGTTCGGGCACGAGGCGGGCGCCTTTACCGGTGCGACGCGCACCCGCGCGGGGCGTTTCGAGGAAGCCGATGGCGGCACATTGTTCCTCGACGAACTGGCGACGATGTCGATGGGAGCACAGGAACGGCTGCTGCGCGCGGTCGAATATGGCGAGGTGACGCGCGTCGGCTCGTCGCGCCCGATCCGCGTCGATGTCCGCATCGTCGCGGCGACCAACGAACATCTGCCCGCGCTGGTCGAGGAAAACCGCTTCCGCGCCGACTTGCTCGACCGGCTGTCGTTCGAGGTGATCACCCTGCCCCCGCTGCGCGCGCGTGAGGGCGACATCGAGGTGCTCGCCACTTATTTCGGCCAGCGCATGGCGACGGTGCTCGATTGGGAAGAATGGCCGGGCTTCGGCCCGCGCGCGCTCGCCGCGATGGAAGGGCATGACTGGCCGGGCAATGTCCGCGAACTGCGCAACGTCATCGAGCGTGCAATTTATCGCTGGCCTGATCGCGACAAGCCCGTCGATGCGCTAAGCTTCGATCCGTTCGCCAGTCCGTGGCAGCCAGTGGTGCGCAAAGCGGCGGCGAAGGCCGACGGTGGCGGCGCATCCCCCGCCCCCGCCGAAGCCGCGCCTGCATCGACCGCGATGCCCACCGGCCCGATCAGCGACCTGCGCGCTGCGGTCGACGCCTATGAGCGCCAGATATTGTCCGACACGATGGCGCGCTGCCGCTTCAACCAAAAGGTCGCGGCGGAGGCGCTGGGGCTCAGCTACGACCAGATCCGCCATGCGCTGAAGAAGCATGGGTTGAATCAATAGCGTCGACTTTGATCCTCCCTGTGGCGAAGCCATGGGGAGGTGGCAGCCCGGAGGGCTGACGGAGGGGCCATGAGCTACCGTCGCAACGCCCCACCACCACTCGCTTCGCGAGCGGTCCCCCTCCCCATCGCTTCGCGACAGGGGGGATTATTATCTACTGCCCCGGCAACTGACCGCTCAGCGCCTCCAGCACAGCGTCTTGCGTCGATACCGTATCGGCGAGCCGATCACGCAGGGCGTATATTTCGGGCAGGCCGTCGATCGCATCCTCGACGCTGCGGTCGAGGTACAGCCGGTCGATGTCGGCGAGCGCGGCGGTGAGCGGGGCGCGGGTTGCGGTAAGGCGCGAGATCGCCTGCTGCGCGACGACCCAGCGCTCGCTGGCGACCGACGCACCCGCGGCAGCGGACACAAGCGATGCGGTCGCATTGCGCTCGGCGGCGAAGGCTTGCTGCGCACCCGCGGCGTCCGCTTCCCAGCGCGCCAGCCGTCCGCCCAGATCCGCGGGCAGCGGCCCCGGCGGGGCAACGATGACGGCAGGCGGCGCGACATCGAATCGCCCCTCGACCGGCCGTTTGGCGAGCGACGGCGCGCCGGTATTCTGCGCCGCAGCACAGGCCGAAAGCGACAAAGAGGCGGCAACGGCCAATGACAGAGTAAGAAGGGTGCGCTTCATCGCCGCCTCTGATATGGGTGCTGGCGCAAGGCAGCAAGTACCGAATCGGCGGTGCGCCGTGTCATTCGGCTTCTGACCCGCTTTTCGCTCGAAAAGCACGGGATTTGGCGGTTGACAGCGAAGCGCTGGCTCGCTAGTGGCGCTGACTTTCCCGCATGCCGGAAAAATCGCCTGCCTTGGTGGGTGACTGGTGCGCGGGTGATTTAGTTTTTTGATTGGATGGAAGACCATGTTCGCAATCGTGCGCACGGGCGGCAAGCAGTATCGCGTCGCCGCTGGAGACAAGATCGCCGTTGAAAAGATCGACGGCGAAGCTGGCGACACCGTGTCGCTGGGCGACATCCTGCTGGCCGGTGACGGCGGCGAAGTGAAGAGCGCCGATGGCCTCGTCGTTTCGGCCGAAATCATCGCGCAGACGCGCGGCGAAAAGGTCATCGTGTTCAAGAAGCGCCGTCGGCATAACTATCGCCGTCGCAACGGTCACCGCCAGTCGCTGACCCTGCTGCGCATCCTGGCCGTCGGCGAAGCCAAGAAGGCCGCGCCGAAGAAGGAAGCCGCACCGAAGGCCGAAGCCGCTCCGGCGACCGAAGCCAAGGCTGCTCCCGCTAAGGAAGCTGCACCGAAGAAGGAAGCTGCGCCCAAGAAGGCTGCTGCTCCGAAGTCGGAAGCCGCTGCCGAGAAGGCCGCCCCCGCAAAGAAGCCCGCTGCCAAGAAGGCAGCCCCCAAGAAGGACGCCTGAGCGCGGCAACGCGGCTCGGCCCCTGAAACGAATTAAGGAGCATCAGTCATGGCACATAAGAAAGCAGGCGGTTCATCGCGCAACGGTCGCGACTCAGCCGGCCGCCGCCTTGGCGTGAAGAAGTTCGGCGGTCAGGAAGTGATCGGCGGCAACATCATCGTGCGCCAGCGCGGCACCAAGGTGTATCCGGGCGCCAACGTCGGCATGGGCAAGGACCACACGCTGTTCGCAACCGCCGAAGGCCATGTGCGATTCCACAACGGCAAGCTTGGCCGCAAATTTGTGTCGGTCGACGTCATGGCGGAAGCCGCCGAATAAAGAGCGATCTGCACGGGTCGCCCACCAAGGGATGACCCGGAACGGTCCTTTCCGCTCGCAGCGGAAACAAAGTTCGAAAAGAGGGAGACGGGTCACCCCGGACTCCCTTTTTTCTTGCCCATTGTCCGCGACTTGGCGGCCCCTTATCGGGAACGGGCGTGAAAATCGGGCCATCCATCTCCCTCCACAACGAATGTCGTCAAAGCGTCACCATCGGGCGCCAAGGCGGCGGCAATTGGGAGTGATAAGATGTTTGCGCGTACCGAAAGACTGTTGCTGCGGCCCGGCTGGCAGGAAGATGCCCCGGCGCTGGCCCGGGCGATTGGCGACGAAATGATTGTCCGCAACCTCGCCAGCGCGCCCTGGCCCTATAGCGAGGACGATGCCCGGACATTTCTGGCGAGCTGGTCGAGCGCCAGCCCCAGCCGCTTCCTGATGGTCCAGCGCACCGCCAGCAACCCGCGCATCATCGGCTGCATCGGCATGGACCGCATGGACGACGGCTCGGTCGAGCTCGGCTATTGGGTTGCGCGGCCGTTCTGGGGGCTTGGCTATGCGACCGAGGCCGGTCGGCACATGATCGACCTGGCGCGCACGATGGGCATCCGCAATCTGGTGGCGTCGCATTTCATCGACAACCCGGCCTCGGGATCGGTGCTGCGCAAGCTCGGCTTCCGGCCGACCGGACGCGAAATCGTTCGCGCCAGCCGGGGGCGCGGCACGCCTGCGCCGACGATCGAATATTCGCGCGCCATCGCGGCGCCGGGCAATGACAAGGATGACGCCGACGACCCGGTCGCCATGCTAGGCAAACCGCGATGGCCCGCCGAAATGCGCGACGACTGGCGATTGCAGGCGGCGTAAATAGAGTACAGCCCCTCCACGCGGAGGGGGGTGCCCACGCGTCAGCGTCCCAGCTTGCTCGCCATGCCCATGATGTCGTCGAGTGGATTGCCGTCGCCGTTCAGGTCGAGCATGTTGGCCAAGCCGCCCAGCCCGCCGCCGCCGCCAGCGGCCGCCGGTGCTGCGCCCCCGCCCATGGCGCCGCCCAGCACGTTGCCGAGCATGCCGCCGAGGCCGCCGCTGCCGCCCGAACCACCGAGCGCGCCGCCGATCAGATCACCCAGGCCGCCGCCGCCCTGCGATTGGCCACCCTGCTTCGCCATATAGCCCGCGACCATCATCGCGAGGATCGGCAGCATTTTCTTGAGCAGCCCCGAATCGAGGCCGGTCTGAGTCGCTGCCTGCCCTGCGACGGTGCGGCTGACGTCCTTCGATCCGAAAATCTGGCCGAGCACCTCGTTGCCGGGTGCGACTGGAGTAGGCTGTGACCCCAGCACCGAATCGAGCAAACCGCCGCCGCCGAGCTGGCCGAGCAGCCCGCCCAGCCCCTCGATGCCGCCCGATTGCGCCTGTTTCTTGAACCCGCCGAGGATTGCGGGAAGCAGCGCTTCGGCACCCTGCTTGGCCATGGCGGGCGGAATGCCCAGATCTTTCGCCATCGATTCGATGCCGCCAGCCTGCGCCAAAATGTCGGTCAGGTTCACGTCGCTAATCTCCCACTCCGGCGCAGATCGGACCACGCCCGCACCGACAACTATAACAGCACGGTGGCAGAGGACGAGTCGTTCATTTGGCTGTCATTTTCAGATGCATAGTCCTAGCCTGCGACCAACCGACTCGCCCTTTCCGGGCTCGGTCGCGCTATAGTGGGAGTTAAATCATGGGCATTTTCAGCAGCATCAAGGACGCGATTTTCGGCAAGAAGGCGGTCGCGGCACAACCGGTAACGCCGATCGCGCCCAGCCCGATCGGCAGCGCACTCGACGCCGCGACCAACGCGATGGCGGCCGCCGCAGCTGCTCCGCCCGCCGAGGTCGATGTCGACGCGATCCTGACCGCTGAAGCAGCGGGCAAAGACCTCAACTGGCGCACCTCGATCGTCGACCTGATGAAACTGCTCGGCATCGATTCGAGCCTCGCCAACCGCAAGGAACTCGCGACCGAGCTCGGCTACACCGGCGACCTCGACGGCAGCGCCGAAATGAACATCTGGCTGCACAAGGCGGTGATGCGCGAACTCGCCGCGAACGGCGGCAAGGTGCCCGCCGACTTGACCGACTGATCCGGTTACGCCCTCCCCTTCAGGGGACGGCAGCGAGACTTGCCAGCTTGCAGGCTTAGTCGCAGCGGGTGGGGTCCATTGGCCTTGCGCAAGTTCGATGGACCCCACCCCAACCCCTCCCCTGAAGGGGAGGGGCTTTTACGTCGGCTCATTGACCAACGCGTGTGCGTGCTTAGACAGGTTTCCGCAGAAACGAAGTCGCAAGGGAGCCGCCGCGTGCATCAGAGCCTGTCCACCCCGTTCACCCGCCGCCAGACGATGGCTACGCTCGGCACCGGCGCGGCAAGCCTTGCGCTCGCGGCGTGCAGCCGTGGCCCAGGCGCGACGGCGGCCCTGCCCCCGTCCGACGCGACGCCGCAGGTCGCCGCCGAAGCGCTGCTCGCCTCGATCGCCGACAATCTGCTCGCGCTGTCGCCCGAGGGCGCAACGTCGCTTGGCATCGACACCGGCGCGCGTGCCGCCGAACGCGGCAAGCTGTCCGATCGCTCTGCCGCCGGGCAACAGGCGGTCGCCAATACTCTGAAGGCCGACATCGCACGCGTCCGCGCCTTTGAAGCGACGGGCGGCACCGAACGCATCGATCACAAGACGCGCACCAGCCTCGCGGTGGTCGAAAGCGCCTATGGCGTCGCGCTCGACGGCTTTGCTCTGCCCTATGGCGACGTTGCGGTCGGCGGCTGGCGCAACACCCCCTATGTCGTGATCCAGAATGTCGGCGCCTATCTCGACGTGCCGAAGTTCCTCGACAGCGATCATCCGGTCAAGACCGCGGCCGATGCCGAAGCCTATCTCTCGCGCCTCAATGCCTATCCCAGCGTGCTCGACGGCGAGACCGAGCGGCTGAAGGCGGCGGGCGGCCAGGGGATGATCGCCCCCGCCTTTCTGATCGACAAGGCGGTCAAGCAGATGGAGGCGAGCCTGGCCGATGCGCGCACCGGCGGCGGGCTGGTCGAAAGCCTCGCCAAACGGACGCGCGAGGGCAAAATCGACGGTAATTGGGGACCGCGCGCCGAAACGATCACGCGCGGCGCAGTCGTCCCGGCGCTCGAACGCCAGCTCGCCGAACTGAAGGCGCAGCGGACCAAGGCGACGATGGACGCGGGGATGTGGGCGCGACCGGGCGGCGACGAATGGTATGCGTGGGGGCTGCGCGCCAGCACCACGACGCGGATGACCCCGGACGAGGTCCACCAAATGGGCCGCGACGAGCTGGCCGCGCTGCATGGGCAGATGGACCCGATCCTGAAAAAGCTTGGGCTGAACCAAGGCTCGGTCGGCGACCGGATGAACGCGCTGGCCAGCGATCCGCGCTATAAATTCCCCGACAACGACGCCGGCCGCGCCGAGATTGTCGCTTATATCCAGACCTGGCTCGGCAAGATCCGCGCCGAACTGCCGCGCGCGTTCCGCACGCTGGTGAAGGGCAATGTCGAGGTGAAGCGCCTGCCGCTCGCCGAAGAACCCGGCGCGCCCGCGGCTTATGGCGGCGCGGGGTCGATCGACGGCAGCATTCCGGGGAAATTCTGGATCAACCTGCGCACCACCGATTTGCACAGCAAATATTCGCTGCCCGACCTGACGATGCACGAGGCGATCCCGGGGCATGTGTGGCAGGGCGAATATGCCAACCAGATGCCGCTGATCCGCACCATGCTGGCGTTCAACGCCTATTCGGAGGGCTGGGCACTCTATGCCGAGCAGCTCGCTGACGAGCTCGGTCTCTACGATGATTTCGAGGTCGGGCGGCTCGGCTATCTCCAGTCGCTGGCCTTCCGCGCCTGCCGTCTGGTGGTCGATACCGGGTTGCATGCGAAACGCTGGACGCGCGAACAGGGGGTCGAGTTTTTCGTCAAGGAAAATGGCTCGAACCCGCTCGAGGTCGCGAGCGAGGTCGATCGCTATTGCAGCTGGGCCGGACAGGCGTGCGGCTACAAGGTCGGCCATAGCGAGATCGTGCGGCAGCGCGGGCTGGCGCAAACAGCGCTGGGGCCGAAATACGACCTGCGCGATTTCAATAATGTCGTGGTCGAGGGCGGCAACGTCCCGCTCGACGTGCTGGCGCAGAATGTTGCCGCCTATGTG
The DNA here is from genome assembly GCA_018823905.1 of Alphaproteobacteria bacterium. Classification (GTDB taxonomy): domain Bacteria; phylum Pseudomonadota; class Alphaproteobacteria; order Sphingomonadales; family Sphingomonadaceae; genus Sphingopyxis. The sequence continues at coordinate 21,551 of JAHJHL010000068.1, forward strand.
GCGGGGGCGAAAACGTGAAGCGCCGTGCTATCGCAGCCTTTGCGCTTGCGGCAGCGCTGGCCGCCGCCGCGACTGGACACGCTACCGATAGCCCCGCTGCGACGCCGCGCGTAGTGATCGACACGTCCGACGTCGAACGCTTCTTTGCGCTGTACGACGACCCAGAATTCGCATCGGACCCCGACGCGCTTGCCGCGCGCTATCTCGCCACCCCGTCACCGGGGCTTGTGGAGTTCATGGCGATGCGCCGGATCACGCCCGAACGCGTGGCAAAGGCGCTGCGCGAGAAGCCCGATCTCTACCGCGACGCACGGAGTTGCGCCAACACGCTCGGCAATGTTCGCGGCCGCTTGACCGCCGCAACCGACCGATTGGCGGAGCTCTACCCAAAAGCAATATTCCCATCGATCACAATTGCGATCAGCCGCGGCACGCCCGCCGCAGCGGCAAATGCCAAGGGGCTTTATGTCGGGCTTGAAGCCTTGTGCTCGGCCAAATTTATCGAGGCAAACGACGAGGATCGCTTCGTGCATGTCATCGCGCACGAATATATCCACGCGCAGCAACCGCTGGCGCAGACCGAAAGCCGCGACGAGACGGTGCTTCACGCCGCGCTGGTCGAAGGTGCTGCCGAGTTCGTCGCCGAGCAAATTTCGGGCTCGGTCGGTTTTCCGTTGCTCCACAAATGGACGAAGGGCCGCGAAGCCGAGCTGGAAACCGCCTTCCTCGCCGAAAAGGACGAAGTCGCGATCGGGTCGCGCTGGCTCTATAACCAGCAGGGCAGCGACGGCTGGCCGGGCGACCTGGGCTATTGGGTCGGCTATCGCGTCGCCAAGGCGCATTATGCGCGGTCGGCCGACAAGAAGGCGGCGCTGCGCGAGATCATCGAGATGCAGGATCCCGCCGCCTTTCTGGCCGAAAGCGGCTGGACGCCGGGCATGTCGCTTTAGCGCATGATCGTCCCTGATTGACCAAGCCATGCGCTCCCGCGAAGGCGGGACCCCATCACCGGCCGGCGCCATATTGAACCGGCCGGTGATGGGTCCCCGCCTTCGCGGGGACACAGCGTTCATTCAAGGCTGATCGCACGTTGGCTCGGCAAGGGCGCCAGATCCGGCTCGACAAACCCTCGCCGCGCCGCCGCCGAAAACAGCAGCTCACGGCTGTAAAAGCGCAGCGGCCAGTCGCGGCGCCCCATCGACGCGTTCAGCAGCGCGTTGACGCGCGCGGTCAGGCCCGTCTCGGCGGTCTCCGTCAGGAACAGCCGCACCCCGGCGACATAGGCGCGTGTGATGCTGTCGTGATAGCCATTGTGGTCGTCGTTCACCCCGCTGACGCTTTCGTTGAAGCGGCGGATGATGGGGCCGATGTCGGCGTCGATGTCGATGTCGGGGCGCTCGGTGAGCAGCCACAGGCACGCGGCCAGATGCGCCTCGTGCGTCCACGCCTCGCGCGGCAGGGTACAGGCGAGCAGCCCCTCGCCCAGCGCGCGGATGTCGGAATCGCGCTCGAACGGGCGCGGCGAATATTCGGTGGTCATTGTCCGGTCCTTCCGGGTGAATTGCCACCCGGAAGTTATCCGGGCAAGTTATGCTGCGACGGCGGCCTGCGGTGCCGCCTGGCGGACGCCTTCATCGACATGGTCCGCAAATTGCGCGAAATTGTCGATGAATTGGCCGACGAGCACCTGCGCGGTGCGGTCATAGGCGGCCTTGTCGGCCCAGGCTTCGCGCGGGTCGAGCAGCGCGCTGTCGACGCCCGGAACGGCAACCGGAACCATGAAACCGAAGTTCGGATCCTTGCGGAATTCGGCGTCGTTCAGGCTTCCGTCGATCGCCGCATTGAGCAGCGCGCGGGTCGCCTTAATCGGCATCCGCTTGATGCCGTCCATCGTCGCCATGCCGCCGGTCCAGCCGGTGTTGACCAGCCAGCACTGGACGCCGCCCTTGGCAATGCGCTCTTTCAGCAAATTGCCGTACACCGAAGGATGCCGCGGCATGAAGGGGGCGCCGAAACAGGTCGAGAAGGTCGCCTCGGGCTCGGTCACGCCGATTTCGGTCCCGGCGACGCGCGCGGTGTAGCCCGACAGAAAGTGATACATCGCCTGATCGGGGGTCAGCTTTGCGATCGGGGGCAGCACGCCATAGGCGTCGGCGGTGAGCATGATGATGTTCTGCGGCACCGGACCCATATTCTGTTCCGACGTGTTCGGAATGAAGTCGATCGGGTACGAACCGCGGCTGTTCTCGGCGAGGCTGTTGTCGTCGAAATCGAGTTCGCGGGTCACCGGGTCGATCACGACATTTTCGAGCACGGTGCCGAAGCGCTTCGTCGTCGCGAAAATCTCGGGCTCGGCCTCGGGCGAGAGGCGGATCATCTTGGCATAGCAGCCGCCTTCGAAATTGAAGACCGCGGTGTCCGACCAACCATGCTCGTCGTCGCCGATCAGCGTGCGCGAAGCGTCAGCCGACAGCGTCGTCTTACCGGTGCCCGACAGGCCAAAGAAGACCGCGGTGTCGCCGTTCGGCCCCATGTTCGCCGAGCAGTGCATCGGCATCACGCCCTTCACCGGGAGCAGATAGTTCAAGATGCCGAACACCGACTTCTTCATCTCGCCGGCATAAGCGGTGCCGCCGATCAGCACGAGCTTCTCGGTAAAATTCACCGCGACGACAGTTTCGGTGCGCGTGCCATGCTTGGCCGGATCGGCGCGGAAGCTGGGTAGGTCGATGATCGTATATTCGGCCGCGAACGCCGCCAGCTCATCGGCGGTCGGGCGGACGAGCAAGGTGCGGATGAACTGGCTGTGCCAGGCGAATTCGGTGACGACCTGCACTGCGACGCGGTGCTCGGGCTGCGAACCGCCGAACAGCTGCTGACGGAACAGCCGCGGGCGCGCCGCCATATGCGCAAAGAAATCGGCCTTGAGCGCCGCGAAATGATCGGGAGTCATCGGGACGTTGGTCTTGCCCCACCAGATGGTGTCGCGCGTCTCGGCGTCCTGGACGATGAACTTGTCCTTTGCCGAACGACCGGTGTGCTTGCCGGTTTCAACGACGAGCGGGCCATCCTTGGCGAGCAGGCCTTCGCCGTGCCGAATGGCATCCTCGATCAGCGCCGAGGTGCCCCAGTTTTCGGCGACCTCCGCCTGCGTTTCGACGGTCTGATTGCCGATCGCCACCTGTGTCATCGTTCAAGCCTTTCCCATGTCCGTCGGCCCCGATTGCATAGGTATGCAGAGGATGCCGCGCAAAAGGGCAGGCCCGCATTACCATGGGTGCCGACGTGACGCCGATTCCGTAAATTAAGGGTCGCGTTAGCGAGGATGCAGGGAGAGGTCAAAAGATTCCAGCGCGTCATCGCGCCGATCCGTGGCAGTTGTCGGTGGAGCAGGGATCGGCTAACCCCGCCTGCGGCCCCGCCCAACGGAAAGAGCATGACGGCAACCATCGCGCTGGTCGACGACGACCGCAATATCCTGCAATCGCTCTCCATCGCGCTCCAGGCCGAGGGGTTTGTGACGCGCGTCTATTCGGATGGCGAGGCGGCGCTGAAACCGCTGATCGACAATCCCCCCGACCTCGCCGTGTTCGACATCAAGATGCCGCGCATGGACGGGCTGGAGCTGCTGCGGCGGCTGCGCGAGAAAAGCCAGCTGCCGGTCATCTTCCTGACCAGCAAGGACGACGAGATCGACGAGGCGCTGGGGCTGGCGATGGGCGCCGACGATTATATCGCCAAACCCTTTTCCCAGCGCTTGGTGATCGCGCGCATCCGGGCGATCCTCCGCCGCGTCGAGCTGAACCAGAATGCGCCCGCGGGCGACGACGAGCCCGTCGCCGAACCGATCACGCGCGGTCGGCTGAGCATGGATCCAGCGCGCCACAAGGTCGCGTGGGACGGCAAGGATGTGACCTTGACCGTCACCGAATTCCTGATCCTCGAAACGCTCGCCGCGCGCCCGGGCATCGTGCGCAGCCGCAACCAGTTGATGGACGCCGCCTATCAGGACGATGTCTATATCGACGACCGCACCATCGACAGCCACATCAAGCGCCTGCGCCGCAAGTTCCGCGAGGTCGATCCCGAGTTCGACGGCATCGCGACGCTGTACGGGGCGGGTTACCGCTTTGCGGACGATGCCTGAGGCGCTGAAACCCGACGCGAGCATCGCCGAGCAGGAGGAGTCGCCGCTCGTCTGGTCGGCGCGCTGGTCGCTGACGACGCGCATTCTGGCGGTCAATATCCTGGCGGTCGCGCTGCTCGCGGGCGGTTTCTATTATCTCGATACCTATCGCAGCCGGCTGGTCGATACGCGCATCGAGGTGATGAAGGACCAACTCGCGATGCTCGACAGCGCGCTCGAAGCGGCACGGCCCGATCAGCGGACCAAGCTGATCGAAGAATTTACCGCGGCGACCGAATCGCGGCTGCGCTTCTACACCGCCGACGGACGGCGGATTTCGGACAGCTTTGAGACCGGACCCGCCACCTACACCTTGCGTGACCCCAATTTGCAAGCGTGGCAGCGTGACGCCGCGCGCGCGATGGACCGCGGCATCGACTGGATCGTCGGCGCCCCCTCTTATCCCGATTTCCGCGAACCTGCGGTCGACAACGCCGCGGCCTGGCCCGAGGTCGTCGAAGCACAGCGTAGCGGAAAGGCGGCGAGCCGCTTCCGCTATGTCCCCGAGCGCACCCCGTTGCTGAGCGCCGCGAGCGTCGTCGACCTCGAAACGCCGCAGGTGGTGCTGATGACGCTCAACGCGCGCGACATCACGCGCACCGTACGCGCCGAACGCTTCCGTCTGGCGGTCGTCGTCGCGATTGTGCTGATCACTTCGGTGCTGCTCTCGCTGTTCCTGGCGCGCACCATCGTTCGCCCGCTGCGGCGGCTCGCGCGCGCCGCAGTCCGCGTCCGGTTGGGCCGCGCCCGCGAGGTCGTCGTCCCGCGCCTGCCCAGCCGCCGCGACGAAATCGGCACGCTCGCCCGCGCGCTGTCCGACATGACGCAGGCGCTGCGGCAGCGCATCGACGCCGGCGAGCATTTCGCCGCCGATGTGACGCACGAACTCAAAAACCCGATCGCGTCGGTGCGCTCGGCGATCGAAGGGCTCGGCCGCGTCAAGAATGACGAGCAGCGCGCGCAACTGCTGGCGATCGCCGACGAGGATGTCCGCCGCCTCGACCGGCTGGTCAACGACATCAGCGAGGCAAGCCGCGTCGATGCCCAGCTGTCACGCACTCTGTTCGAGCCGATCGACGTCGGGATGATGATCGAATCGATGCTCGCGTCGCGCGCCGCACGCATCGACGCCGGCGTACCGCATCCGCGCCTCGCCTTCGCCCGCCCGCGCAAGGGGACGACATTGGTGATGGGCGACGGCCACCGGCTCGAACGCGCGATCGACAATGTCATCGACAATGCGATCAGTTTTTCGCCGCCCACCGGCCTCGTCTGCATCGCCGCGACGCGGCTGGGCGACGAGGTGCATATCCGCGTCGACGACGACGGCCCCGGCATCGACCCCGAACAGCGCGAGGCGATTTTCCGCCGTTTTCACAGCGAGCGCCCCGCGGGAGAGGCGTTTGGCCGCCACAGCGGTCTCGGCCTCGCGATCGCGCGGACAATCATCGAAGGGCATAGCGGCACGATCAACGCCAAGGACCGCGACGACGGCAAGCCGGGCGGCAGCCTGTTGATCACCCTGCCCGCGAGCGAGGGCGCGACCGAAGCGAGCTAGCCGTCGCCCCCGCGAAAGCGGGGGCCGCTGTCGGCTCATTTCCCACCGCGCAGATTGGCCCCGACAGCGGCCCCTGCCTCCGCAGGGGCGACGAACAGTTTGCCGCCTTGCGGCCCCGCTTCGTCGCCGGTAAGCCATGCGCGATGCTGCCCAGCCGGACCCGACCCGATATCGTCAATATCCATGCGAGCTGCGTCGCCGCGGGCAGCCGCGGCATTTTGCTGCTCGGCCTGTCGGGACAGGGCAAGTCGGACCTGGCGCTGCGGCTGATCGATCGCGGCGCGCGGCTGGTCGCCGACGACCGCTGCGACATCTGGTTCGAACGCGAGCGCCTGTGGTGCCGGCCACCGGAGGAACTGGCGGGCAAGCTGGAAGTGCGCGGGCTGGGGATCGTCGAGAAGGCATGGGTCGCGCCGGTGCCGCTGGCAATCGCGGTGCGCCTCGCCGATCGCTATGAACGGATGCCGCCCGAACGCGCGGTCGAAATGGTCGCGGGGCACGAATTACCGTCGCTGACCCTGTCGGCGTTCGAGGGCTCCGCGCCGATCAAGGTCATGCTGGCGCTTGACCGCCTGGCGCACGGGACATGAAGGATACCGCCGAACCGCGGCTGCTGCTCGTCACCGGTCTGTCGGGCGCGGGCAAATCGACCGTGCTCAAGGTGCTCGAAGACTTGGGCTGGGAAGTCGTCGACAACCTGCCGCTCGCGCTGCTCGAAACATTGATCGACGCGCCGGTGAAGCGCAGCGAGGCGGGGCGACCGCTCGCGGTCGGCATCGACAGCCGCAGCCGGGGGTTTCGTCCCGCATTGCTCGTGCAGCGGATCAAGGCACTCCGCGAGGTTGGCGGGCGCGACGTCCAGACATTGTTCCTCGACTGCGCGGGCGCCGAACTTGAGCGCCGCTTTTCCGAAACGCGCCGTCGCCACCCGATGGCCGAGGATCGCCCCGCCGCCGACGGCATCGCGCGCGAGCGCGAGATGATGGAGCCGCTGCGCCGCTGGGCTGAGCATGTCATCGACACCACCAACTACAGCAGCAACGACCTGCAACAGGAAGTGCGCCAGCGCTTCGGCGACGCCGACGAAAATGAACCGGTGCTCAATATATTGAGCTTCGGCTTCGCCCGCGGGCTGCCGCGCAACGCCGATCTGGTGTTCGACATGCGCTATCTGCGCAATCCGCATTGGGATGCCAAGCTGAAGCCCGGTACCGGGCTCGATGCCGATGTCGCCGCCTATGTGATGGCCGATCCCGCCTATGAAGACAGCGTCGCACAAATCGAAAAGCTGATCCTGACCTTGCTGCCGCGCTACCGCATCGAGGGCAAAAGCTATGTCACCATTGCGTTCGGTTGCACCGGCGGCCGCCACCGGTCGGTCCATGTCGCCACGCGTGTGACCCAAAAGCTGCGCGCGTCCGGATATGAGCCAGTGCTGACCCACCGCAACCTTGACTCTGCCCCGCAAGATGGGCTTGAGGGCAAGCCCCCGTCTGCGCCTTCCGCAGCGGCTGGAAAAACATAAGGGTCTCGCAGTTCATGCCCACCGATAAAGCCTTGCCGTTGCTGGGAATGGTCCTTGTCACCCACGGCCGTCTGGCCGAGGAGATGGTGCGCGCGATGGAGCATGTCGTCGGGCCGCAGCGCGCGATCGCGACCGTCTGCATCGGCCCCAACGACAATATGGAAATGCGCCGCCGCGAAATAGCCGATGCGATTCGCGCGGTCGATGAGGGCCGCGGGGTGGTCATGCTGACCGACCTGTTCGGCGGCACCCCGTCGAACCTGGCGATCAGCCTGCTCGAATCGGGGCGCACCGAAGTGATCGCCGGGGTCAATCTGCCGATGCTGATCCGGCTGGAAAGCGCGCGCAAGTCGATGGAATTGCGCGCCGCGGTGATCGCCGCGAAGGAAGCCGGACAGAAATATATCTCGGTCGCCTCCGAAATGCTGGGGGTTGGTTCGTGACCGCGGTGTCCGAAACCGTCGAGATCACCAACCAGCGCGGGCTGCACGCGCGCGCCAGCGCCAAGTTCGTGACCTTCGTCAGCCGCCTGCCCGAAAGCGTGTCGGTCGAGGTCGAAAAGGGCGGATCGCGCGTCAACGGCACCTCGATCATGGGGCTGATGATGCTCGGCGCCGCGAAGGGTGATACGATCACGATCCACACCAGCGGCGACGGCGCCGATGCCGCGCTGCTCAAACTGGTCGGGCTGGTCAAGGACAGCTTCGGCGAGGATTGACCGGATGACCGGTCGCCGCACCACCATCGAAAGCCTGTCGAACCCGCTGGTCAAGCGGATGCGGCTGCTGCGCGAGAAACGCCACCGCCGCGCCGAGGAGTTATTCCTCGCCGAAGGGCTGCGCATCGCGACCGAGGCGCGCGAGGCGGGGGTGTTGCCTTTGTGGCTGTTCCTCGGGCCGGAGGGTGACGCGCACCCGCTCGCCGCGGCGCTAGTCGCCGATACGCTGGCGGCGGGCGGCGAGGTGATCGACACGACCCCCGCGATCCTCTCCAAATTGTCGGGCAAGGACAACCCGCAGACCGTCGTCGGCATCTACGCCGAGCCCAAAACCACCCTCGCAGATCTCGACCGCGATGCGGCACCGATCTGGCTCGTCGCCGAGCGGCTGCGCGATCCCGGCAACCTCGGTACGATGCTGCGCACCGGCGATGCGGTCGGCGCGGGCGGGCTGATTTTGCTCGACGAAAGCACCGATCCCTATGCGGTCGAAGCGGTGCGCGCGAGCATGGGCGCGATCTTTACGCAGAAGCTGGTCGTCGCGCGCTGGGACGAGTTCCTGCCCTGGCTGCGTCAGGGGCCGGGGCAGCTCGTCGCGACCTGGCTGGGCGATGATACGCAGGATTATCAGGCGGTGCGTTATACCGCGCCGACCTTCATCCTGACCGGCAATGAATCGCAGGGGATGCCGGGCGAATATGCCGATGCCGCCGATCTGCGGGTGAAGATGCCGATGCTGGGCAAGGCCGACAGCCTGAACGCCGCGGTCGCGACCGCGGTGATGGCGTATGAGGTGCTGAACCAGCGGCGCAAATAGCGGCGTTCAGCATCGCGAAATTCGCTTTCGCTTAGCGGGCCGATCCATAGTAGCTTCGTCACCCTGAACTTGTTTCAGGGTCCATGGCCAGACCCCGTCACCGGCGCCGCGCCGGGGGATAGGGCAGGCCATGGATGCTGAAACAAGTTCAGCATGACGAGATGAGGAGACGATCCCATGATCCGCTTGTTACCCCTGCTCGCCCTTCCCGCGCTCGCCGCCTGCGCGCCCGCGACCCAATCGCCGCCGCAGACTCCCGGCGAGCAACCCGCCGCCTATATGGCACTCGGCACAGAACCGGGCTGGACACTCGAGATCACCCCGGCGCGGCTCAATTACGACGGCGACTATGGCGCGACCAAGATCATGGTGCCGAACCCCGGCGCCAAGCCGTCGCTGAACGGGCGCACCTATGTCAGCGACCGGCTGTCGGTGGTGATCAAGGCCGCGCCGTGCAGCGACGGGATGAGCGACCGACGCTTTGCCGACACGGTGCGCGTCGTCGCCGACGGCAAGACGCTGAACGGCTGCGGCGGCAAGATTTTGCCGCCCGATACGCTGGCAGGATCGAGCTGGACCTTCGTGTCGATCGGCGGGGTCGCGGTGGCGGAAGATCGTCCGACGTCGCTGCAATTCGACGGCGCTCGGCTCAGCGGCAGCGCGGGTTGCAACCGCTTTTCGGGGGGCTATTCGGCCGCGGACGGCACGCTGACCGCGGGGCCGCTGATGGCGACCGAAATGGCGTGTCCGGGTCCGGGCATGACGCAAGAAAACGCTTTCTTCAAACTGATGGCAGCGCCCGTTCGCATGACCTTTGCAGAGGACGGGACGCTGATTTTGACTGGCAGCGAGGGGCGGACGGCGGTTTTGAAGCGAGCGATCTGAAAACGATCCCTTGGTCCGTTCGTGTCGAGCGAAGTCGAG
>JAHJHL010000069.1 GCA_018823905.1 Alphaproteobacteria bacterium
AGCTGCGCTATCCTCTCCCTCATGGGGAGAGGAGTTCATGTCCGCTTCCCACCCCAAAGCAGACCTTCTAGGTTACCGCTTCATGCACTGCCGCGCATCATCGCGCTTATACTCGCTGCAATTCCATAACGCTTTTTCGAAACCCGCCTTGTCGTCGCGGAGGTAGGAAAAGGTCATCGCGGCGCGCTGGGTGTCGTTCATCGCGTCGCTGTTGGGTTTGAGCACCGGGTTGGTCCAGCCCATGAACTTGCAATAGGGCTTGTCGCCGCACAGCCTGAGCGCGGTGGTGACGAAGCTTTCAGGCGCGGCGCGGCGGTCGAGCTGGGTGTAGATGGTGTCGCGGCCTGTTGCTTCGCCCGCGCCAACGACGACGCGCGCTTCGCCGACCGCGGCATTGGCGTCGACGCCGGTCGCCAGCTCGGTCGGCAAGCCCAGCGCCATGGCGTGGAGCGGCGAGATGGCAGCGAGTTTTGCGACGGGTCCATCGCCGCCCGATACGGCGCCGCGGAACGCGCCGGGGGTTCCCCAATAGCCCGGCCAGCGGAAGAAAAGGTGGGTGTCGACGATCGCGATTTTTTCGAGGCTGTCGCTCCAATAGGGACGGACCCAATCTGTGTGGTAGTGGGTGGCGAGGCCGACGGGCGGATAGGTGCCGCCCGACAGCATCAGATCGGCGTTGTTGCGGGCGCGCTGCCATGCCGCATCGGAATAACGACGGTTCAAGGCGCCGTCACAGGTGAAAGTGAACTGGCAGCCGGTGACGCGCTCGGATCCCTGGAACACCACGCCGCAGATCGATTTTGGGAAGGCGGGGTGGCGGGCGCGGTTGATGATGACCTGTCCGACCGCCTGCTGACCCTTGGCGTCGTCACCCGCTTCGTAAATCATCGCTGCGGCCAGGCAATCGCGGGCACGGGCTTTGGCATCGCCGTTGCCGGCGTAGATGAAGGGGCGCGCGGCGATGAAGCCTTTGGTGATCAGCGCGATGCGCGCGTTGGCGGCGCGGGCGTCGTCCTCGGCAACCGGTGCGAATTCCATCGGCAGCACTTCGGGGACGACATCGGCGGGCGGCGCAATCGGGTGTGGACGCGCCCCGAGGGCGCGATCGTCGCTGCGATCGCTGGCATAGAGCACGAGCCCGATCGCGACCGCGGCCAGCAGCGCGAACAGCCAGCCGGGCCAGTCGCGCCCTTCAGGCAACGTCGGTTGATCGCCGTCGGGGCGCATCGTCCGGCCTTAGATCTCCGGGAGGAAATCGGGGACCGACAGATAGCGTTCGCCGGTGTCGTAGTTGAACCCGAGCACCCGGCTGCCGGGGGGCAGCTCGGCGAGCTTTTGCGCGATGGCGGCGAGCGTCGCGCCCGACGAGATGCCGACCAGCATGCCTTCCTCGGTCGCGGCGCGGCGCGCGTAATTTTTCGCATCGGCGGCATCGACCTTGATTACCCCGTCGAGCACGTCGGTGTGCAGGTTGCGCGGGATGAAGCCAGCGCCGATGCCCTGGATCGGGTGCGGCGCTGGCTGGCCGCCCGAGATGACCGGTGAGGCTTCGGGCTCAACCGCGAACACCTTGAGGTTTGGCCAATGCTGTTTGAGGAACTGCGCGGTGCCGGTGATATGACCGCCGGTGCCGACCCCGGTGATCAGCGCGTCGATCGGCGTGTCCTTGAAATCGGCGAGAATTTCGGGACCGGTGGTGCGGACATGGACGTCGATATTGGCTTCGTTTTCGAACTGTTGCGGCATCCACGCGCCGGGGGTGGTTTCGACCAGTTCGATCGCGCGCTCGATCGCGCCCTTCATGCCCTTTTCGCGCGGGGTCAGGTCAAAGGTCGCGCCATAAGCGAGCATCAGGCGGCGGCGCTCGATCGACATGCTTTCGGGCATGACGAGGACGAGCTTGTACCCCTTGACCGCGGCGGCCATCGCCAGGCCGATGCCGGTGTTCCCCGACGTCGGCTCGACGATGGTGCCGCCGGGCTGAAGGCTGCCGTCCTTTTCGGCAGCTTCGATCATCGCTAGGCCGATACGATCCTTGATCGACCCACCGGGATTGCTGCGTTCCGACTTTACCCAGACTTCGGCGTCGGGGAACAGCTTGCCCATGCGGATGTGCGGCGTGTTGCCGATGGTATCGAGGATCGAATTGGCTTTCATGACGGTCCTGCCTTGAATTGCGGTGCAAAGGTGCGCGCGCGGCGCAGTTCGGGGAACAGCCAAGCCCATAGCGCCGTCACGGCGATGGCGCCAGCACCTCCAACAACCACCGCGCCCACCGGTCCCATAAACGCGGCCATCGAACCGGCGCGCATTTCGCCGAGTTCGTTCGATGCCGAGATGGCGAGTCCCGATGCGGCGCTGACCCTTCCGCGCATATGGTCGGGGGTGTTGAGCTGGATCAAGGTGCCGCGCACGAACACCGAGAACATATCGGCGGCGCCCATGATGACGAGCAGGACGAGCGATAGGGCGAGACTAGTCGAATAGCCAAAGCCGATGGTGGTGGCACCGAAGACGGCGACCGCCCACAGCATCTTGACCCCGACGTCGCGCTCGATCGGACGGATCGCCAAGCCGACCGCGACGCCGACCGAGCCAAAGGCGACGGCAGCGCGCATCAACCCCGCGCCTTCGGGACCGGCGTCCAATATGTCGCGGGCGAAGACAGGGAACATCGCCGTCGCCCCGGCGAGCAGCACCGCGAACAGGTCGAGTGTGATCGTGCCCAACAGGAAGCGTTCGACCCAGACGAACCGCAGTCCGTCGACCATCTCGCGCAGCGGATGGCGGCGCACTTCGGCGGGCGGCGGCTGCACCGGACGCACGCGGCTGAGCGTGAAGGCGGAGATAGCCAGCAGGATGGCGGCGAAGACATAGACTGCTGCGGGATGCGCGGCATAGATCAGCCCGCCCGCGGCAGGGCCGATCACCGATGCCGATTGCCAGGCGATGCTGCTCATTGCGATGGCGCGCGGCAGCACCGCGGGCGGGACGATATTGGGCGCAATCGCGCTCATCGCCGGGCCGGAAAAAACGCGCGCGACGCCGTGGAGCGCCGCGAGGCCGAACAGCAGCCAGAGCGTCAGCCCGTCGGTCCAGGTGAACCAGCCGAGCGTCGCGGCGATGACCAGGTCGATGAGGTTCGAGAAGATCGCGACGCGGCGCCGTTCGAAGCGATCGGCGGCCCAACCGGCGACCGGGGTCAACACGGCGAGCGGCACGAACTGGAACAGACCGAGCAGCCCGAGCTGAAACGACGCTTGCTTGATCGACATACCGTAATCGCTGCGCGCGGTGTCGTAGAGCTGGTAGCCGATGACGACGACCATTGCGATCGTCGCCATCACCGCGGTGAAGCGTGCGAGCCAGAAATAGCGAAAGTCGGGAAAGCTGAGCGGCGAGGGTGCTTTGGGCGTCGCGTCCGGCATCACCGGTTCTACGCCTTCGGGGGGAGGGATCGTCGCCATCGCGCTTCGCCCTAACCGGCTTTTTGCCGCTGTCCAGTGGCGTTGCTGGTGCCGTTCGTCGATTATCGGATGCCATCGGTCGGCACGGATGCCAGAAGCCTCGTCAGGGAAATCCAGGGAGATAGCCGAATGACACGCAAATTTGCCCGCTTTGGCGGCGCCGCCATGGCCGCGACGCTGCTGGTGCTGACCGCCTGCAACGCATCGGACAACAAGTCCGCGACCACCGCCCCGAGTGCGGCAAGCTGGACCGAATTTCGCGACCAGTTTCTAGCTGGCTATTTCCCGCTCAACCCGACCTTTGCCGTCTATCAGGGCAAGCATGAATTTGACGGGCAATTGCCCGACTGGTCGCCCGAGGGGATCGAGAAACAGGCGGCTTATCTCGAAAAGGCGATCGCCGATGCGAAGGCCTTTGACGGCGAGATGACCGCGGCCGAAAAGTTCGAGCGCGATTATCTGGTGCACGTCGCGCAGGGACAGCTGTTCTTCCTGCGCGATACCGACTTTGCGCAGAAAAACCCGTCCTATTACACCGGCGCACTCGACCCCAATGTCTATATCGCGCGCCCCTATGCCGATGCGACGACGCGGATGAAGGCGTTCATAGCCTATGCCGAAAAAGTCCCCGCCGCCGCCGCGCAGATCAAGGCGAATCTGAAGCTGCCGTTACCCGCGACCTTCGTCAAATATGGCACCGCCGGGTTCGGTGGCTTTGCCGATTATTACACCGGCGACGCCAAGGCGGCCTTTGCCGAAGTGAAGGACGAAGCGCTGCAGAAGCAATTCGACGAGGCCGCGGCAAAGGCCGGGGCGGCGATGACCGATCTGGCGAAATATGTCGGGTCGCAGCCAGGAACCGCCGATGGCTATGCGCTGGGCGCCGACAAATTTGCCAAGATGATCTTGACCAACGAGGGGGTCGACACCCCGCTCGACGAGTTGGAGCGCATCGGCCAGGCCGACCTCAAGCGCAATCAGGACGCGCTGAAGGCGGCCTGCGCGACTTACGCCGCAGGAATGACGATCGCCGACTGCATGAAGAAGATGAGTTCGGACAAGCCCGCCGACGGTCCGGTTGCAGAAGCGCGGCGCCAACTGCCGACTCTTCGCGCCTTCCTGATCGAAAAGGATATCGTGACGATCCCGGGGACCGAACAGGCGCAGGTTGAGGAATCGCCGCCGTACAATCGCCAGAATAGCGCCTATATCGACATCCCCGGGCCTTATGAAAAAGGCTTGCCGTCTGTCTATTATATCTCGCCGCCGGACCCGGCGTGGGACAAGCAGACGCAGGACGCCTTCGTTCCCGGCAAGAAGGACCTGATGTTCACCTCGGTCCACGAAGTATGGCCGGGCCACTTCTTGAACTTCCTCCACTCGAACCGCG
>JAHJHL010000070.1 GCA_018823905.1 Alphaproteobacteria bacterium
CCCGAACCTCAGAAACTAAGGGCCGCCGTTCGGGACGGCCCTTTTTTATGGCTTGCCACATTCAGTTTGCCAACTGGAAAACTATCTGCATAGTTTCCTATATGGTGAACCAACAAACCGCGCTCGATTCGCTCTTCCACGCGCTCGCTGATCCGACGCGCCGCGCCGTGGTCAGCCGCCTGCTCAAAGGGGCGGCGCCGGTAAAACAGCTATCCGAACCGTTCGAAATCGGCCTCCCCGCTTTCCTCAAACATCTGACGGTGCTCGAGACATCGGGCCTGATCCACACCGAAAAGCGGGGCCGCGTCCGCACCTGCCGCGTCGATGCCGAACGGCTCGCGGCCGCCGAAGGCTGGCTCTCGCAGCAACGCGCCGTCTGGCAAGGCCGCACCGATCGCCTCGCCGACTTTGTCGAATCGCAAACCACCCCGGAGCAGCAATCATGAGCAACGATACGACCCTCACCATCTCCCGCCTGATCGCCGCGCCGCCGTCGGCGGTGTGGAACGCGTGGAGCGTGCCCGAGAATCTCGCGAAATGGTGGATACCGGCCCCGATCGAATGCCAGGTCGTCACGCTTGACCTCAGGCCGGGCGGCGGGTTTGTGACGCGGATGCGCGAGGACGGCGCGGGCGATTTCCAGCCGCATGTCGATGGCTGTTTTCTGGAAGTGGTGCCCGAAAAGAAGCTTGTCTTCACCACCGTCCTCACAGAAGGCTGGCAACCCGTCGAGCCATGGCTCGCGATAACCGCGATCCTGACCTTTGAAGCGCAGGACGGCGGAACGCTCTATTCGGCGCGCGTCCTGCACAAGACCCCCCAGGAGAGCGCCAAGCATGATGAGATGGGCTTTCAAGAGGGCTGGGGCACCGCGATCGGCCAGTTGGCGGGTTTGCTGGAACGGTAAAAGATCCTCTCTGTCGCGCAGCGATGGGGAGGTGGCAGCGCGAAGCGCTGACGGAGGGGCTTTAGCGCACCGTCAGCGCCCCTCCACCACCACCTGCGGCGGCGGTCCCCCTCCCCATGGCTTCGCCACAGGGAGGATTTTTCAGCTCTGGCGCAGCTTCACCTGCAAATGTTTCGCCACCGACGGGTGCAGCGGATCGACGAACTCACAACCATAGCTATTGCCATCGGCGCGGCGGACGACGGCTTCGAGCGGCTGCAGCCCGGGCAGGTTGACCCAGATATGCTTGCCGATCTGCGGGCGGAAAAAGGTGACCATGCGAAAGCCGGTCGACGAAAGGTCGAACAATTCGACGTCGAAGGGATTCAGTCCCGGCTCGCGATAGCGCGCCCGCCCCTTCACCGGCGCCCGTTCGGCACGGCGGCCGGTGACCGCGGGTCGTTTGGTTTCGATGATGCGATGTCCCAACACTGTTTCGGTCCCAGTTCTTATATGTTCATTTCCGTGCTTTTAGCGCGTCGGTGGTTACCTCGAAGTGAAGAGACATGGTGAATTCTGCCTACACCGGCGGGGGGTCGCCGACCGTCATCAACTGGCCCGGAAAGGGGGTTGCGAGCGCCACCGCGTCGCGCCATTCGCCGCTCAGCCAGGTGGCGTGCTGATCGGGGTGCAGGATCACCGGCATCGCATGCGGCTGATACGCACCGACCAGCCGGTTGGGGTCGGTGGCAAGCATCGCAAAACAGGGCCAATCCTCGCCCTGACGGTGGATGCCGGCAAAGGCGAAGATCTGCAGCGACGGCACCGAAAACCAGTGCTGGCGGCGTGCGCCCTCTGGCCCCGACCACTCGGCAAAGGTGGTCGCGGGGATCAGGCAGCGCAGTTCGGCGTGACGCAGCGTTCCGATCCAGAACGGGCTTTGCAGGTTACGGACATGCGTCACCGGCCGGTCGCCGCGCGGCGGCGGCGGCACGCCCCACAGCTTCGGGCGCAGAAAGCGGCGCGCGCCGCCGCGACCGTCGCTGACGATCACCGGTGCCGGGCGTCCTGGTGCGACATAATCGCCGGTCCATGGGTCGTCGCCCGCCTCGGCACCAAAGGCCGCTGCGATCGCGGCGGCGGGGGCGTCGAGACGGTAGAGGCTGGTCATCGCGGGGTTTCAGTCGGTTCCGCGCACCCGTCCGCGCCCGGCCTTGACGCTGCTGCGCGCCTTCTTGCTGTCGACGCGGCGCGCTTTGGCAGCCTTGCTCGGCTTGGTCTTGATCCGGCGTTCAGGCCGGACCAGCGCGGCATCGATCAGCGCCGACAGGCGTTCGCGCGCATCGGCGCGGTTGCCTTCCTGGGTGCGATAGCGGCGCGCCAGGATGATCAGCTCGCCGTCGGTCGTCATCCGGCTGCCCGCGAGTGTTTTCAATCGGTTGAAGGCGTCGGGGGTGAGTCCCAGCGCATAGACGTTGACGCGCAGCTGGCATGCGGTCGCGACCTTGTTGACATTCTGCCCGCCCGGTCCCGTCCCGGCGAGAAACTTCTCCGAAATCGCGCTTTCGGGGATCTCAGCCACGGGTCGGTGCGGCTCCCTCCGGCGCGGTAAATCCCAACGCGATGAAGCTATCGGGGAAGGGCGCCTCGGCAATTACTGACGGCTTGACGTCACGTTTTACCACCAGCCGTTCGGCGTGGAGCAGGGTGCGCGTTTTGGTGCCGCCGCGACCGTAAACCGGATCACCGACGAGCGCGAAGCCCAGTCCTTCGAGCGCGTGGACGCGGATCTGGTGGGTGCGACCGGTTTCGGGGCGGAACCGCAGCAGGCTGCGGCCATCGACGACGGCCAGCTTTTCCCAATGCGAAATCGACGGCTTGCCTTTCGGATCGCCGACCATCCGCCAGCCATCCTCGGCGGTCGACACCTTGCTCAGCGGCAGGTTGATCGTGCCGCTGTCGGCCTCCGGCACCCCGTCGACGATCGCCAGATATTGCTTGTCGACCTCGCGATCCTCGAACGCGCGAGTGAAACGCCCATGCGCCTTGGGATTGCGCGCCAGCAGGAGGCAGCCCGAGGTGTCGCGGTCGAGCCGGTGCACCGCGAGCGGCCAGCGCTTGAACCCGAACTTGAGCAGGTCGAGATGATTCTCAAGGCTGATGCTGCCGTCGCGCGGGGCGTCGACGGGCAGGCCAGCGGGCTTATCGATAACAAGAGCCTCGCCATCGAGGAACAGGACACGGTCTGAAAGGAGCATGGCGCGCTATAGGCGGAGCGGGGGTTAGCCGAAAGCGGAAAGGTTGTTGGGACTGTGGACGGCGAGTCGGCTTTGGGGTGGGAAGCGGACTGGCTGCTTTAAGGACGAAACTTGTGAAAGCGGTCGCACCTTTATCTCGCCGGCCTCACAAGCGGTCGCCCGGGCTTGCCTTGCCTAACGAGCACCTAGTTCGGCAGATCGCTGATGCATACTCCCCTGAACCAATTCGCCTCGCCTCTATCTACCGAACGACCGCCGTCTATCCAAAAGCGGCCTTGGCGATAATTGAATCGCAGTCGTAGCTCTTTCTTATCGCTGTTAAGAGCCATATTCTGATAGACCGTTGCATGCCCAAATTCGCTTGAAATGAGAGGCGGCGCTATTTTGGCTTTGAACAGCGTTCCATCACTATCGATGTAGGTAAGCTCTCCTTCGGCGCTAACCTCAATCTGGGAACGGTCGATTTTATCAGACGATACTATACGGCATTTCTTTTCGACAGCACCCCAAGCCCACCCTTCTGGTGCCATTCCGACCACCGCCTGAACTGGAAGACTAAGCGTTTGCGTGTTGTACCGCTTCAGCCCCTCGGGCATCTCGTTCACGGTTAAGCATCGGCCGGTCACAAGAGGTCCAGATAGTATGGACCACTCGACCGGGGCCAACTCGACACCCCATCCGGTCCCTCTCCGCAGCAAGCGTAGCGCCAAAGAGCCGAGAGGAACTTTGACTTGAAACTGGCGAACGAGGTCTCCCCCAACTTCAGTCGCTATCGTGGTTACTTCCTCAACAGTGAAATTATCCAAATCCAACGTCGAGAGAGAGATTTTTATCGCAGGCACCGTGCGCTCGTCGACAGCCAACGAGATATTGCCTTGCTCACCTTTCGGGCCGACTACCGCGCAATTTAGAGACAAAAGCGGTGGAAAATTAGGAATGATGGTATTGCTGCCGTCATTCGCCAAGGCTGGGCCTGACATCAAGGCAAGGGCGAAGCCGACTGCAATTACACACCATCTAAAGCCAAACTGTGTGAGCACAACTATTCCCCCGACCACCGATCTCTCATACTTTTGAAGAAGATGGGGGATTTTTCAAGGAGGGAGTGCGCAGGGGTGGCACGGTGATAACGCGCTTGGCATCAATTTCCGTTTCGGCGCTTCGTTGGCGGCCTAGCGAATGACCGAGTTTGGTCGAAACGCGCCGTTTGGCTCAGCTTCCCGCCTCAGCAATGTCGAGCGTCGCCGCGCGCGCAAAAATCTGCGTCAGCACCGGCTCGGTATCCGCAACGCGCATTGCAACCTGAAACTCGACCGGCGCGAGTGTGGGCATCCCCCCGATTTCGACGAGCGCGCCGCTTGCCACCTCGCCGCGCACCATCGGCTGCGGGAAAATGCCGATCCCTCCGCCCGCCTTGGCGATGTCGATCATCGTGCGCGCATTGTTGCACAGGTTGAGCGCCTTTTGCGCGATGCGCGACGCTGCGATCGCCTCGCGCATCCGGCCGTGGATCGGCGAATGGCTGGCGAGCGACCACACCGGCAGGCTGGTGTCGCCGTTTTCAAACGCCGACGCGACCGCGGGACTGGCCAGCCACACCAGTTCGACCTCGCCGATCGGACTGGTTTTCAGCGCCGGATGCGCAATCGGTCCCGCGGCAAAGGCGATGTCGGTGCGCCCCGTGAGCAGCTGCTGGATCAGGTTGGCGGTCAGGTCGATTTCGATCTCGAGCCCGACATGGGGCATGTCGGTCTTCAGCCCCGCGACGAAGGCGGGCAGGCAGCTCGCCGCAGCGATCTCGCCCGCGCCGATCCGCACCACCCCGCTCGCCTCGCCATAACCACCGCTGCCGAGCAGCGCATATTGCATGTCGCGCAGCAGCGGATCGCAATCGCGCACCAGCTTGCGCCCCGCCGCGGTGAGCGACATCGCGCGCCCGTCGCGGCGGAACAGGGCGGTGCCCAGCCGCTGTTCCAGTTCGCGCATCCGCGCCGACACCGCCGGCTGCGTGGTGTTCAGCCGCTCGGCTGCGGCCGAAAATGTCCCCAGCCGGTCGATCCAGAGCAGCGTTTCGAGATGGTAGAGCGCAACGCGATTGATAGACATTACCTATGTATAATCCAAAAATTGAACAATTAGAATTGATGGATTAAATGCGCCAAGGTCCGCGCGTCCGAACA
>JAHJHL010000071.1 GCA_018823905.1 Alphaproteobacteria bacterium
GATCCAGCGGACCTGATCCTCCCTGTCGCGAAGCGATGGGGAGGTGGCAGCGCGAAGCGCTGACGGAGGGGCTATGGCGCAAACGTCGTGGCACCTCCACCCCTCGCTTCGCGAGCGGTCCCCCTCCCCATCGCTTCGCGACAGGGAGGAATTACCCTTAAACCCACCCACCGCTCACATATGCCCCGTCACCTCAGGCGGGTTCCACCAATTATTCCCCGCGCCGTCCATATATTGCACCGGCAGCGCCGCCATCTCGGCGGGCGTCAGATCGTCCAGACACGCAATCGCGACCGAATAATAGGCCCCGCCGATCTCCTCGACATAACCATGACCGAACGGCGCGACGCCGCACGTCTTGCAAAAGACATGGTGCGCGCTGTTCGATCCGAATTGATAGTCCGACAGCGCCGCGGGGTCGGTCAGCAGGCGAAAGGCGTCGGGTTTGACCTGCGCATTCCAGCCGCGCTTCTTGGTACAGATCGAGCAGTTGCACTTGCCCGTCCCGGCTTCCAGGTCGATGTCGGCTTCAAATTTGACCGCGCCGCAGTGGCACGAACCATGATGCGTCTTGAGCATGTTCTATCCTTCGCTTGGCGGCGGCGCGGTCCGGCGCCTCTCACCCCCAAGCGAATAGCGCACCTCCCTGACAGATGCTGTCAGGAGGCGGCGGCGTGGCCGCTTTGGCGCCACCAGTCGGCCATCAGCACCGCGCGGCGGCGCCCAATGCCTTCCTCGCCGATCCGCGCCGCGGTCACCCGGTCGATGCGGAAACTGCGGAAATCCTGCCGCAGCAAGCACCAGGCGGCGATCACCTGCTTCTCCTCGAAATAAGCCAGCGCGGCGGGCCAGATCGCGCGTTCGCTCGCCCGCCCGCCTTCGTCGGCATAGGCGATGTGCAGCGTCTTTTCGGCGCGCATCGCCTCGCGCACTGTTGCCAGCAACCGCGCATCGGTCTCGCGCCACTGGCTGTTCACCGGCCATAGCCCCGCCTCGTCGATCCGCTGCTTGAGCTCATCAGGGCTCGCCGCGGCAATCTTGGCCAGCGCCAGCCCCGCGGCGCGCGACAGGCTGCCGTCCTGTCGCCCCTCGACCCAGCGCGCGCCGAGCACCAGCGCCTCCAGCTCGTCGGCGGTGAACATCAACGGCGGCAGGAAAAATCCCGGGCGCAGCACATAGCCGACCCCCGCCTCGCCCTCGATCGGGGCGCCGAGCGCGATCAGCGCCTGGATGTCGCGGTACAGCGTGCGCACTGACACGCCCTGCTCTTCGGCCAGCACCTCGGCGGTTACCGGTCGGCGGCGGCGCCGCAGGCCGTCGATGATCGCGAACAATCGCCCGGTCTTGGTCACGCGCGGTTTCCCCCTATTCGGCCGCAGCGGGCAGATCGGCGACAATCGCGCGCAGCGCCGCAACATGGCGATCCAGCGCACGCGTCCCGGCCCGCGTCAGCGACGCCCAGGTACGCTGCCGCCCCCCCTCGGCCGCCTTGCGCAGCGCGACATAACCGGCGTCGGACAGCGCCGCGAGATGCTTTGACAGCACCGAGTCGCTGACCTTCACTAGCTCGCGCAGCTTGGCGAATTCCATCTCGGTCACCTTGGCGAGCAGCGCCGCGATCTGCAGCCGCGCCGGTGCGTGGAGCAGCATGTCGATGCCGTCCATCGTCACGCCGCCCCGTCCTGCAATTCGCGGTCATAAATGCGCGTCCAGAGCAGGCTGGCGGCGAGCGCGACAACGAAAGCGCCACCCGCAATCCCTAGCTTCACCGCCAGCGACAGGTCGTTCACCCGCGCATAGATTTCGGCGCCCATCGTGCCGAGCAGGAGCGCGACCAGCGCCAACGTCAGGGGCAATGTGCGACCCTTGCGATACCCGCTGACAAACACCCCGTAACGCCGCCGATCATCGACAACGAGCCACGCCACCGCCGCCATGGCAAAGACGAACAACAGGATCTGAAGCGGCGGCCCGAACCCTTGACTGAGCACGACGGCAGCCATCACTGCGGCAAAGGCGGCGTGCCGCCACAGCGGATATTTGGGGCCGCTTGCCGCAAACTCGCGCTGCGCCGCGTTCATACTATCGAGTGCCGCCTGAGCTTCAATCGGGTCCATCACTTGTCTCCATGCTTTCCAATACGGAAAGTCATAGGTTACGCTTTCCATATTGGCAAGTTATAATTTTCCATATTGGAAAGTCCCTCGATGCCATTTCGCGGCCGGAGCGATCAGCGGCGGCGAAAGGTCCAGCGCATCGGCTTTGACCCGTCGATCAGCGAGATCGTCGCGGTCAGCGTGTCGCCATCGCGGACATAAATGATCCGCTGCGGATAATCATGCGCGGCATTCTCGAACGTCGCACTCATCCCATCGCGCCGCACCAGCGCAAACGCCACCGGCGCGCGCCCTCCGGGCTGCGCGATATAGGCCGGGACGCCGTCGGCGCCCGCCTGCACCCGCAAAAATTCGAACGCGCGCAAGGCATCGCCGCGCCCCGACCGGCTATGCCCCAGCAGCACCCCGCCGCGCGGGGACGTCCAGCTTTCCTCGGTCCAGCGCCCGTCCGCCTCGCGCACCCATTGCCCCGCCAGCCACGCGAGGTCGTCGACACGCGCCGCCGGGCTCGCCGCTGCCAGCAGCACGCCCAGCCCGGCTGCGATCCATGCCTTCATCGACGCCCCCTCATCGTGACGCGACGACAGTCCGCGTCGCGTCAGGATGATAGCGAAGCGACGCTGCGCTTAAAAGCGCCCGACCACCTGCACGCCATAGAGCCGCGGCTCGGCGGGGATGAAAGTCGGGATACCGAACGCGCCGCCGGTATTGCCCGCGTCGAGCAGATAATTCTCGTCGGTGGCGTTGCGGATGAAACCGGCAATCTCGAACCGCTCGTCGGCAAAGCTCACCCCGGCGCGCGCGTTGACCAGCGTCACCGCGTCCTGGCTGATCAGCGGATTGTTCGGCAGTTCGAAGAAGATTTTGCTGCGGTAGGTGATGCTGGGGGTGGCGAAAAAGCGCATCCCGCCGCCCATATCGGCATTGATCGTGAACCCTGCCGCCGCCTGCCATTCGGGTTGCAGGCGGAACCGGTCGCCCGCGAACGCAGCGAACTGCGCTTTATTATCGATGCCGCCGTCGATATAGGCGACATTGCCGAACAGCCGCAGCCACGACGTGACCGCATAAGCCGCCTCCGCATCAACCCCCAGATTGCTTGCGGTACCCGCGCTTTGGGTCAGCGTCGTGCCATTGGGCTGCACCACCGAGACCTGGAAATTGTCGTATTTCTGATAATAGACCCCCAGCGATCCCGAAAATCCGCCGGTCGATGCCTTCAGCCCGACCTCGTAATTCCACACATTTTCCGCCGCAATATCGGTGATGTTCGCGACCGGCCCGGTCGGCGTCGCGCGCGCGCCCAGGTTCACCGTCGGCGACCGCCGCCCCTTCGACACCGTCGCGAAGCCGTTGAAGCCGTCCGCAAAGCGATACAGCACGTTAAAGCGCGGCAGGAACGCCTGAAAACTATCCTCGGTGTAAAAGGTCTGACCGGCGGTATCGACCTGCCCCGGGATCAACGACGCGCCGCCGCTGATCACCGACCGCGGCACCACCGCAAAAAAGCCCGACCGACGCTTTTCGATCAGCGCGCGCACACCCGCAGTGATTTCCAGCGCCTCGGTCGGGATCCAGGTGCCGTCGGCGAACACCGAATAGCTCTGGTTCTTGCCGATATTGCCAAAGGTCGAGCTGTACGGGATCGCGGTCGCGAGGCCGCCGGTCAATATGCCGGTCGCAGCCGCCGCCGCGACGCTGCCGTCGGGCGCGATACACGGCAGGTTCGGGATCAGCCGCGCCGCGCATTGCAGGAAAGTGCCTTCCTCGCTGGAGAAGGGTACGACCTGCGAACCGTCTTCGACAAAGCCGTTCCACCCGAACGACCCACGGAACGCGTCACTGTTGTACGAAAAACGCGTCTCGTGGTTAAACTGCCACCCCTTCGCATCCTCCGCGAATTCCAGATACCAAGCGGCGCTGCCGTCAGCGTCGAAAACCTCGAGCGAATCGAAATCGCGATAGCTGTTGACCATCGTGATCGTCCAATCGTCGGCGACTTCCCATGCCAGCGTCAGATTGGCGTCGTAAACGTCGCGGCGCAGCCCCAGCTTTGCGAGCCCCAATACGCTTTCCGACAAAGGCGAGCCGCCGAGCGCGGCGTCGCCGAACGGGTCGGCCGGTCCCGACGCGGTCGGATAGGTGCCCGAAATAAACGGCGTGCCGCTGTGCCGCTGGCGGTCATAGGTCAGGATCAGATCGGCGGTGAAATTTTCCGTCGGGGTCAGCCGCAACGATCCGCGCACCCCCAGCTGGTCCTGCGCGTACAGATCCTCCTGCCCCGCGGCGAGATTGCGCACATAACCGTCGCGTTTCTTCCATTCGGCGGCGACGCGCCCCGCGACCTTGTCCGACCCCAGATTGATGAACCCGCCTAGCGTGATCGCGTCGAAATTACCGTAGCTGGCATTCACTTCGCCGGAGAAGCCGGGTTTGGGCCGCGCCGAAATGATGCTGATCGCGCCGACCGCCGACGCGGTGCCGAACAAGGTCGCCTGCGGCCCCTTGATTACCTCGATCCGGTCGACGTCGTAGATCGCCTGATACGACCCGCGCGAGCGCGAGATGTCGGTGCCGTTATAATAGAGCGTGACGCGCGCCGCCTGCTGCGCCGACCCGCTGTCCGACGTGATCCCGCGGATGACGATGCCGGGATTATTGGCGCTCTGCTCCTGGATATTGAGTCCGGGAATATAGTTCGACAGCTCGTCAAGGTCGCCGATGCCCAGGTTACGCAGCTGCTCACCGCTGGTCGCCGAAATGGTGATCGGGACGTCGATCGACCGCTGCTCGATCTTTTGCGCGGTGACGACGATGTCGCCGCCCGTTGCCGTTTCGTCGGCGCCGGGCGCGGTATCGGCCTGCGCGAGCGCGGGGGTGGCGGTGGCGGCGAGCAGCAGCAGGGTAAGCGCACGAACGGAGCGAGCCATGGGAGAGACCTTCTTTGTTTTGGGTTTTGTTCGGAAACGAAACGGACGTCGCTCGCCCTTTGCCGCGCGTCGGCGTCGTTACCGCGTCGGCTCGACGACGGAGCGATGACAATCGCGCGCGCATTTGTGACAGCGCGGACGCAAAGACTGCACCAGTACACCGCCAGGTTGTGCGCTCCACACAGCGGTTGATATATTATGGCCATGATCTCGCGCTTCGTCTTCGCTCTCCTCGCGGCCCTAACCATTGCCGTCCTTGCGCCCCCACAGCCCGCGGCAGCGGCCTTTCCCTGCCCCCAAGGCCCGGGGCCGGGCGAGGTGCAGGTCGGCGTGTCGGGGGGCAGCCACGGGGTCGCGGCGGTCCCGATGTGCGAAAGCACCGGCGGCGGCGACAGCGGCAACGCGTCGCCCGACTATTATTATATCTACGGCGCAATCGCCTGGCACCCCGACGTCGGCGATGTCTGGATGGTGGGCAACTATGATGCCCCTTATGCCGCCGAACGCGAGGCGATGGCAGCGTGCGACCGCGCGATGGGCGGCGGCTGTACCTCGATCGGCGAATGGCAAAATTCTTCGATGGCGATCCTGCGCGACCGCAATGGCATGCTGTGGAACGCGTGGGCGGGCAACGGCGGCGCCGATCGCAAGCGAATCCTTGCCGAGTGCAGCGCCCAACAGCATGTTCCTTGCGAAGTTCTGGCCACCTTCTCGTCGAGCAAGCGCCGCCACGAACCCAATCTCGCCGCCACGCGCAAGCTCTACGCGGTCGGCGCGTGGGTTGAAGGGACCGAGGGGTTCGACAGCCGCCTCTATATCGCCAGCGGCCAGCGCGATCGCGCGGCGGCCGAGCGCCTCGCGCTCGACGCCTGCACCAGGGCGACCCGCCAGCGCTGCGAGATTCTCGCCCTCGTCGGCAACGGCTTTATCCAGACCTATCGCCTCGGCGCCGACGACCAGAGCGCAACCGTCGAAACCAGCGCCAAACGGGCCGCGCAGGCGGCGCGGATGAATTGCAAGAAACGCAAACAGCCATGCGCCTTGCAGCGCGTTTACGACAGCCGCACCCACGGCGAATTCGTCCACGACTTCATGGCGCCCGCATCGAAATAGCCGACCCGCGCTGCCTACCGGGCGGTGTCTCCCTATCCCGTCGCCCGTCGGCGAGCTTCCGGCCAAAAATGGTCACAAGCACCATCGGCTCGGCAGGTAATCGGCTTCGACCAACCCGAAACGAATATAATGACCCGGGTCTCTGGATCGGTTTTCATCGAACAACGGCGCCATATATAGACGACATCCTCCGGGGCCTAAAAATAATAATCCAATAATGAACGAAATTTCCCCCAATAATCACTCAGGAGGTCGTGTGACTGCTTCAATAAAAGACCTGATCGAAGAATCTCTTGGCCACCGTGCTGTGAACCATCCCTATCTGGCCGCACTGGATAATAATGACCTGCCCGACACCGACTGGGCGCTACGCGACTTTGCCGAACATTATTACGGCTATTCGCTGCATTTCCCGCGCTATCTGACCACGGTGATTTCGAAACTGGAAACCCCCGCGCATCGTCACAGCCTGCTCCAGAATCTAACCGAAGAATCGGGCATTTACGACGACGAGGAATATGCCGAACTGGCCGCGGTCGGGGTCGAGCGCGAATGGATCGAGGGCATCCCGCACCCGCAATTGTTCCGCCGCTTTCGCGAAGCGACCGGCATCACCGCGCCTTATGTGCCAGAGGATGACGCGATCGAGCTCGTGTGCTGGCGCGAATCCTTTCTGACCACGCTGACCCACGGCTCGGCCGCCGAAGCCTTGGGCGCGCTGGGGCTTGGCACCGAAAATATCGTCAGCACCATCTACATCCCCTTCGTCAACGCGCTCGCCCGCACCGATCTGCGCCCGCGCGACACGGTGTTCTTTCCGCTGCACACCGCGGTCGACGACCATCATCAGGAAGCGCTCGAAGAGATCTCGCTGGCTTTTGCCGCCACCCCGGCGGGCAAGGGCGACCTCCGCCGCGGGATGATCAAGGCACTGTCGCTGCGTTCGTCTTTCTGGGACTGGCTCTACGAACGTGCGCTCGCGCGCGCCGAGCGTCCGGTCCTGGCGATGGCCTTCTGATCGTCACCGCGCGGGGCCGGATGGCGACACCGTCGCCCTCCGGCCCCGCGCGCCAACAGGGACACACCCGCATGAACCCCGACCTGCTGACCCTCATCACCCATATCGAAGCGCGCCAACCGCTCGCCGCCGACGCGCCGGTCAGGGCGTTTCGCGCCGACCCGGGCAACAACCACCGCGAAATTTATCGCAACCGCAACGACAAGCTCGGCATCGACTTTGCCGTCGACGTCCTCGATTTCCCCGGCACGCAGGCGTTCGATGCGCGCGTCGTGCGGATCGCGGCGGGGTGCAACAACGAGCTGCACAAGCACGCGCATGAATCGCTCTTCTATATCATCAGCGGCACTGCCGAAGTCCGCATCGGCGACGCGACGCTAACCCTCAATCCGGGCGGGCTCGCCTTTGTCCCGCGCTGGGTGTTCCACCAGTCGAAGAACCTGTCGCAAGCCGACGAGCTGGTGATCCTCGCGATCACCGATTTCGGGCTGACCAAGGCGGTGCTCGGCGATTACGACAAACGTACCCGGCTCGCCGCAAACGGCGCCGACGTGCTCGACCACGCTTGACCGGTAACGCAGCCCGGTCAGGGCTGCGGCGTCGGGTTCCGGACGTCCTCGACCAATTCCCAGCAGGTTTCGGTTGGGAAAAACAGCAACGTCCCGCCGCCGCCCGTCGCGCGCACCAGCTCGCCCAGTCCCTCTTCCAGCTCGGGCGGCGGCGGGGTCTGATGCTTCTGGAAAATCCCCGGCAGCCAGTCGACGCGGCGCCGGTTGTCGTTCGCGGTGTTGAATTCCAGCCGGACATAGGACAGGTCGCGCCACGACGCGTCGGGCTTGTTTTCGAACGCCGCCGCTGAGGCAGCGGTCACAAACTCATAATCCATCGGCGCGATCGGAAAATCATTGCGGTCCAGATATGCACCGCGCGGTTGAGCGCTACTCTTGCCGGTCATCCCCTGGGTGACCATCGCTGCGGTATATTTCTCACGCACCGCCCACGACCCGCTAAACGCCTTGAAGAAGGACGGAAAGTCCACGGCATTGCACCCGCCTTCGGCCATCTCCAGGAACAGGCGGTCGCTTTCGGTCATTGTCCGCCCGGCTTGGCCACTGGCGGCGGCGGTGCCTGCGCTGTCAGCGGCGCGGCCCGCTTGCGACGCGGCGGTCGGCGCCGCGCCGCCTGTGGCTTCGGCGGTGTCGGCCGCTTCGCTGCCACACGCTGTCACCGCGAACAGCGCCAGTGCCGCAACCGACAGGTGCCGCCGCCGAAAACATTGCCCGATCATCTGCCTGCTCCTCATCTTTGGTCGCGCTTCTGCTTGACTGCACCGGCCCTAACACAGCGATGGCCCGGCCGTCGCACCGGCCGATAGTACCAGTACGCCATGCCATTGGGTAAAGCGGCCCGAAAACCCCTATAGTTTCGCTGCATGAGACCCTTGACCGCCGCCCGCGCCCTCGCTGGCACCTCCCGCTGGCGCGTGTCGCCGCGGCGGTCCATTTCCTGCTCGCGTTGGCGCAACCCGCCGCCGCATAATGACGGTCAACGCTCGACAGCGACGCTACGGCCCGCTACACCTTGGCCATCCCCGGGGAGCCTGCCGCGCAAACGCAGGTTGAGAGCGGAATAGACCGCGACCCGTTGAACCTGATCCGGATAATACCGGCGGAGGGAGGGTCGGTATTCCACGTCAGGAATCCCCATTCTCGCTCCGATAACCAACGGAGCGACTGCACATGGCCGACATCGATTCCCGCCTCGACAAAGCGCAAGCCCAGCCGATTGGCGTCACCACCGGCCCGATCCGCGGCAGCCGCAAAATCCATGTCGCGACCCAGACCGGCAGCGGTATCCGCGTCGCGATGCGCGAGATCGACCTCGACCCGCATTCGGGCGAGGCCCCCGTCCGCGTCTATGACACCAGCGGCCCCTACACCGACGCAAACGCCACCATCGACATCAACGCCGGCCTGCCCGAGATCCGCGCCGACTGGATCCGCAGCCGTGGCGACGTCGAAGAAGTCACCCAGCGCGAGGTCAAGCCGGAAGACAATGGCCAGCTCGGCCCCGACCGCAGCGGCGGCGTCCCCGCCTTCCCCAACGTCCGCCGCCAGGTCCTGCGCGCCAAGCCCGGCGCGAACGTCAGCCAGATGCACTACGCCCGCCGCGGCATCATCACCCCCGAGATGGAATATGTCGCCGAGCGCGAAAATCTCGGCCGCGCGCGCCTCGCCGAATATAAGCGCGACGGCGAAAGCTTCGGCGCCAGCATCCCCGATTATGTCACGCCCGAATTCGTCCGCGACGAAGTTGCCCGCGGCCGCGCGATCATCCCCAGCAACATCAACCATCCCGAGAGCGAGCCGATGGCGATCGGCCGCAATTTCCTGGTCAAGATCAACGCCAATATTGGCAACAGCGCGGTCGCCAGCGACGTCGCGGCCGAGGTCGACAAGATGGTCTGGTCGATCCGCTGGGGCGCCGACACCGTCATGGACCTGTCGACCGGGCGCAACATCCACGATACGCGCGAATGGATCATCCGCAACGCGCCCGTCCCGATCGGCACCGTCCCCATCTATCAGGCGCTCGAAAAGGTCGGCGGCGTCGCCGAGGATCTGACCTGGGAGATTTTCGCCGACACGCTGATCGAGCAGGCCGAACAGGGCGTCGACTATTTCACCATCCACGCCGGGGTTCGCCTGCCCTACGTCCCCCTCGCGGCCAAGCGCATGACCGGCATCGTGTCGCGCGGCGGC
>JAHJHL010000072.1 GCA_018823905.1 Alphaproteobacteria bacterium
CAGCCAATGACATCGACGCCATCATCGCAAAACACAACAACACGCCCAGAAAATGCCTCGGCTTCAAAACCCCAGCCGAAACCTTCATCCCGTTGCACTTCAAATGTGAATCCACACCCG
This sequence comes from Alphaproteobacteria bacterium, assembly GCA_018823905.1. Lineage (GTDB taxonomy): Bacteria > Pseudomonadota > Alphaproteobacteria > Sphingomonadales > Sphingomonadaceae > Sphingopyxis. The sequence continues at coordinate 121 of JAHJHL010000072.1, forward strand.
GATCAAGTCCGGGATGACGAAGACTCTGGATCCGCGTTGGGCCGGGTGTTCATCAACAAGGATCAGTATTTCGAAGATGTGTCCGAGATCGCGTGGAACTTCCACATCGGCGGATACCAGCCGGCGCAAAAATGGCTGAAGGACCGGCGCGGGCGGGTGCTGTCGTGGGACGACATCGGCCATTATCAGAAGATCGTCAAAATCCTGAGCGAGACCGATCGGGTGATGAAAGAGATCGAGTTGCCTTTGGATTGAGAATGGATCGGATCGGCTCGATCCTCCCTGTGCCGCAGGCATGGGGAGGTGGCAGCGCAAAGCGCTGACGGAGGGGCTTTGGCGCTACCGTCGCCGCCCCTCCACCCCTCGCTGCGCGAGCGGTCCCCCTCCCCATCGCTTCGCGACAGGGAGGATTATTGGGCCAGCCACCGCGTGCAATCATCGCGCACCCGCGCATCGCGGTCCCGCATCCCGCGCTCCAGCACCGCCGCCCTGCCCTCACCCTCTGCCACCGCCGCCAGCGCGGCGATGGCGTTCGCGCGGGCTCTCGGGACGGGGTGGGACTGCGCGAGATGGTCGGCGATGTCTCGCGCTTCGGCGCTCAGGTGGACGGCGCAGCGCAGCAGCAGTTCGCCGCTGGTCAGCGTCGGGCGGCGGGCGATGGTGGGGGGCTGGCCCGCGCGCTCGCCCGCTTCGCGGCCGAGGTCGACGATATATTGGTCGCGCCAGGGGACATGCTCGCCCTCGTCCATGATGTTCAGGCTGACCGACAGGCTGGCGGGGGGTTGCTGGCAGTGGAGGTCGCGGTGGGCGCGAGTGAGGAGCATCTGGCCTTCGCCAAGCTGGCTGCGCCCGGTGAAGGTCAGGTTTAGCGGCTCGCCGTGGCGGCCGTCGATCGCCTCTGGATCGACCTCCCAATCATCGCTGACATAGCCGGGGCCGAAATAGCCGATGGTGAGGAAGTTGAAATTATGGTCGTGCGCGACGCCGTAGGAGAAGGCGGCGGCGCCGCTGGCCCGATAGGCCGCATCGGTCGCGGCGGGCCAGATATTGGCGCGCAGGTACCAGCCGCGCGGGCTGCGGTGGAGGAGGATGACCTGCGCCGAATAGCGGTTGGCGGGCTGGGGGTCGTTGGGGTCGGATGTGAGCGCGGCGATGAGGTGGTCGGCGAGGAAGTCGCGGTTTTGGGCGAGGCCGGCGAGGAGGGTGGCGCAGCGGTGGATGTTGGCTTCGTCGGTGAGGTCGACGCCGTGCTGTTCGAGGGCGGCGGTGACTTCGGTCAGGGTGAGCGGGGGGCCGGGGGGTGGGGTTATCGGGCGGGGCATGGGGGGCTTTCTGCTCCCCTCCCGCAGGCGGGAGGGGTTGGGGGTGGGGTTCGCGGTGTGGCGCTATGCTCGAGGCCCACCCCGCTGCGACTAGCGAACGAGTTCGCAAGTCTCGCTGCCCCTCCCCTGAAGGGGAGGGGGTTGGAGGAGCGCCAGCGTTGCTTTTGCCGCGGCGCGCACTTCGGGGTGCGGGTCATCCGCGGCCATCGCGGCGAGCGGGGCGTGCGCGGCGGCGGGGGCGAGCGCGATCAGTTCGCGCATCGCGTGCCAGCGGGCGGCGAAGTCGGTGCTGTGGGTCTCGGCGATGAACAGTGGGGCAGCGTCGGGGCGGCCGAGGTGGCGGAGCAGGGTCAGCGCCATGGCGCGAAAGCTGCTGTCGCGGCGCGAGGCGCTGACGTGGAGGAGCTGGCCGGTGGCGGGGTCGTCGCTGCGGATCGGGAGCGGCGATGGCGGCTGGACGGTGAGTTCGAGGAGGAGCGTGTCGTGCTGGCCGGGGATGAGGGTGATGCTTTGGCGCGCGGTGTCGAGGTGGAGCGTCTCGCCGGTGTGGAGCGGGCGCGGCGGGGCGCTGTGGCACGGCGCGGCGGCGCGGGCGGTGAAGGCGCCGGTTTCCTCGGCGGGGGTGACCGCCACCTGGTGCTGGCAGAGCTGCGCGCCGCCGCTGGCGAGGATGTGGAGCGCAGCGCGGCCGGGGACGAAGATGGCTGGCGCAGGCGCTGGGGGGTGCGCCTCGAAAGGCCAGAGGCGGAGGGTCAGGCGGATGGCGCCGCGTTCGGCGAGAACGAGGCCGCCGGGGGCGCCGTCTGCGCCGCCAACCGGACGGAGCGGCGGACGGGCGAAGGGGTCGGTGCGGAGGAGTGCGAGGGCGCTGTCTAGGCGGTCGCGCAGCCAGCTTGGGTCGGTGAGCCACGGGAGCAGCGCGGCGATGGCGGCGTCGGGGCTGGCGTCGGCCTGCGCATCGATCGCGGTCAGCAGGCCGCCCGGGGCGGTGTCGGCGGCGGTCCATGCGGCGTCGAGGGCGCTCACCGCGTCGCGGATCGCGGTGCGACGCGTGGGGTCGGCGCGGGGGAAATGATCGTGGCGCGAGGGGCTGGCGGGCATGGCGATAAGCGGGAAAGGACGGGGAGAGAACCCCCCGCCCCTTCCCGCCGCCGTGTCAGTCGTGGATGATCAGCGCGATGGTGACCGCGATCTCGAACACCGACGGCCCCGACGACGCGCTCGTCCCGACGAGCGAGCCGAACAGCCCGACCACGGTGTCGAGCAACGGCAGCGCGTCGATGTCGATGGCTGGCAGACCCATATTCCTCTCCTGATGTGACCGGCGGCGCGACCTGCCGCCGGGGGTCGAGGCTAGGTGGCGCTGCGCGGTGCGCCAGTTAACTTGTCGTAATGTCGCTGGTCGAAGGTGGCTTGCTCCCGGGGCGGCGCGGCATAGGATGGCGCGATCACACCGGGAGATTTGCCATGCGCCGCACGATTGTCACCGCCCTTGCCCTGCTGTTGTCGGCGCCCGCCGCCGCCGAAACCCTGCTGATCGGCAACAAGGGCGAGGACACGCTGAGTTTGGTAGCGCTTGCGTCGGGTGAGGAGTTGGCGCGGCTGCCGACGGGCAAGATGCCGCACGAAATCGCGGTGTCGCCCGACGGTAAGCAGGCGGCGGTGGTCGCTTATGGTGCGACGACGATCGATGTGTTCGATGTCGCGGCGCGGGGACGATCAGCCTTTTCGATGCCGAAACGCGCGCGCCGGTGCGGACGATCAAGGTGTCGGAGGGCGACGCGGCGCGGCAGGTGACGTTGCTGTTCAGCCCCGATTCGAAGCGGCTCTATGCGGCGGAGACGGGGATCGACAAGGTGGCGGAGATCGACGTGGCGAGCGGGAAAGTGCTGCGTCGGATCGCCGCGGGGAAGCAAGGGGATGGGCTGGCGATTGCGCCCTAGCGGGGCGAGGGTGCTCGGGTGGTGAGCCGACGAAGGCGATCCTCCCCGGAACGGGGAGGGGGACCAGCCAAGCTGGTGGAGGGGCACAAGCGGTTTGCCGTACCGCTGACGTGGTGCGCTCGGCAACTTCCATAGAAGCCGAGCTTTTCCAACGAACGCTGAGGTAACCTCCTGTGCCCCTCCTCCACCCTTCGGGTGGTCCCCCTCCCCCGTTGGGGGAGGATCGCTTAAATCCGCAAGCGACCGCTAGCAGTCGTCCGCGATCTCCAGCCACAGCGACAAACCCTGCGGCGGATCAGCGGGCGGCGCTTCCACGACATGCCGCACCGCATCGGCGCGGGCGCGGGCGAGGATCGCGGATGGGATGTCGGCGGGGTGGAAGATGTGGTCGGCCTCGCCGAGCAGGCGGGCGGCGCGGAGGGTGAGGTCGTCGGGGTCGGGGGTGGTCAGGTGGATCGTTTCTATGCGCGATGGCTGGGTCAGGGTGTCGCTGGTCAGCCAGCCATCGACCTTGTCCGCCGCGGCCGCATCGAGCGGGTCGAGGGCGCCGCCACTCGCCAGCGCAGCGTCGATCGCGCGGCGGCGCTCGGCGGGGGTGGGCCAGCGGGCTTTCATCGCGTCGCGCGCGGCGGAGAGCGCCGACGCCAAAGTGCCGAGGCGGGCGGGGAGCAGCGCCTCGATGCGTTGGCGGACTGCCTTGGCGAGGCCCGCCGACGCGCCGCCGGTGCCGATCGCGATGGTGACGGGGGCGCGGTCGACGATCGCGGGGGTGGTGAAATCGCAGAGGTCGGGGCGGTCGACGACGTTGACGAGCAGGCCGTGGGTGCGGAGGGCGGCGGCGGCGGTGCGCGCTTCGGCCTCATCGTCGAGGGCGACGAAGGCGATGGTGGCGCCTTGTTCCCATGCCGGGACGATGCGCCCACCGGCCCGCTCGATCAGGCGCGCCTTGGCGTCGGCCGCCTCCCCCTCGCCGACCAGCACAACTGTGCGGCCAGTGAGGTTCAGGAAGATGGGGAGTTGGTGCATGGAATGGTTCTAGACCACACCGATGTCATAGCAATCGTCATTGCGAGCGAAGCGAAGCAATCCAGGGCGGTTTACGCACGCTCTGGATTGCCGCGTCGCTTCGCTCCTCGCAATGACGAAATAGATCAGTCAATCCAGTCGGGCACCCGCTCCGCCGCCATGATCGTGCTGGCGGCGATGCGGTCGGCGACTTTGATGTAGCGGTCACCGTCGACGAGCACTTCAGGGACCAGGCTGCGGCTATTGTAGGTCGATGCCATCGTCGCGCCGTAAGCGCCGGCGGTGCGGAACACGGCGAGGTCGCCCGATTCGACCTTGTCGGTGACGCGGTCGCGCGCGAAGGTGTCGCCGGTTTCGCACACCGGGCCGACGATCGATGCGGTCATCTTTTCACCCGTCGGCTTGACCGCGACGAAGTCGTGATAGGCGTCGTAGAGCGCGGGGCGCGCGAGGTCGTTCATCGCGGCATCGACGATGACGAAGGGGTTGGTTGCGCCGGGCTTGACCCACAGCACCTCGGTCAGCAGCACCCCGGTGTTGCCCGCGATGACGCGGCCGGGTTCGAACATCAGGGTGACGTCCCAATCCTTGGTCACGCGCGCTACCATCGCGCCATAGTCGGCCATGCTGGGCGGATTGTCGTCGGCCTTGTACGACACGCCCAGCCCGCCGCCGAGATCGACATGGGTGATGCTGTGCCCTGCGGCGCGGAGATCAGCGACGAGGCGGCCGACGCGGGTGAACGCGGCTTCGAGCGGGTCGAGGCTGGTCAGCTGGCTGCCGATATGCACCGCGATGCCGCGCATCTGAAGCCCCGGGAGCGCGGCGAGGCGGTCGAACATGGCGGGCGCGACGTCGATGCCGACGCCGAACTTGTTGTCGGCCTTGCCGGTCGAAATCTTGGCGTGCGTCCCCGCATCGACGTCGGGATTAACCCGCAGCACTGCGGGCGCGGTCATTTCCTTGGCAAGCGCGATCCCGGCGAGCGCGACACCCTCGGGCTCATGCTCGATATTGAACTGGCCGATACCGCGATCGAGGCCTTGAGCCAGCTCGGCGCGCGTCTTGCTGACGCCCGAAAAGACGATATCCTCGGGCGCCATGCCAGCCGCCAGCGCGCGTTCGAGCTCGCCGCCCGACACGACGTCGGCGCCATAGCCCTGCCGCGCAAGGACGCGCAGCACGCCGAGGTTCGGGTTGCACTTGATTGCGAAAGCGAGGTGCTTGCGGGGAACATCCTTCAGCCCGTCGCGAAACGCCTGCGCATGACGCTCCAGCGTCGCGCGCGAATAGACATAGACGGGGGTGCCGA
>JAHJHL010000073.1 GCA_018823905.1 Alphaproteobacteria bacterium
AGTCGATCAGCGGCATTCCGGGGTAACGTCCAAATCCTCCCTGTGGCGCAGCCATGGGGAGGGGGACCGTTCGCGAAGCGAATGGTGGAGGGGCAGCAACGGTTGTGTAAATGCCCCTCCGTCAGCGCTTCGCGCTGCCACCTCCCCATCGCTTCGCGACAGGGAGGATCGAGCCCCTCCCGTTTACGGGAGGGGTTTTGCTTTGGGCCAACTGCGATTAAGCGGACCACGATGATCACCCGCTCCCCCCTCGCCCCCGCCGCCTTCCCCGCCCTCCCCGACATCGCCGGGGTGACGCGACGCGTCGTGCGCGCGCAGTACAAGAATTGGGATCGCTGCGACCTCACCTATGTCGAGCTCGCGCCCGGCACGACGGTCGCAGGCGTCTTCACCCGCAACGTCTGCTGCTCGTCCGAAGTCGAACTCGGTCGCAATCAGGTCAAGGGGGGTACCGGCCGCGCGTTGATCGTCAACGCGGGCAACAGCAACGCCTTCACCGGCTATCGCGGCCGCGAGGCGGTCGAGCAGATCATGGCGCAGGTCGCGGATCATCTCGGCTGCGAGGCCAGCGAAGTCTTCGTCAGCTCGACTGGCGTGATCGGCGTCCCGCTCCCCAAGGACAAGGCGCGCGCCGGAGTCGAGGCCGCACTGACCGCCGAGCCTTGCTCGTGGGAAGCCGCCGCCGAAACGATCTGCACCACCGACACTTTCGCCAAGGGCTCGACCGCCAGCGCGATTATTGGCGACCGCACCGTCCATGTCGCCGGCATCGTCAAGGGGTCGGGCATGATCGCCCCCGACATGGCGACGATGCTCGGCTATATCTTCACCGACGCCGCGGTCGCCCCGGCGCTGTTGCAGGACATGCTGAGCGAAGCGACCGGCGCGACGTTCAACAGCATCACCGTCGACAGCGACACTTCGACCAGCGACACCGTGCTGCTCTTCGCGACGGGGCTGGCAGGCAATGCGCAGCTTACCACGCGCGACGATCCGGGGGCCGACGCGCTTTACGCTGCGATCAACGCAGTCGCGCTCGATCTCGCGCAGCAGGTCGTGCGCGATGGCGAAGGCGCCTCAAAGTTCATCGAAGTTCGGGTGAGCGGCGCGGTCAGCGACGACAGCGCCAAGCGCGTCGCGCTCGCGATCGCGAACTCGCCGCTCGTGAAAACCGCGATCGCGGGCGAGGACGCCAACTGGGGCCGCGTCGTGATGGCGGTGGGCAAGGCAGGCGAACCCGCCGACCGCGACAAGCTCGCGATCCGCTTTGGCGATCATTGGGTCGCGAAGGATGGCCTGCCGGTCGAAGGCTATGATGAAGCGCCGGTCGCGGCGCATCTCAAAGGTCTGGAAATCCGCGTCGGCGCTCATTTAGGCTTAGGCGAAGGCCGCGCGACCGTGTGGACGTGCGATTTGACGCATGGTTACATCAGCATCAACGCCGATTATCGGAGCTGAGCCCTCGCTTCGTCATTGCGAGCGAAGCGAAGCAATCTCCAGCCCTCGATCTGGCGCAAGGTGGCACGCTGTGGATTGCCGCGTCGCTTCGCTCCTCGCAATGACAAGGTCCGGTGTTAAAGCGCGCCTTCCAGCCAGCCCTTGAGCGCGCTCTTCGGCGCCGCACCGACCTTGGTGTCGGCGACTTCGCCATTCTTGAACAGGATCATCGTCGGGATGCCGCGCACGCCATATTTGGCGGGGGCGTTCGGGTGATCGTCGATGTTCAGCTTCGCGATCACGACCTTTTCGCCCAGTTCATTGGCGATTTCCTCGAGCGACGGGCCGATCATCTTGCACGGGCCGCACCATTCGGCCCAGAAATCGACAAGTACGGGGGTGTCGCTGTCGAGGACGTCGGCCTGAAAGCTGTCGTCAGTGATCGCCTTGGTACCCATGATACAAACTCCTGAAATTCGGTTGTCCTCAAGCTAAGACGTCGCAGCCTCCGGCTCAAGACCTCAACCGCCCAAATTCGCCTTGGTTGCCGCCAAGCCCGGCTTGTGCGCATCGAGCTGCGCATCGTTCAGCGCGATCAGCCGCGGCCCGGCAGTATAGAGCAGCGCGGCCATGACGCGCCGCCCCGGAAAGATCGCCGCGAGCGCGCCGCGATACGCCGCCATCTGGCGCAGATAGGCCGGCTGCACCGCGGCGGCGCTGTCCGGCACATGCCGCCCCGTCTTGTAATCGATCACCGTCACGGCATCATCGGTGACCATTAAGCGGTCGACGATCCCCGCCACCACCACGCCGTCGACCACCGCCGACAGCGGCACCTCGGCGAGCGAGCCCGGCCCGAACAGCGCGGTGTGCGCGGGGTCGTCGAGCACGCCGAGCACCTCATCGACCATCGCGCCGTGCGCCGCCGCGTCGAGATCCGCTGCCTGCACCCCCAACCAGCGCAGCGCCGCCGCGCGGCGCCGGTCCGGCGCCACCGGCGGCAACCGCTCGAACAACGCGTGGAGCAACAGCCCGCGGTTCACGGCCGCCGCGCGCGCCGCGCCCTGCGGTACCGCCGCCACATCATCGTCGCCCAGCGCCGACGGCGCCAGCGGGCGCGGCGGG
>JAHJHL010000074.1 GCA_018823905.1 Alphaproteobacteria bacterium
CCATCCGCTGCGCGGACGGTCCCCCTCCCCATGGCTGCGCCACAGGGAGGATTTATCGACCGCAAAGCGGATTCAATCCTCGATCGGCGCCGCACCCGCGGGGGCGAAGCCGGTGTTCGCGAGGCGCTTTAGCGCGGCGGCATATTTTGCGGTGTCGAGATAGGGATGCAGGCTGACGATCTTGCCCCAGCGCAGGCGGATGATGTGGACGCCGTCGTTGATATAGCTGGTGTCGCCGTCGGCCATCACGGCGCGGTCGCGCCATTCGATCACTGCGGTGGTGTCCCACGGCGTGCCGCTCGATGCGATATGCTTGATGTCGAACTTCAGCACCGGATGGACGCTGAACAGGCTCAGGAACCAGGCGCGCAGCCCGACCTTGGTGTGGCGCGTGCCGCCGAGGGCGTGGTCGCCGGGGAAGATATGTTCAAAGCGGTCGGCCATGCCGCCGAGCGCCGATTCCCAGTCGCCTTTGCTGAGGCCGTCAAAGATTTTGCGGACCTGGTGGCGAACGATTGCGTGATACATGATTTTGCCCCTTCAATGTTTACATCATTAACACTGAGGCTCAGATAAGGTCCATGTTTACGATGTCAACACCGACCGTGAAATTTATTCCTGAGGTGCGCCTGCAGCGCGGCGGCGGCCGAGATCGGCAGTGCGCGAAGGCGGCCCACCGCCGATTTCATCGGCCAGCCATGCCTTGAAACGCGCCATCGCGTCGCTTTCGGGGCGCGACATCAGGCGGGTGAGCCAGTAGCGGCCGGCGTTGATCTCCACCTTGAAGGGCTGGACGAGCAGTTCGGCGGCGAGTTCGCGGGCGAACATCGCGGGCGGGGCGAGGGCGATGCCCTGGCCTGCCGCGGCGGCGGTGGCCATCAGCGCCGAGCTGTCGAAGATCGGGCCGTGCAGCACCGGGGCGGGGACACCCGCGGCGGCGAACCACAGCGCCCATTCGTCGGCGCGGTAGGAGCGGAGCAGGCGTTCGGGGATCAGGTCGGCGGGGGTTTTCAGCCGCAAGGCGATCGTGGGGGTGCAGAGCGGGGTCATCGGCGCGGCGAGCAGCGGTTCGGCATGGGTGCCGTGCCAGGCGCCGTCGCCGAAGCGGATCGCGTAATCGAGCGCCTCGCCCGCAAGGTCGACGCGGTTGTTATTGGTCGAGATGCGCAGGTCGATGCCCGGATGCGCGCGGGCAAAGGCGTCGAGGCGCGGGAGCAGCCAGCCGGTGGCGAAGGTGCCGACGACCCCAACCTTGAGCACCTCGCGAAAGCGGCCACCGCTATATTGGTCGAGGGTCGCGGCGACGCGGTCGAAGGCGTCGGCGACGACGGGGACGAGCGCATGCCCCTCGTCGGTGAGCGCGAGGCCGCGCGGCAGGCGGTGGAACAGGCGGGTGCCGAGGCGGCGTTCGAGCTGTGCAACCTGATGGCTGACCGCGCCTTGGCTGACGCACAGTTCTATCGCAGCGCGGGTGAAATTGAGATGGCGGGCGGCGGCGTCAAAGGCGCGCAGGGCGTTGAGCGGGAGTTGGGCGCGGTCCATGCTCCGTCATCAATTATTCTCATGGCTTTGTCGAGAAATGATGCTTTGTCCGGCGCGGCCCGGCTTGGCAGTTTGGCCGCGAAGGGAGACGAATATGATCACGATGATGACCGTTGCCGCTTGGCTCGCAGGTGTTAATCACCTGCCGCTGCCGATTGTCGAGGAGGCCCATGCCCAGACGGTTGCGGGTGCGGCCCTCGCCCCCGCCGACGACCCGTTGACGCGGCCTATCGGTGGCGCGCGGGCGGCGGAATGGCTGGCGCCCGCGCCGCCGGTCAAGATATTCGGCAACAGCTATTTGGTCGGTTTTAGTGGGCTGAGCGTCGCGCTGATCGACACCGGTGACGGATTGGTGCTGGTCGACGGCGCCTTGCCGCAATCGGCCGCGGCGGTTCTGGCCCATGTCCGCCAGCTTGGGTTCGACCCCAAAGACATCAAATTTATTCTGAGCACGGAACCGCATTGGGATCATGCGGGCGGGCTCGCGGCGCTGGCGCGCGACACCGGTGCGACGGTGGTGGCGAGCGAACGCGGCGCCGAAGGATTGCGGCTGGGCAAACATGCTGCCGACGATCCGCAGCTGGCCTATGGCGGCGGCTGGCCCGCGGTGAGCACGCCAATGCGCGTTATGGCGGACGGCGAGGTGCTGCCGCTGGGTACAGCGCGGATCACCGCGCGCGCGACCCCCGGCCATACGATGGGCAGCATGAGCTGGAGCTGGCAGGCGTGCGAACGCAAAAAGTGCAAGGAGATCGTCTTTGCGGCGAGCCTGAACCCGGTGTCAGCGGACGATTACAAATTCAGCAGCGCCGCGGGGGCGCCGTTTGTGGCGGCCTTTGCGCAAAGTTATCGGACGATGGATGCGCTAACCTGCGATGTCCTGATTTCGGCGCACCCCGATAACGCGGGGGAAGGGCGGTTTAGCGCGAAGCCGAGGGCGTGCCGCGCCTATGCCGACCGATCTCGCAAGGCGCTGGCGAAGCGGTTGGCGGCGGAGAAGGCGGCGTAGCTAAGGTTTCAATCCTCCCTGTGGCGAAGCCATGGGGAGGTGGCAGTCCGCAGG
>JAHJHL010000075.1 GCA_018823905.1 Alphaproteobacteria bacterium
ATGATGGACGAAGGCGCGATCGGCCGCGCAACCACGGCCATCGGCGAACTGCAGCAGGCGGCCTGAATTGCAATCCTCCCTGTGGCGAGACCATGGGGAGGATTTTCCCCTCATCGTCATCCCGGACTTGATCTGGGATCCACGACGACGACGCGGTTATGGATCCCGGATCAAGTCCGGGATGACGAAGCTAGCAGACCTGGGCTTTGCCACCCCAAAAACCGCCATCAACTCCTCACGGAATGCGCGCCGTCGGATAGGGCGTGCCGTCCTTATGGAAATAGCCATCCGGTCCGAACAGCATGTCGATGTCGGAATAGCCGCCGCCGGCGTCGTATTTCTTGCCGCCGCCGAGCGCGACGAACACGCAATCGGCGTCCGATTCATTGATCAGGTGGTGGCCGTTCGTGCTGCCCTTGGGCCACACCGCGATATCGCCGGGGCGCATCGGCCAGCGGCCATCGTCCTCGATCAGGGTCGCCTCGCCCGATATCATCACCAGCATCTCGTCCTCACCGTCGTGCCAGTGGCGCTGCGACGACCAGGCGCCGGGTTTGAGCACGACATGACTGGCGGCGAAATCGCTGAGCCCGGTCGCGGGGGCAAGGCGGCGGTACCAGCGGCCCTGCACCGGTTGATCATAGGGAGCGGGATAGCCGGTGGCGTTGGTTTGCGGAATGGCATCGAGGTCGAGTTTGGGCATCGGGTCTGTTCCTGTTGCGGCACGCATGGATGCGAACCCAGCTTTTGTTGTTTCGCACAAAGACGCGAAGACACGAAGAGGGCCGTCAAAGATCGCTGATGGCAGTTTGTCGTCGCAGACGACATAAAGAAAGGCGCTACGCGCCAAAGAGGAGAGCGAAGACCGCGTTTCTGCTCGGCCTCTTCGTGTCTCCGCGTCTTCGTGCGAACCCTTTTTCTGCTGGCTCGACTTAGCGCGGGGTCAGCGGGTAAAGGGCAGGTATGACCCACCACATCGACCCCGTCGAACTCGCCCAAGCGCTGATCGCCGCGCCCTCCGTCACCCCCGCGACCGGCGCGGTGTTCGACGTGCTGGAGGCGGCGCTGATCCCGCTGGGCTTTACCGTCGAGCGCTTTATCGACGGGATCGAGCCCGACGGGCCGGTGGAGAATCTGCTCGCAGTGCGGCGGGGCGGCGGCCCAGTGCATTTCGGTTTTGCCGGGCACCTTGATGTCGTCCCACCGGGGGTTGGCTGGACCGGCGACGCCTTTGCTCCCGAGGTGCGCGGCGACCTGCTCTATGGCCGCGGCGCGGTCGATATGAAGGGATCGATTGCGGCCTTTGTCGCGGCGGCGGCGGCGACCCCGGTCGACGCGGGGACGATCAGCCTGATCATCACCGGCGACGAGGAAGGTCCGGCGATTTTCGGCACCCGCGCGCTGATGGAGCATATGGCGGGGCGCGGCATCGTGCCCGACATGATCGTCGTCGGCGAGCCGACATCCGTCAACAAACTCGGCGATATGGTGAAGATCGGGCGGCGCGGGTCGGTCAATATCTGGATTGACGTGCCGGGGACGCAGGGGCATGTCGCCTATCCGCACCTCGCCGACAATCCGATCCCGAAGCTGGTCCAGATCATGGCGGCGATCGATGCGGTCGCGCTGGACGAGGGCAATGACTGGTTCCAGCCGTCGAATATCGAATTCACCGACATCGAGGTCGGCAATGGCGCGACCAATGTCATCCCCGCGTCGGCGCGCGCGCGGCTGTCGATCCGCTTCAACGATCAGCATCGCGGCGCCGATCTGGTGGCGATGATCGAACGCATCGCGCATGCGGTAGAGCCCGTCGCGAAGGTGCTCGGCAAGATTTCGGGCGAGGCGTTCCTGACCCCGCCGGGCGAGCTATCGGGGCTAGTCGCCGAGGCGATCCATGCCGAGACCGATGTGGTCGCCGAAATGTCGACGACGGGCGGCACATCGGACGCGCGTTTTCTACACGCGCTATGCCCGGTGGTCGAATTCGGGCTGACCAACGCGACGATGCACAAGCTGGATGAAGCGGTGGCGGTGGCCGATCTGCACAAGCTGACCGCGATTTACCGCGGGGTGTTGATGCGGGCTTTGGTGGGCTAGAAAGAATTTCGCACGAAGACACAAAGCCACGAAGGAGGCAGCGTCATCGCGCCGCCTTGGTTTGTCGACTGTGCGCAGCGCTATTTTGATGGTCGCCTGAGGCGACAAGACTACGTTGCGCCCCGTCCCGGCATCTTCGTGTCTTTGCGTCTTCGTGCGAAACTCTTCTTCTATTCACGCCCGCGCCGCAGGATCACATAAACCGCGCCTGCCCCGCCATGGCTGATATGCGCGGGGCGTAAAGCGACGATCTGGTCGGCGTAGGGGGAATACGCAAGCCAGTCGGGGAGCGAGGCGCGGATGGCACCGCGGGGGCGTGGGTCGCCGTGCATCTGCGGCAGGCGGTCGGCGCCGGGGCGGAGGCGCCCTGCCACCACCAGCAGCACGCGTGCGCCGCGGAGCAGCGCGCGGCCGATCGCGTCGTCGAGCAGCGCCTGCGCCGAGGCGAGCGTATGACCGTGGAGGTCGATGCTGAGGTCGGGGCGGACCAGTCCCTTGCGCAGCCGCCGGTCCCAGTGGCCGTCGAGCGTCGCGGCGCTGTGGGTGCGGCGCGGCGGCGGGAGCGGCGCAGCAGGACGCGATGGCGCGGCGGCGCGCGGCGCCGTGCTGCGCGGAGTGGGCTGAG
>JAHJHL010000076.1 GCA_018823905.1 Alphaproteobacteria bacterium
CGCAGCGACGGGGAGGGGGACCGTTCGCGAAGCGAATGGTGGAGGGGTCTTGCGACGGGTGTGCCAAAGCCCCTCCGTCAGCGCTTCGCGCTGCCACCTCCCCATGGCTGCGCCACAGGGAGGATCAACGGCTAGAATCGGTCGCATCCCGACATTTTGCCCGTCGCCCCAAAACAAAAGGCCCGCCCTTCATCCGAAGGGCGGGCCTTTGTCATCGACCTCGCAGCAAACTCACCCCTTCTCGGGCGGCGCCACCGTAATCCGCACCCGCTCGCCCGAATTGCCGGGAAAGCCGGTGAACATCGCCTCGACCAGATTGGGGACGATCGTTTGCAGATTGTTGTCGCGCGACTGTGCCTCGGCCTGTCCTTCGAACAGCCGCGATCCATCGGCGGCGCGATTGATCTGCAAATTTAGCCCGCTGGTATAAACGGTATAGCTGCTGACATCGTTGTAGCCACCGAAGCCGGGCCCGAAACCGCCCCACAGGAACGGGTCGCGATAGCCGTAAACATAACGGCGCCCGCCACGACCCGCGACGATCACCGGGCGATAGAAGCCGCGACCATAATAGCCGCCGTAACCGCCATACCAGGGATCACCGAAGCCCGGGCTCGACACCACGCGCTCGCGCCCCTTGTCGACACCATAATCCATGCGCACGACCAGATCGGCGCTTTCGCCGGGGGCGGCGGGGCGATAGCCGTAGCGGGTCAGTTCGCCCGCAACCAGATTGGCATATTGGCTGAATTCGATTCCGCCCGCGAGCGCCGGGTTGTTCGCCTCGACCACAAAGCTCTGGCCTTGCGGCGCGGGCAGCTGCGTTTGAAAGCGGGCGACATCGGCCTTGAACGGCGTCGCGCAACCGGCGAGTGCCAGCGCTGCGCCGGTCATCGCGGCGAGGCCCAGGTGGCGAAGGTTGAACTTGCTCATCATGGTGGCTCCGTAATCCTGTCGGCGCCCAAAGGTCGCGCCCTTATCGCATAGACTAAGCCGCAACGGCTTAACCTTGGTTGAACCCGGCTTGTCGCAGCTTGGTTCCGAAACAAGATATCGGGTGCCGCCGCCAATTAGCAAGCCCGGTCAGGAATTTAGCGGCAAAGCCCCAGCGCCGTATAAGCGGCGTCGATTGTCGGCCGCGCCAGCGCCGTCGCGCGCGCCGCGCCATCCTCCAGCGCCGCGTCGATCGCAGCTGGATCGGATTTCAGTGCTGTCAGCCGCGTTGCGATCGGGCGCAGGCTTTCGACGAGCAACTCGCCGAGCGCGGGCTTGAACGCGCCGAACCCCTGCCCGGCAAAGCGCGACAGCACCTGATCGACGTTTTCATCGGCCATCGCGGCATAGATCGACACCAGATTTTTCGCCTCGGCGCGGCCCTCCAGCCCCGCGGCCTCCGACGGCAGCGGCTCGGCATCGGTCTTTGCCTTGCGGATCTTCGCCATGATCGTGTCGGCATCGTCGACCAGATTGATGCGGCTGGCGTCGCTCGGGTCCGACTTCGACATTTTGGCGCTGCCATCGCGCAGGCTCATGATCCGCGCCGCAGTCGGCGGGATCGTCGGCTCGGGCAGGGTGAAGGTCTCCGTCCCGGTGTCGAGGTTGAACTTGGTCGCAATGTCGCGCGCCAGCTCGAGGTGCTGTTTCTGGTCGTCGCCGACGGGGACGTGCGTCGTCTGGTACAGCAGCACGTCCGCCGCCTGCAGCACCGGATAGGCATAAAGCCCGACGCTCGCGCCCTCGCGGTTCTTGCCCGACTTTTCCTTGAACTGCGTCATGCGGTTCAGCCACCCGATCCGCGCGGTGCAGAACAACAGCCAGCCCAGCTCGGCATGGGCGGGGACGCGCGCCTGATTGAACAAGATCGCCTTCGCCGGGTCGATCCCCGCGGCCATCAGTGCCGCCGCCATCTCGCGCGTGTTCGCGGTCAGCTCGGCGGGGTCATTGTGGACGGTGATCGCGTGCAGGTCGGCGAGGAAATAGAGCTTTTCGCCCGGCATCTCGTCCTGCATCCGCACCCAGTTGCGGATCGCGCCCAGATAATTGCCCAGGTGCAAGTTTCCGGTGGGCTGAATGCCCGATAGCGTCC
>JAHJHL010000077.1 GCA_018823905.1 Alphaproteobacteria bacterium
AGGCAATCAGCTTCTTCATGTCCTGCTGCACCATCGCCACCAGCGACGTGTAGACGATGGCGATCGCCGACAGCCACAGGATGAGCGGACCGATCACCTCTGACCCGACGGGGAACATTGGCAGCGAGAACCGCAGGAAACCGTAGCCGCCCATCTTGAGCAGGATCGCGGCCAGCACGACGGACCCGGCGGTCGGTGCTTGCACGTGGGCATCCGGCAGCCAGGTGTGGACCGGCCACATCGGCATCTTGACCGCGAGGCTGGCGAAGAAAGCGAGCCACAGCCACGTCTGCATTCCGACCGGGAAGTCGTAGCTGAGCAGCGTCGGAATATCGGTCGTCCCCGCTTCGGCGATCATCGCGATCATTGCGATCAGCATCAGCACCGACCCGAGCAGCGTGTAGAGGAAGAATTTATACGCCGCATATTTGCGGTTCGCGCCGCCCCAGATGCCGATGATGAAATACATCGGGATCAGGCCAGCCTCGAAGAAGATGTAGAACAGCAGCAGATCCTGCGCGCAGAACACGCCGATCATGATCGTTTCCATGACGAGGAACATCGCCATGTAGAGCCCGACGCGACTCTTGATCGCGTCCCAGCTGGCGAGGATGCACAGCGGCATCAGGAACACGCTGAGCATGATCAGCATCAGCGCCATGCCGTCGATTCCGAGCGCCCAGCTGAACCGCCCGAACAGGTCGGCGCGTTCGGTAAACTGCCACTGAGCGCCGCCGATATCGAACTGCGCCCACATCACGCAGCCAAGGACAAAGGTGACCAGCGTCGCGCCCAGCGCGATCAGCCGCGCCATTCGATCGCCCGCGAACAGGCAGGCAATGGCGGCGACCGCAGGGATCGCCAGCATCAGCGAAAGGATCGGAAAGCCGCTCACAGGAACTTCACCATGGCCCAGCTGGCCAGGCCGACAAGCCCGAGCAGCATCACAAACGCATATCCATAAACATAACCCGATTGCAGCCGCACCGCGAGCCGCGTGCCGCCCTGGACAAGCGCCGCCGCACCATCGGGACCGAAGCGGTCGATGGTCTGCTCATCGCCGCGCTTCCAGAAGAAGCGGCCGATCGCAAAGGCGGGCTTCACGAACACGATGTTGTACAGCTCGTCGAAATACCATTTGTTGAACAGGAACTGGTGCAGCAGCCCGAACTGCGCGACAAAGCGCGCAGGGAGCGTCGTGTTGCGAATGTAACTGTTCCACGCGAGGAACAGCCCGATCGCCATCACTGTGAACGGCGTCCATTTCACCCACAAAGGTACATTGTGCGCGGCGTGCATCAGATGCTCGTCGAACGCGAGCATGCTGCCGCTCCAGAACGCCAGCCCCTCTTCGGGGTAGATGAACGGATATTTGAACGCGAAGCCTGCGAATACGGCGCCAATCGACAGCAAAATCAACGGCACCAGCATCGTCCACGGGCTTTCGTGGGGTTTGTAGCCCGCTGTGCCATCGCTGTGCGCGTCATGGTGGTGCGCGGGTGCATGATCGTCATGACCGTGGCCATGATCGTCATGCACGGCATGCTGGATATGCTCGCTTTGCTCCCAGCGCGCTTTGCCGTGGAAGGTCAGGAAGACGAGGCGCCACGAATAGAAGCTGGTGAGGAAGGCGACAAAAATGCCGACCCAGAAGGCGATCATGCCGCCGCCGCCGCTCGCGAAGGCCGCTTCAAGGATGCCGTCCTTCGAATAGAAACCCGCAAAACCGAACACGCCATAGATCCCGACGCCGGTGATCGCCAGCGTGCCGAGCATCATCGCCCAATAGGTGATCGGGATTTCTTTCCGCAGCGCGCCATAATAGCGCATGTCCTGTTCATGGTGCATCGCATGGATCACCGAACCGGCGCCCAGGAACAGCAACGCCTTGAAAAAGGCATGCGTGAACAGGTGGAACATTGCGGCGCCATAGGCGCCCGCGCCCGCGGCGAAGAACATATAGCCGAGCTGCGAACAGGTCGAATAGGCGATGACGCGCTTGATGTCCCACTGCGTCGTCGCGACGGTCGCGGCGAAGAAACAGGTCGCGGCGCCGACGAACATCACGACGCCCTGCGCGACGTCCGACATCTCGAACATCGGCGACAGGCGGCAGACCATGAAAACGCCCGCGGTGACCATCGTCGCGGCATGGATCAGCGCCGACACCGGGGTCGGGCCTTCCATCGCGTCGGGCAGCCAGGTGTGCAGGCCGAGCTGCGCCGACTTGCCCATCGCGCCGATGAACAGCAGCAGGCAGAGGATCGTCATCGTGTCGAGACGCATCCCCATGAAGCTGATCGTCGAACCCGCCATACCCGGTGCGGCCGCCAGAATCTCGGGGATCGACACGGTGCCGAACACCAGGAAGGTGCCGAAAATGCCGAGCATGAAGCCCAGATCACCAACGCGGTTGACGACGAACGCCTTGATCGCCGCGGCATTGGCGCTCGGCTTCTTGTACCAGAACCCGATGAGCAGATAGGATGCGAGCCCCACCCCTTCCCAGCCGAAGAACATCTGAACCAGATTGTTCGCGGTCACGAGCATCAGCATCGCGAAGGTGAAGAGCGAGAGATAGGCGAAGAAGCGCGGCTGGTCCGGGTCTTCCTCCATATAGCCCCAGCTATAGAGGTGGACGAGCGCCGACACCGTTGTGATGACAACGAGCATCACAGCGGTCAGTGCGTCGATGCGCAGCTCCCAGTTGAATTGCAGCGCGCCCGACGACACCCAGTGCAGCACGGTGACGACTTCGGCCTGACCCGTGCCCATCACATAGGACAGGAAGATCGGCCAGCTGAGCGCAGCGCTGGTGAACAGCGCGCCCGTGGTAATCAGCTTGGCCGCAAAGGGGCCGATAGCCCGCTGGCCCAGCCCTGCGACAAGCGCCGCGAGCAGCGGCAGGAAAACGATCGCCTGAATCACCGGCTTACCCCTTCATCCGGTTGGCGTCATCGACCGCAATGGTGCCGCGGCCGCGGAAATAGATCACAAGAATGGCAAGCCCGATTGCAGCCTCGCCCGCCGCCACCGTCAGCACGAACATCGCAAAAACCTGTCCGACCAGGTCGCCCAGCGCCGCGCTGAACGCGACGAGGTTGATATTCACTGCGAGCAGGATCAGCTCGATCGCCATCAGGATGACAATGATATTCTTGCGGTTGATGAAGATGCCGAGCACGCCGAGCGTGAACAGCACCGCCGATACGGCAAGATAATGGCCGACCGAAATCACAATTCCATCCCCTGTCCGACGCCCGGATCGACCAATCGCGTCGCGTCCTGCGGACGGCGCTGGTTCTGCAGCGAGATATTCTGCGTCCGCACGCCCCCTCTTTGACGATGCGTCAGCACGATCGCGCCGATCATCGCGACGAGCAGGATGATCCCCGCCGCCTCGAACAGGAAGATGTAGCGCGTATAGAGCAGCTCGCCGATCTGCTGGATATTGCTCTTGTCGGTGACCGCCGGTGCGACGCGCCCCGCCAGATCGACGCCACCCGCGCTCCACGCCCCCAGCGCGAAGATCAGCTCGGCGACGAGGATGATCGCGACCAGCGCGCCAAGCGGCAGATAGCGCACGAAACCGGCGCGCAATTCCGCGAAATCGATGTTGAGCATCATCACGACGAACAGGAACAGCACCGCAACCGCGCCGACATAAACGATGACGAGCAGCATCGCGATAAACTCGGCCCCCGCCAGCAACATCAGCCCCGCCGCGTTGAAGAAGGCGAGGATCAGCCACATGACGCTGTGGACCGGGTTACGCGCGAAAATCACCATCGCCGCCGAGGCGATGACGATGGTCGCGAACAGGTAAAAGGCAAAGAGCTGGATCATGTGCGCGCGCCCTTATCGATAGGGCGCGTCGGCGGCAAGATTTGCCGCGATCGCGCGTTCCCATTTGTCGCCGTTGGCGAGCAGCTTGGCCTTGTCATAGAGCAGTTCTTCGCGCGTTTCGGTCGCATATTCAAAGTTCGGCCCCTCGACCACCGCATCGACCGGGCAGGCTTCCTGACAGAAGCCGCAATAGATGCACTTGGTCATGTCGATGTCGTAACGCGTCGTGCGGCGCGAGCCGTCGTCGCGCGGCTCGGCCTCGATCGTGATCGCCTGCGCCGGGCACACCGCTTCGCACAGCTTGCACGCGATGCAGCGTTCCTCGCCGTTCGGATAACGGCGCAGCGCATGCTCGCCGCGGAAGCGCGGGCTGAGCGGGTTCTTCTCGAACGGATAGTTGATCGTCGCCTTCGGCTTGAAGAAATACTTCAGCGTGAGGGCGTGCGCCTTCACAAACTCCCAAAGCGTGAAGCTTTTGATCAGATGGGCGATACTACTCATTTCTTCTGATTCTCTCGCTGTGGACAGCGCTTAGGGGGTGCGCTGCCAGCTACTTCTTTGGGCTGCCCGTCGACGTATGTGACTTCCGGCACGCCTGTGTCTGAATAGCTCCGCCACCAAGATACATCCTTGGGGTTATCTACCGACACGGCCTTGCCGAACACCTCAACACACCCCGTCACTGTATCAAGAAGGACAGCCGGCATCTCCCCCGAGGGAGGATAATATTGGAACCGACCGATTTGATTCTCGGGGGTTTCGGCAAGTTGTGCCGCCTTCGTCTTTTCCCGCTCTTGGGCAGAATTGGATTGATCCGGTGAGCAGGCCGACAAAAGCAAAGGTAGAACGAAAAGCGTGCGCATCACCCATACCTCGTCAGCATCAGCCAGCCGGAGATCAGGAAGATCCAGATCAGGCTGATCGGCAGGAAGATTTTCCAACCAAGGCGCATCAGCTGGTCATAGCGGTAGCGCGGCACTGTCGCCTTCACCCAGCTGAAGATGAAGAAGAAAAACAGGATCTTGGCGAACAGCCAGATGATCCCAGGAATGTCGAACCAGGGGATCAGGTCGATATTGAGCGGCGGCAGCCAGCCGCCCCAGAACAACACGGCGTTCAGCGTCGCCATCAGTAGGACGTTGGCATATTCGCCGAGCCAGAACAGCGCGAAGCTCATCGATGAATATTCGGTCTGATAGCCCGCGACGAGTTCGCTTTCGGCTTCGGTCAGGTCGAACGGCGCGCGCGCGGTTTCGGCGAGGCTGGCGATCAGGAAGATTACCGCGAGCGGGAACAGCAGCAGGTTGAAGCCAAAGGCATTGACGATGCCCAGCCCATGGCCCTGCTGCGCCTTGATGATTTCGTTGAGGTTGAAGCTGTCGGCATAGAGCACGACGCCGACCAGGATAAACCCGATCGACACTTCATAAGAGATCATCTGCGCCGCGGCGCGCATCGCGGAAAAGAAGGGATATTTCGAGTTCGACGCCCAGCCCGACAGCACCACGCCATACACACCGAGCGACGAAATCGCGAGGATGTAGAGCAGCCCGACGTTGATGTCGGCGAGCACCGCGCCCGAATTGAACGGGATCACCGCCCACGCCATCAGCGCGACGGTGAAGGTGATGATCGGCGCGATCAGGAACAGCCCGCGGTTCGCGCCTGTCGGGATGATCGTTTCCTGCAGGAACACTTTCAGCCCGTCGGCAAAGCTTTGCAGCAGGCCGAAGGGACCGACCACGTTCGGGCCGCGGCGCAGCGCGATCGCGGCCCAGATCTTGCGGTCGGCATAGATGATCATCGCGACCGCAAGCATCAGCGGCAACGCAATCAGCAGGATGCCGGCAACGGTTGCGACGCCCCATGCCCAGTTCGGGTCCATGCCCCAGGAGATAAAGGTCTCGGTCATTTCCGCGTCCCGTCCTGGTTCCGCCAGCCATTATGCGGCCCGGGCTTCTCGGACTTGTTGCGCGGATTAAAGCCGCGCCAGACGGCGAAGCTCATCCCGGCCAGCAACACACTGGCGATTGCATGTACCGGCGTCATTCCGCGGCCTCCGCATAGTCACCGCCATGGAGAATTTCGTCCGAACAGCGCTGCATCGTCGGGGACGCGCGGCAAATGGCGTTGGTGAGGTAGAAATCCTTGATCGGCGACGGGATCGCGCGCGCTTCGGGTTTGGCGGGCAGCTTCGGTACCGACCAGCCATAATCGGCGACGCCTTCAACGCCGAGCGCCGGAACTGCCGCGACCATCGCGGCGCGGCACGCATCGAAGCTGTCGAAGCCAAGCGAGACGCCCAGCGTATCGGCGAGGGCGCGGAAAATGCTCCAGTCTTCACGCGCATCGCCCGGTGCGAACACCGCCTTTTCGCTGCGCTGGACGCGGCCTTCGGTGTTGACCGTGGTAAAGTCCTTCTCGGTCCACGCCGCCGCGGGCAGGATGATGTCGGCGGCATGCGCGCCCTTGTCGCCATGGTGGCCGACATAGACCTTCAACGTCTTGGCAAAGCCGGTAAAATCGACCTCGTCGGCGCCGAGGAAGAAGGCGAGCTTCGGCTTCGCCGCAACAATATCCTTGATCCCGCCGGGCTGGGCATAGCCGAGCATCAGCCCGCCCATGCGGCTCGCCGCCATATGGACGACCGAAAAGCCGTTCCAACCATCCTTGACCGCGTTCACCGACTTGGCGAGCGCGAGCGCCGCGCCATGTACGCCGGGAACCGCAAGGCCGCCACCGCCGACGATGATCAGCGGGCGTTCGGCGCCCTTGAGCGCGTCGAGCGCCGCCGCGGGCAGCTTTGCCACCAGCGAGGCGTCGTCGCCGAGCCAGCTGACCTTGTACGTCTGGTCCTTCTCGGGACCGACCGCGAAAACCTTCGCGCCCTTTTTCCACACCGCCTTGCGGATGCGCGTGTTGATCAGCGGCGCTTCCCAACGCAGGTTCGTGCCAACCAGCAGGATCACGTCGGCATTCTCGGCCTGTGCAATGCCCGTGTTGAAATTGACCGCCGACAGGCTGGAGACGTCATAGTCGAGCCCGGTCTGGCGGCCTTCGAGCAAGGTCGAGCCGAGCGCATTGACCAGCGCCTTCGCCGCAAACATCGTCTCGCAATCCGACAGATCGCCCGCGATCGCCGCGACCGACTTGCCAGCGTTGACCGCCTTGATCGCCGCGAACGCCTCGGCCCAGGTCGCTTCGACCAGCTGGCCATCGCGGCGCACATAGGGGCGATCGAGGCGGCGGCGGGTCAGGCCGTCGACATGGTGGCGCGTCTTGTCGCTCGCCCATTCCTCGTTCACATCGTCGTTGATCCGCGGCAGCACTCGCAGCACTTGGCGCCCGCGCGCATCGATGCGGACATTGGTGCCGACCGCGTCCATCATGTCGATGCCCAGCGTCTTGGTCAGTTCCCACGGCCGCGCTTCGAACGCATAGGGTTTGCTGGTCAGCGCGCCGACCGGGCACAGGTCGACGACATTGCCCGACAGCTCGCTCGCAACCGCGCGCTCCAGATAGGACGTGATCTGCATATTCTCGCCGCGCCCGATCGCTCCGATGTCTTCGACCCCGGCGACTTCTTCGGCAAAGCGCACGCAGCGCGTACACTGGATACAGCGGGTCATCACCGTCTTGACGATCGGACCCATGTACTTTTCGGTGACCGCGCGCTTGTTCTCATCATAGCGCGTCGCGCCGCGGCCATAAGCGATGCTCTGGTCCTGCAAGTCGCATTCGCCGCCCTGGTCGCAAATCGGGCAATCGAGCGGGTGGTTGATGAGCAGGAACTCCATCACCCCTTCGCGCGCCTTTTTGACCATCGGGCTGTCGGTCTTGATGATCTGCCCCTCGGCGGTCGGCAGCGCGCACGACGCCTGCGGCTTCGGCGGTCCGGGCGCGACTTCGACCAGGCACATGCGGCAATTGCCGGCGATGCTCAGGCGTTCATGGTAGCAAAAACGCGGAATTTCCTTCCCCGCCAGCTCGCACGCCTGCAGGACGGTAGCGCCCTGCGGGACGTCAAGTTCTACGCCATCTACGGTTACTTTGGGCATTAATGTTTACCCCAAACGGCTTCGTCGATTTCAGCTTCCGAGGCATCAAGCCCGGGAACAACGAGAATCATATCCGTGCCTTCTGTGCTTCTCTTCAGGACGGCAGCAGCAAGTTGTTCACGGCGAATCTTTCCTTGCTTGTCAGCCCACACACACGTTGCGACGCCGTCTGCGACGCTCTCAATCACCATCGAGAAACCACCGGAGCGAAGTTGAACGACGCCACCCGCTTCCAGTGAAGGCTCAACTACTCTGGGCAGCCTGGCAGTCATTCCGCCGCCTCCAACACACCGCCATTGTCGCGAATACGCCGCTCCAGCTCGGGGCGGAAATGCTTGATCAGGCCCTGGATCGGCCACGCCGCGGCGTCGCCGAGCGCGCAGATGGTGTGGCCTTCGACCTGCTTGGTCACGTCGTACAGCGTGTCGATTTCACTGATGTCGGCGTCGCCGGTGCGCAGGCGTTCCATCACGCGCCACATCCAGCCAGTACCTTCGCGGCACGGGGTGCACTGGCCGCAGCTTTCATGCTTGTAGAAGTAGCTGATGCGGCTGATCGCCTGGACGACGTCGGTCGACTTGTCCATCACGATGGCGGCGGCGGTGCCGAGGCCCGATCCGACGGCTTTGAGCCCGTCGAAGTCCATCGGACAGTCCATGATCTCGGCCGCGGGAACCAGCGGCACCGACGAACCGCCCGGAATCACCGCGAGCAGATTGTCCCAGCCGCCGCGGATGCCGCCGCAATGCTTGTCGATCAGCTCGCGGAACGGGATGCTCATCTCTTCTTCGACGACGCACGGCGTGTTCACGTGGCCCGAAATCTGGAAAAGCTTGGTGCCCTTGTTATTCTCGCGCCCAAAGGACGAGAACCAAGGCGCACCGCGGCGCAGGATCGTCGGGACGACCGCGATGCTCTCGACGTTGTTGACGGTGGTCGGGCAGCCATAAAGCCCTGCGCCCGCCGGGAACGGCGGTTTCAGGCGCGGCTGGCCCTTCTTGCCTTCGAGGCTTTCGATCATCGCGGTTTCTTCGCCGCAGATATACGCGCCGGCGCCGCGGTGGACGAAGACGTCGAAATCATAGCCCGATTTCGCGGCATTCTTGCCGAGCAGACCGGCGTCATACGCCTCCTGCACCGCAGCGAAGAGCGTCTCGGCCTCGCGGATGAACTCGCCGCGGATGTAGATGTACGCGGCGCGCGCGCGCATCGCGAAGCCCGCGATCAGCGCGCCTTCGATCAGCTTGTGCGGATCGTGGCGGATGATCTCGCGGTCCTTGCAGCTACCGGGTTCGGATTCGTCGGCGTTGATGACGAGGAAACTCGGGCGGTCGGCGCGCGGCTCCTTCGGCATGAAGCTCCACTTGAGCCCCGTCGGGAAACCCGCACCGCCACGGCCGCGCAGGCCCGACGCCTTGATTTCCTCGATGATCGCGTCCTGGCCGCGCTTCATCAGATCCTTGGTCTTGTCCCAATCGCCGCGCGCCTGCGCGCTTTTGAGGTTCCACGGCTGGAAGCCGTAGAGATTGGTGAAAATGCGATCCTTGTCGGCGAGGCTCATGCGCCTTCCCCCAATTTCGTCATTGCGAGCGCAGCGAAGCAATCTCCAGCGCGCGGTTCAAATGCGGCGCCGGAGACGATAGCTGGAGATCGCCGCGTCGCTACGCTCCTCGCGATGACGGTGAATGGCGACATGCTCACCACTCCTTCCGATAGTCGTGGTTCGAAGACACCATTTCCTTCAGCACCGTCGGGCCGCCCTCGGGCTCACTCGTATGGCGCCCCGCAATCTGCGTCCCGGCCTTCGGCGTCTCACCCGCGGCAAGCGCATCGAGGATCGCGGCCATGCGGTCGAAATCCAGATCTTCGTAATTATCGTCGTTGATCTGGACCATCGGCGCGTTGGTACAGGTGCCCATGCACTCGACCTCGGTCAGCGTGAACAGTCCGTCAGGCGTCGTCTTGCCCTTGGTCATGCCGCGGTTCTTGCACGCCGCCATCACATCGTCCGACCCGCGCAGCAGGCACGGCGTCGTGCCGCACACCTGCACATGATAGCGACCGACCGGCGCCAGATTGTACATGGTGTAGAAGGACGCGACCTCATAGGCGCGGATGAACGGCATATCGAGCTGCGCCGCGACATATTCGATCACTGGCACAGGCAGCCAGCCCTGCGTCTGCGTCTCGGCGCCGACCTGACGCTGCGCGAGGTCGAGCAAAGGCATCACCGCCGAACGCTGGCGCCCCGCAGGATAGCGCGCGATGACGCCCTTAGCCTTTTCGGCATTCTCCGCCGTCCACGCAAAAGCGCCCCAGCGCGCGCGGGTTTCGGATTCGTCGGGGATTTGGGGCGCGTCAGCCATGAACAGCTACTTTCGAACGCTTTTCCAGGGTGAGCTTGGCCAATAAAGTAATCGGCCAGACAAGATTCATCAGCACTATTTCGTCATTTACCTCAAAACCACGCGTCCACTTCAGGAGCATCAGGATGAGTGCAGCGCCGACGGCCATTTTACCGATAGTGTCCAGAAATGAGATCACCGGTCACACTCCCCGAACACCACATCGATCGCGCCGATGATCGCGGTGGTATCCGCGAGCATGTGCCCCTTCGACATCATATCCATCGCCTGCAAATGCGAAAACGCCGTCGGGCGGATCTTGCAGCGGTACGGCTTGTTGGTGCCGTCGCTGACCAGATAGACGCCGAATTCGCCCTTCGGGCTTTCGGTCGCCACATAAACTTCGCCCGCGGGGACGTGGAAACCCTCGGTGTAGAGCTTGAAGTGGTGGATCAGCGATTCCATCGACTGCTTCATCTCGCCGCGTTTCGGCGGCACGACCTTGCGGTCGAGGCTGGCGATCGGGCCGGTCGGCATGTCGCGCAGACACTGCTTGATGATCTTTGCCGACTGATAGACTTCCTCGACGCGCACCATGAAGCGGTCATAGCAATCGCCGCGCGTGCCGACGGGAATGTCGAATTCCATCGCCGCATAAGCGTCATAGGGCTGCGACTTGCGCAAATCCCATGCGATGCCGCTGCCGCGGATCATCGGGCCCGAAAAACCCCATGCCAGCGCATCTTCCTTGCTCACCGTCGCGATGTCGACGTTGCGCTGTTTGAAGATGCGGTTGTCGATGACCAGGCTCATCGCGTCGCCGAACAGCTTCGGCAGGCGCGTTTCGCACCATTCGCCGATATCGACGAGCAGCTTTTCGGGGACGTCCTGATGGACGCCGCCAGGGCGGAAATAGGCGCTGTGCATCCGCGCGCCCGAGGCACGTTCGAAGAAGTTGAGGCAATCCTCGCGCAGCTCGAACACCCACAGGTTCGGGGTCATCGCGCCGACGTCCATCACATGGCTGCCGATGTTGAGCATGTGATTGCAGATGCGGGTCAGCTCGGCGAACATCGTGCGCAGATATTGCGCGCGCGCCGGGACTTCGAGGTCGAGCAGCTTTTCGATCGCGAGCACATATGAGTGCTCCATCCCCAGCGGCGAACAATAGTCGAGCCGGTCGAAATAGGGCAGCGCCTGAAGATAGGTTTTATATTCGATCAGCTTCTCGGTGCCGCGATGCAGCAGTCCGACGTGCGGATCGACGCGCTCGATAATCTCACCGTCCAGCTCGAGCACGAGGCGCAGCACGCCGTGCGCCGCGGGATGCTGCGGGCCGAAGTTGATCGTGTAGTTGGTGACCGCCAGATCGCCCGCGGTGTTCGCGGTGTCGACCGGATAGCCTTCGAACATATCGCCGCCGTGGTGGCGGATGGTCGGGGTGTCGGTCATGCGTCACCTCCCGTCTTGGGCTTGCGCGGCGCGCGCGGCTTGGCGGGCGCCTTTTCGGCCTTGGTCGTCGCGGGCGTCTTCGCCTCCTTGGTCGCAGCCTTGGATTTCGCGCCGTCGCGGCTCGTCTTCGAGGCGGCCTTGTTGACCTTGGCGCCTGCGCCAGTCTGCGCGGGGCTGTCGGTCGTCTTGGGGGTTGGCGGGGGCGAAGCCTTCGCCTTGTCGTCCGAAGATTTTACTTCCTTCGCGGTCATCGGGGTCGGCGCGCCCTTGCCCGGCGCCTCGCCAGTTCCGCCAGCCTTCTCATCGCCCGGCAGCACATAATCGGCGCCTTCCCAGGGTGAGAGAAAATCGAAATTGCGGAAATCCTGTGCCAGCTTCACCGGCTCATAGACGACGCGCTTGTCTTCTTCGCTGTAGCGCAGCTCGATATAGCCGGTCAGCGGGAAGTCCTTGCGCTGCGGATGCCCCTGAAAACCATAGTCGGTCAGGATGCGGCGCAGGTCAGGATTGCCCGCGAACAGCACGCCATACATGTCGAACACTTCGCGCTCGAGCCAGCCCGCGACGGGCCACACCGGCACGATGCTCGGCACTGGCGTCGCCTCGTCGGTCGACACCCGAACGCGCAGGCGGTGGTTTTTCGTCACGCTGAGCAGATGATAGACGACCTCGAACCGCTCGGCGCGGTCGGGATAATCGACCCCGGCGATCTCCATCAGCTGCTGATATTCCAGATTGTCGCGCAGCGCGATCATCACTCCGGCAATCGCAGTGCGATCCACGGTGATGCTGTCCTCGTCGGCAGCAAAATCATGCGCGAGCAGATCGGTGCCAAGCAGCTGCTTCAGCTCGGCCGCAAGCGTCGCGCGCGGCGCAATCAGGGGAGCGGCGTGGGCCATCAGCGTTCAATCGTCCCGACGCGGCGGATCTTCCGCTGCAACTGCATCACGCCATAGAGCAAGGCTTCGGCGGTCGGCGGGCAACCGGGAACATAGATGTCCACGGGGACGATGCGATCACAGCCGCGCACCACCGAATAGCTGTAGTGATAATAGCCGCCGCCATTGGCGCAGCTGCCCATCGAAATCACATATTTCGGGTTCGACATCTGGTCGTAAACGCGGCGCAGCGCGGGGGCCATCTTGTTGCACAGCGTGCCGGCGACGATCATGACGTCACTCTGGCGCGGCGAGGCGCGCGGCGCGGCGCCGAAGCGTTCCATGTCGTAGCGCGGCATGTTGACGTGGATCATCTCGACCGCGCAGCACGCGAGGCCAAAGGTCATCCACCACAGCGAGCCGGTGCGCGCCCAGTTGAACAGATCCTCGGTCGAGGTGACGAGAAAGCCCTTGTCGCCGACCTCGCTGTTGAGGTCGTCGAAAAACGCCATGTCGGGGTTCGTCCCCGGAGCGACAGGGCTTGCAACCGGCATCTGGCCGGGCGGCAGGATGATCGAGCTGCTCATTCCCAGTCCAACGCCCCTTTCTTCCATGCATAAACAAGGCCGATCGCGAGTTCGGCGAGGAATATCATCATCGTAGCCCAACCCGCCCAGCCGATTTCCTCCAAGCTGACCGCCCAGGGAAACAGGAATGCGGCCTCAAGGTCGAAAATGATGAACAGGATCGCGACAAGATAGAAACGCACGTCGAACTGGCTGCGCGCATCCTCGAACGCCGGGAAGCCGCATTCATATTCGGTCAGCTTCGCCGGGTCGGGCTTGTGCGCGCCAGTCAGGCGCGCGACGCCCATCGGCAGGAACACGAACGCCGACGACAACCCGACCGCAATGACCAGGAATATCAGGATCGGCAGATATTGCGTCAGATCGACCATGGGAGCTCGCAGTCTTGTTTTGAGGTGTTTGCCACCCGTTATGCGGGCGCTTTAGGCCAGCATGCCGCCCGTCGCAAGCGCTGCGGGCATGATTTTCGCTGCCCAAGTGACCAAAAGCACAATGTGCGCTGGTGACAGCCCCTATCGCTGTGATACGCCGCGAAAAAGGGGTCGGTGCGCCGCACGTTTCGGGGCGGTTTCGAGAAGGGGAATTGCCATGGGATCAGTTACCGCACGCGCTGCCTTGATCGCGGGCGCAGCCGCATTTTTTGTCGCGGCACCGGCGCATGCCGAACTGGTCAATGCCACCGACCCGGCGACGATCGAGGCGATCGTCGAGTCGCAAGGCTGGCCTGCGACGATCGTCGCCAAGCCCGGCGACGATCCCTATATCGAAAGCAACCGCAACGGGCTGAAATTCCTCGTCCTGTTCATGAATTGCGACGAGGGTAGAAAGTGCAAGACGCTGCAATATTATATGGGCTTCAGCGACGCTAAGGATGTCTCGCTGGAAAAGCTCAACCAGTGGAACAAGGACAAGCGCTTTGCCCGCGCGTACAAGGATGACGCGGGCGATCCGGTGCTGGAAATGGACGTCGATTTGGACTTCGCGGGCATCCCGCGCGAAAATATCGGCGAGACCTTCAACACCTGGGCGTCGCTGATGGACTCATTTCGGGAGTATGTGTTCGAGAATTAATTTGCTCATCCTCCCCCTTAATGGGGGAGGCAGCGAGACTTGCCAGCTTGCTGGCTTAGTCGCAGCGGTGGGGGTGAGTTCGCTGGCGTAAACGGACGCACGCGAAATCACCCCCCACCCAACCCTCCCCCATCAAGGGGGAGGGTTATCGGTTCACACGTTGCGCAGCGCGCCCGCAACCAGCTTTTGCAGCTTGGAATGGACCGCGGCGCTGCCCGCGATGAATTCGCTGCGCTCGATCGCGCGATCGCCGCCGCGAAAATCGCTGACGAAACCACCGGCTTCGCGCACCAGCAACATGCCCGCGGCGACGTCCCAGATCTTGAGATCGCTTTCCCAGAAGCCGTCGTAACGGCCTGCTGCGACCCAGGCGAGGTCGAGGCTGGCGGCGCCAAAGCGGCGGATGCCTGCAACTTCCGGGGCGACGGCGCCGAAAATGCGGCTCCACTGCGGCATATTGCCATGGCCCATGAAAGGAATGCCGGTCGAGACCAGGCATTCGTTCAGATTGCGGCGCGACGCCACGCGCAGGCGGCGGTCGTGCAGCCACGCACCGCGGCCGCGCTCGGCCCAATAGCTTTCGTCGGTCACCGGCTGATAGATCAGGCACGAGGTGATGTCGCCCCAGCCGCCGCCGATCTTGGGTTCCTGCACCGCGATCGAAATGGCGAAATGCGGAATTGCGTGGAGGAAGTTCGAGGTGCCGTCGAGCGGATCGATGATGAAGCGCGGTTTGCCCGGATCGCCCTCGATCACCCCGCCCTCTTCGAGCACAAAGCCCCAGCCCGGACGGTCGCGGCCCAGCTCGTCGTACAACGTGCGTTCGGCGGCCTGATCGGCTTTCGACACGAAATCGGCCGGTCCCTTTTGCGAGACCTGAAGATGCTCGATCTCGCCAAAGTCGCGGCGCAGCTTGGTCCCCGCCTTGCGCGCGGCGCGTTCCATGACGGTGATGATGCCGGATATGGCCATGTTCGTTTCCCTCAACGCGTCGCCCCCGCGAAGGCGGGGGCCGCTGTCGGCAATGTAAAACGCTAGCGGCCGCGTTCAGAGTCACGTGCCTCTGAACGCCCTCCGCGGGGGCGACGTTACTTAATCCGCGCGCCGCACATATTCTCGGTCGTACACATGCACGACGATCTTCGTACCGCTGGTGATATGCGGCGGCACCATCACGCGCACGCCATTGTCGAGGATCGCGGGTTTGTACGACGATGAGGCGGTCTGCCCCTTCACCACCGCGTCGGCCTCGACGATCGTCGCTTCGATCGTTTCGGGCAATTCGACCGAGATCGGGCGTTCTTCCCACAGCTCGAGAACGACATCCATGCCGTCCTGCAGAAACTCGTGCGCGTCGCCGACGACGTCTTTCGAGATGTTGATTTGCTCGAACGTGTCCTTGTCCATGAACACCAGATCTTCGCCCTCGGCGTAAAGGAACTGGAAATCCTTGGTGTCGAGGCGGACTTTTTCGACCGTGTCGGCGCTGCGAAAACGGTTGTTGAGCTTGCGCCCGTCGATCAGGTTCTTGGCTTCGACCTGCATATAGGCGCCGCCCTTGCCCGGCTGGGTGTGCTGGATCTTGGTGACCTTCCAGATCCCTTTTTCAAATTCGATAATATTGCCGGGACGGATTTCAACGCCGGTGATTTTCATCGCGCACACTCACTAGACAAGGATGGAAAGAGCAATCCGGCGCCCCGCAGAGCATCGGTATCAGGTGCGCGCCTTTAGCGGCGCGCGGCAAAGGAGGCAAGTCGATTGGACCGAAGCGCCAGAAGCGACGAACCGAAACCGATTTGACGTATCAATCCAATATGGAGGCACTCGTTGCGGGCATATCAGCGGCATGATGAGTATCGACCTTTCCGATGTCACACCTCGACCACGCGGTAGCAGCGCCGTACCGTCGCGCCGCCCAGCACCTTGCGCCGGCTTGTTTGGCTGGCGCAAGGATGCTGCGCCGCCCACCGCGTCCGGCGAGCCGCCGAAAAAGCCGGGACGTGATTATCCTGCGGGCTGATCTTTCAGCAGCGCGCTGAAGGCCTGCACCGCTGTGGCTGGGCCATCGGGGTGGGACCACACGCCGCTCGATACCGCCAGGAAATCGGCGCCCGCATCAATAAGCACGCGGGCATTTTCAACAGTGATACCGCCGATCGCGACGCACGGCAGCTCGAACATGCCCTGCCACCAGGTCAGGATTTCGGGCTCGGCGTGATGCTCGACCGCTTTGGTTGTCGTCGGATAAAAAGCGCCAAACGCGACATAGTCGGCCCCCGCTTCGCCCGCTTCCATCGCCATATGGCGGCTGGCGTGACAGGTGACCCCGATCTGCGCGTTGGGGCCAAGCTCGCGGCGCGCATCGCGCGGATCGCCATCACCTTGCCCCAGATGCACTCCGTCGGCGTTTAGCCGTTTCGCCAGCGCGACATCGTCATTGACGATGAACGCCACATCGCGCGCCGCGCAGATTGCTTGTAGGGGTTCGGCCAGCCGCGCCGCCTCATCCTGCTCCAGCCCTTTGACACGAAACTGGAACGCCGCGACCGGCCCAGCGTCTAACGCAGCGGTCAACCGGTCGGGAAAATCGCCGTCGACGTCGAGCGGCGAGATCAGGTAAAGCAGGCAGGGGGTACGGGTCATGGCGCGTTCATAGCGACGCGTTCATCAACCCGCAAATGCAGAACAAGCTCCGCCTTGCCTTCCCCATCGTCCTTGCAGCGTTCGCCCTGTCGGCGTGCGCCACGACATCCAGCCAAACACCGCTGTCCGACGCCAGCGATGTCGCGCTCGGCCAAAGCGCCTATGCCGACGGCCCGATCATCCAGCCGGTCGCAGTGCTCGAGGACAGCCGCTGCCCGACCAACGCGCGTTGCATCTGGGCTGGCAGGGTGCGCGTGAAGATGCTGTGGATCCGCGGCAATGGCGATAAACAGCCGTTTGAAATCACGCTGGGCGAATCGACGCCAATTGCCGACGGCAGCATCACGCTGGAAGCGGTACGGCCGGACAAGATGACAAACGTCGAGCTGAAGCCAACTGACTACCGCTTTTCGTTCCGCTTCGCGGGTGGGCTCTGACAAACACCACATTTTAGTCTCGTCATCCGGGCGAAAGCCGGGATCTCGACGCTACATCAAATTGCCACGGTGAGATCCCGGCCTTCGCCGGGATGACCGAACATGAAACGTCCGCTCAGTGAACGCGCGCCAATATAAACCCGTCCCACTTCTTCGCTGCGACCGTCTGCACCGCAGTCGCGTCGAGCCGCGCTCTCCGCCAGCAGGAACAGCATCTTGCCCTGCGCCGCCGACACGTCGATCGGCGGCAGGCGATGCGCGGCATTGTTGGCGAGGGTGGCGGCAAGCGCGTCATCGTCGCCGAGCAATTTGGCGGCGATATAGTCGTCGACGGCTTGCCACCCCCCACTCATTTTGGGCGCCCCATCACATCAGGCCACGGAGGCCGCGTGAATTTCGTTGATCGCGCCGCCGAGCGACGTGTCGAACTCATCGTCGCTCATCTGGTGGCGCAGGTCTTCCAGCAAGGCGCGGCTGAAGCTCGCGATGATGCCCGGGTTCTTGGCCAGTTCGGCGCAGGCTTCGGGGCGGGCAAAGCCGCCTGACAGCGCTACGACGCGCAGCACTTTGGGATGATCGACCAGCGGCTGGAACAGCCCAGCTTCGGTCGGCAGCGACAGTTTGAGCATCACCGGCGCGCCGTCCCATGCGTTCAGCGCGGCGAGCATTTCGTTGAGCAGCAAACGGTCCGCAGCGTCACGCTCGGCACTCTTGATATTCACTTCGGGTTCGATAATCGGCACCAGCCCATGCGCCGCGATGCGCTTGGCCTCGGCGAACTGCTGTTCGATGATCGCCTTGACCCCCGCCGGATTGGCCAGATTGACGACACTGCGCATCTTGGTGCCGAACACGCCCTTGGCGACCGCGCGCTGGCACAGTGCATCGAGGTCAGGGTTCGGCTTCATCAACTGAACACCGTCAACTTCGTCCTCAAGCCCCTTGTCGACCTTCAGGAACGGGACAACGCCGCGCTCCCAAAGCAGCGCCGGGACCGGCTTGCCGTCGGCGTCGCCGTCCATCGTCCGCTCGAACAGGATCGCGCCGATCACCTTCTCACCGTTGAAGCACGGTGCGGTAACGATGCGGCTGCGCATCGCGTGGATCAGGCCGAACATCTCTTCATCGTTCGAAAAGGCATCGGCTTCGATGCCATAGCCCTTGAGTGCCTTCGGCGTCGAACCGCCGCTCTGGTCAAGCGCGGCAATAAAGCCCTGCCCCGATTTGATCTGCTCCAGCATGGCGGTATTGGCGGTGGTCATAACGTCTCCGATAGTTTGCATACGTATGTGGCGGCGCGCATAGCGACCCCGCGGGCGGGATGCAAATAGGCGCGGAAGCTCAGGCTTTCAGCGCGTCCACGCCCGGCAGCGGCTTGCCTTCCATCCATTCGAGGAAGGCGCCGCCCGCAGTCGAAACAAAGGTGAAGTCCTTGCCCACCCCGGCATGGTTGAGCGCCGCGACAGTATCGCCGCCGCCCGCGACCGAAATCAGCGATCCTTCGCGCGTCAGCGCCGCTGCGGTTTTCGCCAAGGCGACGGTGGCAGTGTCGAACGGCGGCGTCTCGAATGCGCCGAGCGGGCCGTTCCAGACCAGAGTGCGACAATTCTTCAGGACATCCGCCAACGCTTCAGTCGCCGCGGGGCCAACATCGAGGATCATCTCGTCCGCGGCAACTTCGTGCACATTGACGGTGCGCGTCGGCGGATTGGGCGCAAACTGCTTTGCCACCACGACGTCATAGGGCAGATGGATGGTGCAGCCGGCGGCATCGGCGGCGTCGAAAATCGCGTTGGCCGTATCGACCAGCTCATGTTCGCACAGCGACTTGCCAACATCGACCCCGCGCGCCGCCAGGAAGGTGTTCGCCATGCCGCCGCCGATGATCAGATGATCGACCTTGCTCACCAGATGGCGCAACACGTCGATCTTGCTCGACACCTTGGCACCGCCGACCACGGCCGCCACCGGATGCGCCGGGTTGCCGAGCGCGGCGTCGAGCGCTTTCAGCTCGGCTTCCATCGCGCGGCCAGCGTAGGCCGGCAGCCGCCGCGCGATACCCTCGGTCGAGCCATGCGCGCGGTGCGCCGCCGAGAAGGCGTCGTTGACGTAAATGTCACCGATTTCGGCCAGCGCGTCGGCAAAGGCCGGATCGTTTGTTTCCTCACCGGGATAGAAGCGCGTGTTTTCCAACACCGCGACATCGCCCGCGGCGAGTACCGCGATCCCCGCCTTGGCGCCTTCGCCAACAGCTTCGGGGATAAACATCACCGAATGACCCAGCACATCCTCGACCCCGCCCATGACAAGGCTGAGCGACTGGGTCGGGTTCTTCGCGCCCTTCGGCCGCCCGAAATGCGCCAGTAGCAGGACAATCGCTCCCTTGTCGGCCAGTTCGCGGATTGTAGGCATCGCTGCCTCGATCCGCGTCCGGTCGCCGACCGCGCCATCGTTCATCGGGACGTTCAGGTCGACGCGCACGAGCACGCGCTTGCCGGTAACGTCACCGATATCATCGAGGGTCTTGAACGCGGTCATCGACGTTTCCTTTGGGTTCAGAGGAATTTGGCGATCACGCCCGCAGTATCGATCATGCGGTTCGAGAAGCCCCATTCATTGTCGTACCAGCTGAGCACGCGCACCAGCTTGCCGTCGATCACCGCGGTTTCCAGGCTGTCGATGGTTGAGCTGGCCGCATCATGGTTGAAGTCGATCGAAACCAGCGGCTCGTCGGTATAGGCGAGGACGCCCTTCAGCGGGCCTTCGGCCGCAGCCTTCAGCACCGCGTTGACTTCTTCCTTGGTGGTCTCGCGCAGCGGCGTGAAGGTCAGGTCGACGACCGACACATTGGGGGTCGGAACACGGATCGACGACCCGTCGAGCTTGCCCTTGAGTTCGGGCAGAACCAAGCCAACGGCCACCGCCGCACCAGTCGAGGTCGGGATCATTGACATCGCAGCGGCGCGCGCGCGGCGCGGATCGTCGTGGATCTGATCGAGGATCTTCTGGTCGTTGGTATAGGCGTGGATCGTGGTCATCAGACCGCGCTCGATACCGATCGCCTCATGCAGCACCTTCGCAAAGGGCGCGAGGCAGTTTGTGGTGCACGATGCGTTCGAGATGATCAGGTGATCGGCGGTGATCTTGTCGTCGTTGACCCCATAAACGACGGTGAGGTCGACTTCCTTGGCGGGGGCCGAAATCAGCACGCGCTTGGCGCCGGCATCGACATGCTTCTGGCCGCCGGCCTTGTTGGTGAAAAAGCCAGTGCATTCCATCACGATGTCGATGCCGTTGGCGGCATGCGGCAGCGCGGCGGGGTCACGCTCGGCGGTCACCTGGATGCGCTTGCCGTTGACGATCAGGTCATTGCCATCAACGTCGACGCTGCCGTTGAAAGCGCCATGCACCGAGTCATTGCGGAAAAGACGCGCATTCGCCTTGGCATCGCCCAGGTCGTTGATCGACACCAGTTCGAGATCATGATCGGTCCGCTCCAGAATAGCGCGCGCCACGTTGCGGCCGATGCGCCCGAAACCGTTGATTGCAACCCTCACTGCCATGTCGAAAAGTCCTTTCTGCTTGGGGCCAGCCGGTCCTAATTGCCGAGCTTTGCCAAAATCTTGGGGGTGATCGCATCGACGGTCAGGCCAAAATGCGCATAAAGATCGTCGATTGGCGCCGAGGCGCCGAAGCTGTCGATGCCGAAACGCAGGCCATCGCGGCCGGTGTAGCGTTCCCAGCCAAAGGTCGTGCCTGCCTCGATGGAGACGGTCAGGACATCGCCCGGCAGGATGTCGGCTTGATAGGCGACGGGCTGTTCGTCGAACAGTTCGGTCGACACCATCGACACGACATCGGCGCCATGGCCCGCAGCTTCGAGCTTGTCGGCGATGTCCATCGCGAGCGACACTTCCGAGCCGGTTGCGACGAGCACGACCTTTCGCGCTGCGGCAGCAGTGCGAAGGCGGTAACCGCCTTTCAAACAAAGATTTTCCGTGACGTCATGACGCAGCGGCGGGAGGTTCTGACGCGTCAGCGCGAGCAGCGACGGCCGGCTCGCCTGCGCCAGCGCCAGCGCCCAGCATTCGGCGGTTTCGACCGCGTCGGCGGGGCGCAGAACGAGCAGGTTCGGCATCGCCCGCAAAGATTGCAGATGCTCGATCGGCTGGTGCGTCGGGCCGTCTTCGCCGAGCCCGATGCTGTCGTGGGTCATCACATAGACGACGCGCTGCTGCTGCAACGCCGACAGGCGAATCGCGGCGCGGCAATAATCGGCAAAGACCAGAAAGGTGCCCCCGTAGGGAACGACGCCGCCGTGCAGCGCCATGCCGTTCATCGCCGCCGCCATGCCGAATTCGCGGATGCCATAATAGATATAGCGGCCCGAATAGTCATCCTTTGTCAGCGGCTTGGTGGACGAAGTTTTGGTATTGTTCGAACCGGTCAGATCGGCGCTGCCGCCAACCAGCGCGGCAATATCGGCGGTCAACGCGCCCAGCGTGTTCTCCGACGCCTTGCGCGTCGCGACCTTCGGCGGCTCGGCGACCAGCGCGTCGAGATAGGCCTTGAAGGCCTCGCCCGGAACGATCTTGCCGCTCAGCCGATCCTCAAATTCCTTTTTCTTTTCGTTACTTGCGA
This sequence comes from Alphaproteobacteria bacterium, assembly GCA_018823905.1. GTDB lineage: Bacteria > Pseudomonadota > Alphaproteobacteria > Sphingomonadales > Sphingomonadaceae > Sphingopyxis. The sequence continues at coordinate 21,962 of JAHJHL010000077.1, forward strand.
GGCGATCATTCCATTCGAAATGAAGTTTTTTGCCCTTCTCGCCGAATCCGGCCCAAGCTGCTGCAACACCCGCCGGAATGACGAACGGCTCAGCCGTCCAACCCAGCTCCTTGCGCGCCGCGGCAATCTCGTCGGCGCCCAGCGGCGCGCCGTGCGTCGCTGACGTACCCTGCTTGTTGGGCGCCCCGAAGCCGATGATCGTCCGGCACGCGATCAGCGACGGGCGCGGATCGGCGAGCGCGGCGTCGATCGCGCGGCGAATATCGGCGGGATCATGCCCGTCACAGCTTTCGACATGCCAGCCGGTTGCCGAATAGCGCGCCGCGATGTCCTCGCTGGTCGACAGGTCGGTCGATCCGTCGATGGTGATCTTGTTGTCGTCCCACAGCACGGTCATACGACCGAGCTGCAAATGCCCTGCCAGACCAATGGCTTCGTGGTTGATGCCTTCCATCAGGCAGCCGTCGCCGGCGACCACCCAAGTGCGATGATCGACCAGATCGTCGCCATAGAGTGCGTTCAGATGCCGTTCGGCAATCGCCATACCGACCGCCGTCGCCAGCCCCTGCCCCAACGGGCCGGTGGTCGTTTCGACACCTTCCAGCTCGAAATTCTCGGGATGCCCCGCGCACGGGCTATGCAGCTGGCGGAAATTGCGGATGTCGTCGATTGTGGGCCGCGCATAACCGGCGAGGTGCAGCGTCGCATAGGCGAGCATCGAACCATGCCCCGCCGACAGGACGAATCGGTCGCGATCGGCCCATTTGGGATCGGTCGGATCGAACTTCAGATAATCCGAATAGAGCACCGTCGCGACGTCGGCCATGCCCATCGGCATCCCCGGATGGCCGCTGTTTGCGGCCTGGACGGCATCCATCGCAAGCGCGCGGATAGCATTGGCGAGCTGACGTTCGGGCAGTGTCATTGGTCCCCCGGAAATGGCTGGGCAGGCGCCGGACGCTACGGCCCGACTGGATGCGCACAGCCCTTTGCGGCGGCGGGGTCAGGAGTCAACCGCTGCGAACGGAAAATCGGCGCATTTCGGACCGACAGGGCAATTGCACCCCCACCGCGGCGCTGCTACCCATCGCATATGGAACTCGACCTCGACGAATCCAGCCTGGCCATCGGCCGTATCGAACGCGCGCTCAGCCGCATCGAAAAGGCGCTGGCCGATCAGCCGAACCGGCTGAAATCGTCCGTTGCGGCGCCTGCAGCCGACCAATCGGCGCTCAAGGCCGAAGTCGCGGCGGTAATCGGCGAACTCGACCGACTGATTGCGGAGGCTGACCGTGGCTGATGTCAAACTGATGATCGCTGGACGCCCTTATGACGTTCACTGCGCCGACGGTGAGGAATCGCAGCTGCTCCAGCTGGCCGCGGTCGTCGACGAAAAGGCGCGCGGGATTCAGGGTGGAACCGAGGTTCGCCAATTGCTGTTCGCCGCGCTGATGCTCGCAGACGATGCGCAGGAAGCCAAGGGCAAGATCGACAAGGCCGAACCGCAATCCGATTCACTGCGGGCCGCGGTGGCACTCGCCGAAAGCCGCGAGGCGGCAGCGCGCGACGAACTTCGCGCGGCAGTCGTCCGCGAACAGGCGGCGCTGAAAGAGCTGGAAGCACTACGCGCCGCTCCGGCAACACCGACTCCCGGGAAACCGGCGAACGACCGGGCGCTGCTCCAGATCGCCGACCGGATCGAGGCGCTGGCGACGAAAGTCGAGCAAATCCCTTGAGCGGGCCCGGCCGCGCCCCTACATAAGGGGTGGCGGGTACTGCCCGGCACGAGCTTTTGCGAAAATCCCTGAGGCGATACATCATCCTAGGGAGCTGTCCCTGCCCGGACCCTGGTCCGACGTATATGGTTCCCACCTGACGTTACTGGCGTCAGAGGACTTTCCAGCAAACGACCTCGGCGGTCCCGCCAACCGATCCGGCCCTTATCCCAGAGGAGGCGATGACCCACTTGTCCGCCGATCTGGCCCAGCAAAAACAGAAATTGCGCGAAAAACTGCGCTTTCGGCGTAAGCATTTCGCCGCCAATCTCGACGGGATGGCCCAGCTCGCGGCCTTTCGCGCGCTGCCCGCGCCGCTCACCGAGCTTTTGGCCGAGCACGCCATTGTCGGCGCTTATGTTGCGTGGCGCGATGAGCCCAACGTCCTGCCGATGTTCGCCGCCGTCGCTGCCGCAGGTGCGCTCGCCCTGCCTCATCACGCTGCGCGCATCGATACAATGGGCTTCCGGCGTTGGCAGACCGGTGAAGCACTCGAGAAGGGACCATGGGGCACACAGCAGCCCGCGGACAAAGCATCGGCGGCCGCTCCCGACCTAATCTTTTGCCCGCTCGTCGGATTTGATCGCCAAGGCGGCCGCATCGGTCAAGGCGGGGGCCATTATGACCGCTATTTTGCCGCGCACCCAAACGCGCTGCGGATCGGCGTCGGCTGGTCGGTGCAGGAAATCGACGCAACGCCGCGCGAATCGACGGATATGGCCCTCGATGCCATATTGACCGAACAAGAGTTCATTCTGTGTGGAGATCGTTTGTGAGCCAAGACCCTACCCCGGGCAGCCCCGAGCCAAGCTGGCGCAAACCGGTCGGAATGCTGCTGATCCTGCTGCTGATCGCCGCATGGACCGCGATCATCGTCAGCCTGTCACCCTGGGTCGGCACATGGCCGGTGCTGGTACAGGGGTTATTCTATCTGGTTGCAGGGATCGTCTGGATATTGCCACTGAAGCCGCTGCTGCGCTGGATGGAATTGGGGACTTGGCGCCGCTAACG
>JAHJHL010000078.1 GCA_018823905.1 Alphaproteobacteria bacterium
AACCCCATGGTAAACGCCCCGCCCCCCTTCATCCCCGGCGCCTTCGTCGGGGCTGAGCATCACTACCGGGCGCGCGTCTATTTCGAGGATACCGACCTGTCGGGCATCGTCTATCACGCCAATTACCTGCGCTATATGGAGCGCGCGCGGTCGGACATGCTGCGCATCGCGGGCATCGACCAACGCGCCGCGATGGACGCAGGCGACGGCAGCTGGGCGGTCACCGACCTCAGCATCAAATACCGCCGCCCCGCAAAGCTCGACGACGACCTGCTCGTCGTCAGCATCGTTCAAGCGGTGCGCGGCGCCAGCGTGATCATCGTGCAGCGCATCCTTCGCGGAACTGACACGTTAACCGGCGAGACACTCACTGACGGGCACGTTACCGCCGCCTTTCTGTCGCCCGAGGGTCGGCCGCGCCGCCAGCCCGCGGGCTGGGCCGACCGCTTTACCGCCATCATGAATGGAGAGAAAATCCCTTGCTAGACAATATCTCGCTGGCCGCCGACGCGGCGACGCTTTCCCCCGTCGCGCTGTTCATTCAGGCCGATATCATCGTGAAGGCGGTGATGATCGGGCTGCTGCTGGCGTCGATCTATGTCTGGGCGGTGATCTTCACGCACGGCCGCAGCGTCAGCAAATTGATGCGGGCGTCCGAAAATTTCGAGCGCGATTTCTGGCGCGCCGACAATATCGACAAATTTTTCGACAAGAACGGCAGCGAGGATTTGCCGAGCGCCAAGGTGCTGGGCGCCGGGATCAGCGAATGGCGCCGGTCGACCAAAACGAAAAATGTCGACCGCGACGGCACGCGCGAACGTCTCGGCATTGCCATGAACTCGGCAGTCGCGGGCGAAGTCGATCGACTTGCCGAAAAGATCGGCACGCTGGCCACGATCGGCGCGGTAGCGCCTTTCGTCGGGCTGTTCGGTACCGTGTGGGGCATCATGCGCAGCTTCACCGCGATTGCGGCGAGCAACAACAGCAGCCTAGCGGTCGTCGCACCGGGGATCGCCGAAGCATTGTTCGCGACCGCGATCGGCCTGTTTGCCGCGATCCCCGCGGTCATCGCCTACAACGCCTTTTCCCAGCGCCTGAACCGGCTCGAATCGCGTCTCGGTCGCTTCGCCGACGGGCTGCACGCGACCTTCAGCCGCGAGCTCGAGGTCGAAGCCTGATGGCGATGTCCGGCCCCTCGGGCGGCATCGGCGGGCGCCGCGGCCGCGGCCATCGCCGCGCGCCGATCGCCGACATCAACGTCACCCCGCTCGTCGACGTCATGCTGGTGCTGCTGATCATCTTCATGATCACCGCACCCTTGCTCGCCTCCGCCGTCCCGATCGACCTGCCCGAAAGCCGCGCCAAGCCGGTCGAGACCGAAGAGCGGGAACCGGTCCAGCTGTCGATCAACGCCGACGATACGCTGTATATCGGCGAAGAAGTGGTGCCGGAGGCCGAGCTGCCGGCGCGGCTCGACGCCATTGCGCGCGAACGGCAGGGCGAGGAGAAGCCGCGCCAGATCATGCTGCGCGCCGACAAGGGGCTCGATTATGGCCGCGTGATGCGCGTCATGGGTGAACTCAACCGCGCCGGACTGACGCGGATCTCACTGGTCACTACGGGCGCCGAGGGCGCCGCCGACAGCGAACCGGCTACCGCAGCCGCGGTCACCGACGGTTCAGAAACGGAGCAATAGGGTCACATCATGGCCGCAACACGGGCAGTGAGGGGGAAGGAAGGACGCGGCTTTGCCATCGCGGTGGCGGCGCATGTCGTCATCATCGGCCTGCTTTCTGTCCAGTGGACCGCGGGCGAACGCCGTTTCGACAACCCGCCGATGGAGGTCGACCTGATCGCCGAAACCGCGGTGCAATCGACCGCCCCGGTGATCAGCGAAACGCCTCCCGCGGCGCGGCTGGGCGAAGAGGATATGACCGACATCGCCGCGCCCGAACCGATGCCCGCGCCGCCGCTGCCCGAACCGATCGTCCGCCCGACCCCTGCACCGACCCCGAAGCAGGTCGCGCGGCCAAAGGCGCAGCCCAAACAGACCCCGCCCGCCGCGGCCAAGGCGCAGCCCAAGGCCGCGCCCAAAGCTCCTCCGGCCAAAGATCGCCCTGCCCGCCCGACCGGCCGTCTCGACGGCATCGCCGAAGGGCTGTCGAAGTCGCAGCCCAAAACCCCGTCGAGCAAGGGCGCGCCCGCCGCCGCGACCGCAGCCGAGGTTAAACGCTCGATCGACGTCAGCATCAAATCGGCGGTCGCACCGCGCTGGAACCGCTGTCAGGTCAGCGGCTTCGATGCCGATAAGCTCAAGACGGTGGTCAAGTTCCGCCTCACCCAGGCCGGGGCGCTCGCCGGTTTCACCAGCATCACCACGACCGGCGAGAATGACAGCAACAAGAATCTGGTCCAACGGCATCAGGAATGCGCCAAGCGCGCCGTCGAACTCGCCGCACCCTTCGATCTGCCCGAGGACAATTACAGCTTCTGGCAGAATTACACGCTCGATTTCATCAAGAGGTAAGCACCATGTTCCTCCGTCCGATTGGCCTCTCGCTCGCCCTGCTTTTGACCACCGCCCCGGTGTTCGCGCAGACCGCCCCTGCCCCGCCCGCGGTGGCCCCGACCGAACCGCGCGAAACGATCGAAGGCACGCTGTCGAACGAGCGGACGGTCATCGCCATCCCGTCGCTCGCAACCTCGTCGGTGCAGACCGTCGCGGGCCTGCGCACCGACAGCCTGGGCCGCCAGATCGCCGAAGTCATCGCCGCCGACCTCGAACGCAGCGGCCTTTACGAACCCGTCGGCCCCGGCGGCGTCCGCGCGATCACCCGCGCCGAAGTGCAGGCGCCGCGCTTTGCCGACTGGCAGGCGCGCAATGCCGAAAATGTCGTGCACGGCTTTGTCGATGCCAGCGGCACCGGCGGACTCGTCGTCGGCTGCTATCTCTACGACACCGCGCTCGGCAGCGAACTGGTCCGCAAGGGGTTTGAAATCCAGCCGTCGGACTGGCGCCGCGCCGCGCACAAATGCGCCGACGCCATCTATTCGCGCCTGTCGGGCGAGGCGCCTTTCTTTGACAGCCGCGTCGCCTATATCGCCGAGAGCGGCCCCAAGGGGAACCGCATCAAACGCCTCGCGATCATGGACAGCGACGGCGGCAACCACCGCTTCATCACCAACGGCCAGTCGCTGGCGATTTCGCCGCGGTTCTCGCCCGATTACAAAAAGATCGTGTACGTCAGCTATCTGAACAACCGCGTCCGCGTCTTCATCTACGACGTCGCGGCGGGATCACAGAAGCTGGTCACCGAAAGCGGCAACGCCACTTTCGCGCCGCGCTGGTCGCCCGACGGGTCGCAGATCCTCTATTCGATGGCGGTCGGCGGCAACACCGACATCTATCGCATCTCGGCAAACGGCGGCACCCCGGTGCGGCTGACCAGCACCCCCGGCATCGACGTCGGCGGCAGCTTTTCGCCCGACGGGCGCAAGATCGTGTTCGAAAGCGACCGGTCGGGCAGCCAGCAAATCTACACGATGAACATCGACGGGTCGAACCAGCAACGGATCAGCTTTGGCGGCGGCCGTGCTGCGACCCCCGAATGGTCGCCGCGCGGCGACCTGATCGCCTTCACCCGCATGGGCGGCGGCGAGTTCCGTATTGGGGTAATGACCCCGACCGGCGGCGGCACGCGCCTGCTGACCAACAGCTGGCAGGACGAGGCGCCGACCTGGTCGCCGAATGGCCGCGTCATCCAGTTTTTCCGCACCACGCCGGGGCGTGAAGGCAAATCGAGCCTGTGGCAAGTCGACCTGACCGGCGTCAACCTGCGCCGCCTGCCGACCCCGCAGGACGGGTCCGATCCCAGCTGGGGGCCGGTACTGCCGTGACGAACAGGAACCAAAATGCCACATTGGGGTTCCATCATCGGGTTCTGAATGGGCCGTTTCTGGCCGCTAAACCGAAAAATCCAACAACAACAAGAGGACAGACGACATGACGATACGCAAAAGTACCGCGATGATTGCGGCGATCACCATGCTTGCTGTTGGCGCCTGTTCAAAAAAGGCGCCCGAAACGCTGCCCCCCGTCCCCGAAGGCACCGGCACCGATACCGGGACCGATACCGGCACCGGCGTGATCCCCGGATCGCAGGAAGATTTCCTCGCCAGCGTTGGCGCCATGGGCGACCGCGTCTTCTTTGACTTCGACCAGTATAATGTCGACAGCGAAGACATGGCGACGCTGCAAACCCAGTCGCAGTGGTTGCAGCGCAACCCCGCGGTCCGCGTCACCCTCGAAGGTCATGCCGACGAACGCGGCACCCGCGATTACAATATCGCGCTGGGCGAACGCCGCGCCAACGCCGCGAAAAACTATCTCGCCTCGCTCGGAATCGATCCGTCGCGGATCAGCGTCATCAGCTATGGCAAAGAACGTCCGGCCGAAATCGGTTCGACCGAAGAAGCCTATGCGCGCAACCGCCGTGCGGTGACGGTCATCATCGGCCGCTAAGCAGCGGCCACAGCGGCACCGTCGCAAATGCGGCGGTGCAGGCAAAGACACCGAAGGGGACCGGCCGCTGAGCAAGCGGCTGGTCCCCTTTCCGTTGCGCCGCAAGCGCCCAGGCGATGCCGCCCAGGCTGGCCAGCAGCAGCATCAGCGACAGCGCCTGCCAGCCAATCCAGCACCCGATCGCGGCAACCAGCTTGGGATCGCCGCCGCCCATCCCCTCCCCACCGCGCGCACGGCAATAGGCCCAGGCGATCAGGGCAAGCGCGGCCCCACCGGCGAGCGCACCGATCCAGCGGTCGAGCAGCGGCGCGCCGAGCAACGGACCCGCGAGCAGCAGGCCGACCAGCGCCAGCAAAGCGCTCAACCGATCGGGCAACCAGAAATGCCGCGCGTCGAGCAGCGCGAGCGGCAACAACATCCAGCCAAACAATGCCCACATCCAGCCGACCGTCCCCGGCATCATCGCCAGCGCAATTCCGCCGATCAATCCCGATCCCAACTCGACCCGCCAATGGAAAGGATCAATCGCTGCGCGGCACCTTCGACAACATCCACGCGCCACCATCGCCGACAGCAGCGGCACCAAATCGGCGACGCCCAGCGCCCGCCCACAGCCGTCGCATTGCGACCGTCCGAACACCGAACGCCCCGCGGGCCAGCGCAACACCAATGTCGCGATAAAACTGCCGAGGATCAGCCCGATCAGCGCAGCGAACGCGACGCCCATGCCAAAGGGCAAGGCATCGAGAAAGGTCACGTCAGAAGCGACCCGTGGTCGCCAACACGAAACCGCCCGAACCGGCCTTGAAGCCCAGCATCGCCAGCGCCGCCGCCATCGCCGGGTCGCGGTCAACATTGATCGCGAACTGCGCGCGATACACGCCGCTGCCGTCGAACGACAAAGTCAGCCGCTCCATTCCCGACTGGCTGGCAAGCGCCGCCTGCGCGCGTCCATTGGCGCAGGTCAGCTGCCCGGACAGCCCGCGCGACAGGTCGAGCCCGGCGATCGGCGCAGAGACCGCCAGCTGGATGCGTCCGCTCGCGCTGGTGCAGTTCCCGGCGCCATCGAAGCGCAGCGTTGCGCCCTCGAAGCGGATCGTATCGACCGGGATCATCCCCAGCCCGCCCGACATTGACGTCGTGCCATTGACATCGGACACCCCGCGCGGGTTGCTGCCGTGCAGCCGCCCCGCCAGCGCGCCGAGCCGCTCGTCGGTGCGCGAAAAGGCGAGTTCGGTATCGCCGCCGAGCAGCGCCAGCGGCGACAGGCTGGCGCGTACCGTGCCGAGCGGCAGCGCGCCCAGCCGCGCCTCGACCAGCTCGCCCGACCACACCGACCCGCGCACCTCGCGCGCGGTCACCCCGGCATCGGTCGCGCCCGACCATGCGAGCGCGAGCCGCATCGGAACGGTCGCGATGATCAGGGTCAGCGCCAGCAGCAGCGCCGCAATTCCCCAGCGTCGCCGCGCGCTCATTGGCCGCCCTTTCGAAGTTCGGCGGTCAGCCCCACGGTGCCGTCGGCAGCGGGGGTGATCGTCAGCTGGTCGATGACAAAGCCCTGCCCCTCCAGCGACGCCAGCCAGTCGGTGAGCACCGGCGCGCGCGCGGTGGCGATCGCGATCGTCGCCTGCCCTGCTCCGCGCGCTTCATTGCGGTCGAGCGTCAGCCCGATCTCGCTCGCCGACTGCGCCAGATATTGATCGATAGCCGCCGCATCGACCGCGGTCGCGACCGATTTCGCGGGCCGCGCCGCCAGCAATTGCACCTTCGCCGCCACCCGTCCCTCGCGCTCAATCGCCGCGCGATGCTGGTTTTCGAGATCGACAAACGCCGCATAGGCCGGACGGCCCAGCCCCCACAGGACGACGCCCAGCGCCAGCACACCTGCGATCCCAACCAGCCAGCGTTCGCGCTGCGACAAGCCCAGCCACCAATTTTTCGAACGCTCGGTCATGGCACCGCCCGGATCGTAATATTTGCCATCTGCTGGCCATCGCTGCCCGCCATCGGCTGCGCCGTGACGCGGTAGCCGCGCGCCTGCAGCGCCAGCAGCACCGCGTTGATGTCCTCTACCCGCGGCGCCGCGAGCGTCGTCGTCAGCGTCCCGTCGGTGCGATGCGACAGCGTCTTGAGCGCGACGCCCGGTGTGTCGCGCATCGCGTCGTACAGCGCCGAGGCCGGGACCGAAAACGCCAGCGGGCCGCCGCCCGCTGCCGCGAGTCGGCGATCGAGTTCGGCCTCCGCCGCGGTGGCGTCGGGCGCTGTGACCCCCGCCTTTTTGGCCATCGCGACGACTGCGTCATCGGCACGGCTGGTGTCGGATGACAGGCGCACGGCATGGACGATCGGGATCAGCAGGCTGACGACAAGCAGCGCGATCGCCAGCCGCTTGGCCAGCCGCAGCAACGCCGGATCGAGCGACCAGCTGCGCTTCGGCTTCCAGCCGCCGGTGAGCAGGTCCAGCGGCGGCGTAGCGAGCGTCATCAGCAGCGCCTCGCGCATCCGGTCAGAATCAAGCGGCGCAATTGTGTGGCCGCGGGCGATCAGCGGGTCGAGTTCGGGATCGGACACATAGGCATGATCGGCCGCGCGGACGATCTGTTCGCAGCCAACCTCGGCCGTCCACAAACTGTCAGGTTCGGGCGGCGGCACCGCGGCCGCCGCCGGGATGATCGCCGCGGGCGACAGGTCGCGCGCCTTCAGCCAGTCGGTCCACGCGGTCATCGCCGCGTGCGTCGTCACCGCCACCGGTACCGCCTGCCCGGCTTCGGTCGGCTGGCCCGCAACGATGTGCAGCAAGGCGCCGTCGCCCAGACTGTCCTTCAACGTATCGAGCCGCGCCGCCGACGCCGCCTGCGCAGGTGCCGCGTCGGGATAATGCCGCCAGCGCAGCGGCACGTCCGCCGCAGGCGCCAGCGCGATCAGCCTGTCGTCTGGACGATCATCCTGCGGCTTTTCCCAAGCATCGACCCAGCCATCGTCCTGTCCACTATCGACGATGACCCCATCGTCGACGCGTAGCCACGCCGGCGGAAGCGCATTCTCGTCACCCAGCGTCGCCACCGAGGGCAACCACAGAACCAAAGTACGCGGCATATCAGTCGCTATCGCCCCAATCGCGGCGGACAATGACCGGCGGCGCCTGTCCCGCCGAGGGAGCCCCGCCGTTGGCGTCGATGAGCGAAACTGCCGTCAAAAACCCGTCCCCCATCGTAACATTCGTCGTCAGCGTCAGCCAGCGGCTGGTCACCCCCGCCTGTTCGGCCACCTCGGTCGGCGGATCGAACTGTGCCAGCGGGCCTGACTGCCAGAATCGCACGCTGCTGCCATAGCCGCCTGTAGGCCGCGCCGCCAGCGCTGCGCGGGCATCGGCGAGCGTCATTTCGCCGGGCAGCAGCATCGCGAGCAGCGGCGACTGCTCGGGTGCGAGCGTGTTGACGTTCAGCCGCACCGGATCGGTCACGGGCAACACGCAGATCCAGGGTTTGAGCCGTGCGTAAATTTTGGGGCTAACGCCGCGGACGGCGCGCAATTCGCTGACGTCAGCCATCTTGCGGTTGGCGGCCAGATAAGCGCCCGGCAGCGACCGATAGACATTGTCCTCGGCACCGAGCGGGCCGTCGTTGCTGTCGCTGTCGATCCAGTCGGCGGTGGCGCCCGTGATCGCCTGCGCCTGCGCAGCGTCGATGCCGAGCAAGGTCATCAACGCGCCGAACTGGCGCATCGACCCCGATCGCTGGCTGAACCGCCCCGGCACCGTTTCGGCAACCAGGCTGTTGAGGTTGAAGCAATTGTTTGCATCGGTGAGCCGTGCACTGCCGGTGCCATTGGGCAGCGGTAGGGTAAAATCGCGCCCCAGCCATCCGCCCGCGAGCGTCAGTTTGGCCGGATCGCGCCCGACCAGATCGGCGACGCGGCGCAGTGCGATTTGCTCGGCGGCAAAGCTGTAGGCGCGCCCTTGGTCGACCGTGGCGGCGCTGCCCGCGATCCGCGTCGCCAGCGTCAACCGGTCGAGAGCGGTCGCCGCGATCACCGCCATCACTGCGACGAGCAGCAACACGGTGAGGAGCGCGGCGCCGCGCTCGTTGAACGGGCGGCGGCTCATGGCGCGGGATTTTCGGCCGCCGGAGGCGGTGGCGGCAGCGTCGGCGCGGTCAGGAACAACATCGTCAACGCCTCGCGCCCGCTGCGCGATACGCGCACCTCGACCGCGCGCGGCAGGCGGTCGCCGGGTTCGGAGCTCCAGCTTTCGCCCCAATTGCCGGTCTCGTCGCGATAGCGCACCGCGACCGTGGCGACCTCTCCCAACAGCCGGTCGCCTTCGCTCAGCGCGGTGCCGTCGAGCATTGGTTGCGTCGCGCGGCGCCATTCGCGGCCGACGAGGGCATATGCCACGCGTTCGACTGCTGGACGCGGCGACCCGTCGAGCGCCGCTGCCCCGCCGTGGACGAAGGCAAAGCCGGTCGATGACCCGACAAACGCCGGAACCGCTTCCCCCGCAGGGCCGCGGGTTGAACGCTGCACAGCTTGCGCCAGATCATTCGCCATCACCGCGCGCAGGCGGTTGACCCCGCCCATTGCCTTCAACCGCGTCTGCACCGCATCCTGCGTATCGACGCTGCTGCGCAGCAAGCCGACGCCGATCGCCGCAATCGCCGCGAATAGCGACAGCGCGACGAGCATTTCGATCAGGGTGAAACCGCTTTGGCCCCCGAAATCTCGGGTCTCCCCTTTTTCCGTTTGTGCTGAGCTTGTCGAAGCACCGTTCCTTCTTTTCGACGTCGCAAAGAAAGAACAGCCCTTCGACAAGCTCAGGGCGAACGGGACCAGGGGGTGAGTACCAAATCTCATCGACTTGGCCGGATGATCGTCAGCGCCGCCTGCCCGCGTCCGCTTTCGGGGCGGACAATCAGGTCGATGCGCAACAGGCTGTCGTCGGCGGTCCGCGCCACCCGCTGTTCGACGCGCCAGTTGCGCCCGGCGTTGGCGACGCCGATCGCGCTGTTGCCGATCGTTGGGGATGCCGGGTCGGTCCACAGCTCCACCGCGCGGTTCTGCGCAACGATGCCAGCGATCGTGCTTTCGTCGAGGTCGCCCGCGGTGCGCACCGCAAAGGCGTCGAGGCGGACGAGTGTCAGTGCGGCGATGCTAATGACGCTAAGCGCGACCAGCATTTCGAGCAGGGTGAAGCCGCGTTCGCAGCGACTGGCACGCTCATTCGCCACGGCTGACCTCCCCGGTCGCCGACACACGCACGATCTCGCGCGCATCGCCGCCGCTCAGCACAACGATCTGCGGGGTCGGGCTGGTGCCGACACGGTCGAACAGGATGCGCGCCGCGCCCTGCCCGTCGCCCGCCGCAAAACGAACGTCGCCGGGCCAATTGCGCTGTGCAAAAGCGCGGCCGGGCAGCGGCTGCCATTCGCCCGCGATCCGGCGTTCGAAGCCATAGCCCGAGGGCGCGAAGTTGACCGCGACGTTGCGCCCCTCGATCACTGCGATATCGCGCGCACCGGCCAGCCGCGCCGCCAGCCGGTCGGCCTCGCTGCGCACGCTGCGTTCTTCGCCGGGAATGGTCAGTACGACGGCAGTGGCAGCGAGCGCCATGATGGCGAGCACGACCATCAGTTCGACCAGCGTGAAGCCATTCGCCTCGCGACGCGCGCGCGCCTTAGCCTTCGCTGCGAATATCCGCATTGTCGTCGGTCCCGCCGGGGGCGCCGTCGGCACCGAGCGACCAGACGTCGAACGCCTTGCCGTTCGGCCCGGGCGCCTGATAATTATAGGGACGGCCCCACGGATCCGCAGGCAGCTTCTTGATATAACCGCCGCGGCGGTAGCGTTCGGGCTGTGCCAGCGACGGCGGCGGGGTGCTGAGCGCGTTCAATCCGTCCGTCGATGCCGGATAGGTGAGGTTATCCAGGCGATATTGTTCAAGCGCGGTTTCCAGCGTCGCAATATCGGCCTGCGCCTTGGTCACCATCGCGCGGTCCTGACTGGGGAGGACGTTGATCATCACCACGGTGGCGAGCAGCCCGATGATGAAGATGACGACCATCAGTTCGGTCAGGGTGAAGCCGCGCTCGTCCTTCTTGCGGCGGCGGGCGGACGTCGGGCGCGACGGATCGAGCATCAGGCGAAGGAAAAGCTGCATTAGCGACATCTATTATATTCCGGCAAGATTCTGCAACTGAAGGATCGGCAGCAGAATGGCGAGGATGATCAGGGCAACGCATGACCCCATAAGGACTATTATGACAGGTTCGAGTAACGCCATCGAAGCCGCCGTAAACCGGTCGAATTCGCGCTCCAGATAATCGGCGGCGCGCTCGAGCATCACCTCCAGCCGCCCGGCGCTTTCACCGCTGGCGGTCATGTAAACGAGCAGCGGCGGGAACACCCCGGCATCGCGGAGTGCGGCGGACAGGCTGCCCCCGGCGCGGACCTGATCGACGATCGCCGCGGTGGCGCTGGCCAGCGCGGCGTTGCGGATCGTCGGCAGGGTCAGGCGGAGGCCATCGACGAGCGGCAGGCGGCTCGACACCATCGTCGCCAAGGTGCGCGCAAAGCGCGCCGCGTAGAGATCGCGGAGCAGGCGCCCGAACAGCGGCAGCCGCAGCATCCGCGCATCGACCCGCGCCTTGAACGCCGGACGGCGCATCGCGGCGACCCAGCCAAAACTCGCGGCGGCGATCAGCAGCGCGACCAGCCACCACCAGTTGGCGGCAAAGCTGGAGATCGCGATCACCGCGCGGGTCAAAAAGGGCAGTTGCTGGCCAACGTCGGCAAATTGTTCGACGACGCGCGGGACGACAAAGATCATCAGCGCCGCCACCACCCCGATCGCGACCACCGCAAGCACGATCGGATAGGCAAGCGCCGCGATCAGCTTGCCGCGCACCTCGGCCTGCCGTTCGAGCAGGTCGGCGAGGCGCGCGAGGATCGTGGTCAGACTTCCCGTGGTTTCGCCGGCGGCGACCATCGCGCGATAGAGCGGCGGGAAACTGGCGGGCTGACGCGCCATGGCATCAGCGAGGCGGCGGCCTTCGAGCAGTCCGGCGTGGACGTCGCTGACAATATTGCGCGCGCTTTCGGCCTCACTCTGGCGGGAGAGCGTGCGCAGCGCCTCTTCGAGCGGCGCAACCTCGGCCAGCGTCGCCAGCTGGCGCGTGAACAACGCGAGTTCTTTGCTGCTCAGCCGCACGCGGCGGAACGCGAGCAGCGACCGGCTGGCGGGTTTCGCCCCCGCCGCCTCGACCGCGACGATGTGGAATTTGCGCCGCACCAGATCGGCGCGCGCCGCATCGTCGTTGGCGGCGGTCAGCCGTCCCTTGCGCTCGCGGCCTTGGGGATCGATCGCCACATAGCGATAATCAGGCATCGATTTCCTCGCGCCGCGCGATGCGGATCGCCTCTTCGGCGGTCGTCAGCCCCTTGGCGACCATCGCCCGCGCCGCCGAGGCGAGCGTCGGCGATTTCAGGAAGGCATGGCGGGTGATCATCGCCTCGTCGCCGCCGTTGTAGATGTAGCGGCGCACGGTGTCATCGACCTTGATCGCCTCGAACACCCCGATGCGGCCTTTATAGCCGGTGCTACTGCAATGCTCGCAGCCCTTGGGGCGCCAGATCACGGTGCCGATATCGAGCCCGAGCATCGCGGCGACGCTGTTGTCGGCCTGCACCGGCTCGCGGCAATGATCGCAAAGTTTGCGGACCAGCCGCTGAGCGATGACGGCGCGGAGGGTCGAGGCGAGCAGGAAGGGTTCGACTTTCAGATCCTTCAGGCGCGTGATCGCACCCACCGCGTCATTGGTGTGGACGGTCGAGAGCACGAGGTGCCCCGTGAGCGACGCCTGTACTGCGATATCGGCAGTTTCGCGGTCGCGGATTTCGCCGACCATGACGACATCGGGATCCTGGCGCAGAATGGCGCGTAGACCCGCCGCGAAGTCGAGCCCGACCTTGCTGTTCACCTGCGTCTGACCGACCCCGTCAACGGCATATTCGACCGGATCCTCGACGGTCAGGATATTACGCTGGCCATCGTTCAATTGCTTGAGCGCCGCGTAGAGCGTCGTCGTCTTGCCCGAACCGGTCGGCCCGGTGACGAGGATGATGCCATTGGGTTCGGCGAGCGCCTCGCGCAAAATCTGGTCGGAGGTACCCGACAGGCCGAGCACGTCGAAATCGATCCCCGCAGCATCCTTGTCGAGAATACGCATCACGACGCGCTCGCCCGCGCGGCTGGGCAAGGTCGAGACGCGGACATCGACCGCTTTGCCCGCCAAGGTCAGCCCGATGCGGCCGTCCTGCGGCACGCGGCGTTCGGCGATGTCGAGCCGCGCCATCACCTTGATCCGGCTGACCACCACGGGCGCGACATGCGGGGGCATACGCAGATGTTCGCGCAGCACCCCGTCGGTGCGCATCCGCACCACCAGCCCGCTTTCATAAGGCTCGATATGGATGTCGCTCACCCCCTGGCGCACCGCTTCGGCGATGATCGCGTTGATCAGGCGGATTGCGGGGGCATCGTCGGCGCTGTCGAGCAGGTCTTCGGCGCTGGGCAGACTGAAGTCGATGTCGTTATTGCCGACCGACCCCGCCATCGCGGCGGCCGAGCTGTCGACAGCATAATGGTCCGACAGCAGCCGGTCGAAGTCGGCGACACTCGCCGTCGCCACGCGCAGCGGCTGCGCGAGGTAGCGCTTCACCTCGATCAGCACTGCGGGATCGGCATCCTCACGCAACGTGGCGAGCCACGCCCCGCTCTCGCCCGGGGCGATCACGACACCGTGCGCGCGGGCAAAGCCATAGGGAATATCGACCGGCGCTGCGGGAGCGACGATCGGTTCGGAATCGGTCACGGATAGTCTCCGGTCGGCGGCGCCGGTGCGTTGGAAATCGACGGCGGGACATCGGTCGAAATCACGCGACCATCGGGACCGCGCAGTTCGGGCAGATTGACCGGGCCGACGGTGATATCGGCGGCGGTCGCCTCGGTCGGCACCGGTGGCACCGCACCCAGATAATCGCGCACCAGCGTGTCGATCGCGGGCTCCTCATCGGGATTTCGCTGCAACTGGAAGTCGCGGATATAGCCGTAGCGCCGTGCGGTCAGCGCCGCATTGTCCTCGCGATTGCGCAGGATCGTCGGACGGATGAACACCATCAGGTTGGTTTTCGACCGCGTCCGGCTGCGCGACTTGAACAGTTCGCCGATCAGCGGAATATCGCTGAGCAACGGAATCCGCTCGATCGTCTTGCGCTCGTCGTCGTTGAGCAGCCCGCCGATCGCGAGGATTTCACCATCATCGACGGTCAGCACCGTCTCGAAAGCGCGCTTGTTGAGGATGAGGTCGCTGTTGCGCGACGAGACGGGCCCGGCAACGCTCGATACTTCCTGGCGCAGGAACATTTTCACTTCGCCCGCGCCGTTGACCTGCGGCGTCACTTCCAGCTTGATCCCGACCTCTTCGCGCTGGACGGTGCGGAAGGCGTTTTCGAAATTGTCGCCGAGCTGTTCGCCGGTGGTGATCGGCACGTCCTGCCCGACAAGGAATTTCGCCGCCTGATTGTCGAGCGTCACGATATGCGGGGTCGCGAGCAAGTTCGACGTGGTGTCCGACTTCACCGCGTTGATGATCGCGCCAAAGATCGTGTTCTTGCCGACGTCGCCCGCGAAACCAGCAAAACCCCCGGTTGCGGTGAGCAGCGACGCCGCGGCGGCCTCCTGCAAGCTGTTGCCCAGCGAGCTGTTCGTCTGGGTCACTGTCGTGTTGCCGTTGACCGTCGTTGTTTCCTGCGACAGCCGGTTGGCGGCATAGGCGCCGCCGAGCGTCAGGATGTTGGGCGACGCATTGCTGTAGCTGGTCGCAACAAACGGGATGTTCTTGCCGCCGAGCAGGAACTGGACGCCTAGCCGTTTCGCCGCATCATCGCCGATCTCGACCACGATCGCCTCGACCAGAACCTGTTGCCGCCGACTGTCGAGCTGGCGGATCAGTTCGCCAAGCATCCGCTGCACGTCGCTGTTGGCGGCGACGATGATTGCATTGGCGCCCTCGTAGCGGGTGACGATTGCGGGGCCGCGGGTTGCAATGCTGCCGGTGCCGCCGCCGCCCGTCGATGCCGATGCGGTTGCCGCAGGCGCGGGCGCCGGGGTGCTGTTGCCGCCGGAGGACGATGATGAGGTTGTCGCTGGCGGCAGCCCAGCCTTCTGCGCCGGGTCGCTGCCCCCGCCGATCAATTGCTGCAACGTCGGCAGCAGCGTTTCGGCATTGGCATGTTCCAGCCAATAGACGCGCAGCTCGGTGCCGCCCGCCGCTTTCTGATCGAGATCGGTAGCCATCGCGACAAAGCGCGCGACCATCGCCTGATCGCCGCGCAGCGCGATCGCGTTGCTGCTGTCGATCGGTACGATCGCAACCGGCGCCCGCGCCCCCTCGCCCGCCGCCGGGACCAATGCGGTGAGGGCTGCGGCGATTTCGCGTGCCCCGGCGTTTTTCAGCGTGACGATCTGGCTGGTCGAACTGTCGCGATCGATGCTGGCGGCGAGCGACCGGATGCGGCGGATATTGTCGGCGAAATCCGCGACGACCAGGCTGTTGGCGTTGCGGTTAGCGGTCAGCGATCCCTGCGCGCTGACCAGCGGGCGCAGCGTTTCGACCGCGGCGACGGCGTCGATATGGCGCAGGCGGATGATTTCGGTGACGAACTGATTCTGTGCCGCGCCGCGGCTGCCGATCCGGCCGGGCTGGGCGGCGGCGCCGTCGATCGGCTGGACGCGGTAGCTGCCGTTGGGACCGGGGACCGCAACCAGCCCGTTCGAACGCAAGGTCGACAGGAAAATCTCGAAGTATTCGCTGCGCGACAGCGGCCGGTCGGTCACCACAGATACCTTGCCGTTGACGCGCCCGTCGATGACGAAGGTGCGCCCGGTGATCCGCGCCGCGTCCTGGATGAAGGCGCGGATGTCGGCGTCGCGGACGTTGAGCGTATATTGCGCGACCGCGGGTGCCGGGGTAGCGGAAACCAGCGCGGCGGCGAGCATCAGGGACAGTTTGAAACGCATATAACCTATTGCTTCGAGAGGAAGATGGCGACGGGAACGACGCTGGCGCCGCGTTCGATTTCGAGCGAAATGCGCGCACCGGGCGCGATCTGGTTAGCGAGTGCGGCGGCATCGCCGGCCGAACCGATCGGACGGCCATTGACCGAGCGGATGACATCGCCCGGGCGCAGGCCCGCGGCGCGGAACACCGCGCCGTCGCCCTGCGGCTGGACGACCAGTCCTGTAACGCGGCCATCTTCGGCGCGCGGCGCAAAGCCGACCCCCGCCTTGAGCGTCGCGGGCGACATTTCGCCGCTGGCGCTCACCCCGGCAGTCGTCGTCGATCCGACTTCAGGGGTCGGCGAAGGCAGCGG
This sequence comes from Alphaproteobacteria bacterium, assembly GCA_018823905.1. GTDB lineage: Bacteria > Pseudomonadota > Alphaproteobacteria > Sphingomonadales > Sphingomonadaceae > Sphingopyxis. The sequence continues at coordinate 15,950 of JAHJHL010000078.1, forward strand.
CGTCGCCGGGGTCGCGACCGCGGCCTCGCCGCTCTGATCAAGGAACAGGCTTTCGCGCGCACCACCGCGGTCGAGCAGCACATGGTCAAAGGCAACGCCGACGAGCTTTACGCCCGGGGCGATTTCGTCGCCCACGGCATAGCTCGTCTGCACCCCGTCCTCACTCGCGATGATCGCCGAGCCGCCGCCAGTCGCTTCGTTGATGTTGATGCCGAACAAGGTCAGGCCCAGCGCGGTGACGGTGGCCGAGGCCGGACCCTGCGGCGCGCTGCGAAAAAAGGGATCAAAGCTGGCGAACAGCGCACGGCGTTCGGCGGGCGAAGCGATCACCGCGGCTTGCGGCTGCCACGCGCCGAGCGGCGACAGCGGGGTGATGACGGTCCACAGCAGACGAACCAGCTGCCAAGTCAGCAAGGCGCCGAGCAGCCCGGCGAGCAGCAACAGCCCGATCTCGCGCGGCGCGCGCCGACCGCCACGCAGCCACACGGGCAAGCCGCGCGGCATCCTGAAGGCCGATCCGGACATCAGCGTCGCCATGAGATTGTCTCTGTCCCCCTGAGGCTGAAGTTGCCGTCGCGAATCGCCTAGGGGCGATTGGTGACAATCAGTTGACGGGAAGATTACAGTTTTTTGACGGTCGAGCGAGTCTGGTGCGGCGGTTGGCCGTCGATGATCCTCCCTGTCGCGCAGCGATGGGGAGGTGGCAGCGCGATGCGCTGACGGAGGGGCTTTGACGAACCGCCGTTGCCCCTCCACCACCCGCTACGCGGGCGGTCCCCCTCCCCATGGCTCCGCCACAGGGAGGATTGGAGTGTTAGAACTTCAGCGACGCGCTCAGCGAGAAGGTGCGGCCGAGCTTGTAGCGGTTGAGGAAGATGCGGTTGTCGCCGCTTTCCTGCACTTCTTCATAATCGCGGCCGGTCAGGTTGCGCGCCTCGAACTTCAGCTCGATTTCCTTGTTCAGCAGGTTAATCCCCTGCCGCGCGACGAAGTCGATCGAGATGCCCGGTTTCTCGCGGATGTCGGGCTGGCCCGACGGGCCACGGCTCGTCACGCGCGGGCTGGCGTAGGTAATCAGGATCGTCTGCTGTGACAATTTGTCCTGATCTTCGAGCCCGATCTGGAGATTGACCAGATGGTCCGACTGACCCGTCAGCGGCGAGCCGTCGAAGAAGAAGTTGCGCGCGTCCTGCACCACGCCGTTGATGACGGTGGTATCGCCCGCGCCGACCTGGATCTCCGACTTGGTAAAGGTGTAGTTTCCGATCAGCACCAGCCGGCGGCTGGCCCAGAAAGCCGAATCCGACAGCGTGTCGAGCGCGAAATATTTCTGCACCTCGATTTCACCGCCATAGAGCAAAGCCTTTGGCGCGTTGGCGAAGCTGGTATTGGCGACCGAGTCAGTGCTGAGCGAGGTATAAGCTTCGATCGGATTCTCGATCTTTTTGAAGAAGCCCGCTGCCGTCAGGCGCTGATCCTTGGCGAAATACCATTCATAGCGCAGCTCGGCGTTCCACAACTCACTATCGGTCAACGACGGATTGCCGCGGAACTGACGGTTCGATTCGGGATCCTGATAGATTTGCGCGATCAGCTCGCGGAACTGCGGCCGAGCGATCGTGTTCGATGCGTTCATGCGCACCTGCATATCAGGCGCGACTTCCCACGTCAGCGTGACCGCAGGCAGCCAATAATCGTTCCGGAGGTTGGTCTGGACGATCGCGCTGGCGCCCGACCCGAACAGGTCGATCGGCACCACCGTCTGCTTGCCGTCCTCATACCGCACGCCAACATTGACGTTCATGCCCGACACGATCTCGGCCTGAAGCTGGGCATAGCCAGCGTGGGTGGTGAGCCCGGCGTCGAACGCCGCGGTACCATCCTGCGCCGATGTTTCGACCAGCGCGATATCGTAAAGCTGGATGCTGGCGTCGGAAAGCAGATAGTCGGGTCGCAATTGTTGCACCGCGATTGGCAGGTTCGGTGCGCGAAACTGGAATGCGCGCCGCACCGCGGTGCGGCTGGTATCGGTATAAGCGTAACCGACCGTCGCGGTAATCTGCGGGGCCAGTTCATACGACAGATCGACGCCGCCCGACCACAAATTTTCGTTAAGGTCCGAAAAGGCGATCGTCGCGTCACCGCGGTTGCCGCCCAGATCGTTGACGAATTTGTCACCGGTCGGATCCTGCTCGGCCGGAAGGTTGGTACGAACATAAGTGAAGCCGCGCTCATAGGGCGCCTCGCGCTGCGAATTCGCATAGGCGCCGCGCAGATCGACCTGGAAGCGGTCAAAGTCCAGCTCGGCAACCAGCTGGGTGTTGATCAGCTGGCGTTCGTACCAGGCGGTGTCCTGTTTCAGGATGTCGCGTTCGGACTGGTTGCGGTCGGTACCGAGGCCCAGTCGCGACTGCTTGAGCGTGTCGCGAATATAGAGGTTGGTCCAGCGGAACTTGTGATCGCCAAGCTCCAGGCCGATCCCGAGCAGCCCGTTCACCACGACGCGGTTGTCGGTGATGACGCGGTTGTAGCTGGTCTGCGGATCGCCCGACAGATCCTGATTGAGCGAGGTTTGCTGCAACGTGTCGCGCGTGCGCCACTTGTTGCTGATTCCTGCAGTGGCGATGATCCCCAGCTCGCCATCGGCCAGCGGGATGTTAAGGCCGCCGGTCAAGCCTGCTGACCAGTTAACCGGGATATGATCATTCTGCTGGAGCAACGACGTTTCGGCGTTGACCAGTTCCATCTGGATCGCTTCCAGATCGTCCTGGGTGAAATCGGCGCCCTCCAGGATCGGCTTGCCGCTGGCAAAAGCCGCCTTGAGCAACGGCGGAATGTCGCGGGTACCGTCGTCGAAGCCCGTCCAGTCGGTATCGCTGCCATAATAGGTGTAGCCGAGCTGGTTCGTCGTCTCGCTGTCCCAGCCGATGCCGCCCGACACGGTCAGGAACGATTCGCGCGGAATGGCTTTGGTCGTCAGGTTGATCACGCCACCGCCGAATTCGCCGGGGAAGTTCGCCGAGAAGCTTTTTTGCACCAGCGTCGAATCGATGACGTTCGAGGGGAAGATGTCGAGCGGTACGACACGCTTCAACGGTTCGGGGCTGGGCAAGGGCGAGCCGTTGAGCAGCGCGAGCGAATAACGGTCGCCAAGACCGCGGACATAGACGAAGCCGCCGCCGACCACCGACAGGCCGGTGACGCGTTGCAGCGAACCCGCGATGTCGCCCTCACCGGTGCGCGCGATGTCGGCCGAGGACAGCACCGACACGACTTCGGGCGTTGCGCGGACAATATTGGGGGTGAAGCGGCCGGTGACGACGATCTCGGCATCGGCACCACCAGGAATCGACACATCGGCTTCGTCTTCGGCGATGCTGTCATCGGGTTCAGGCGCATCGCTGGCCGCCGGCGGCGCATCGGCGGCTGGCTCGCTGCTCGCATCCTGGGCGAGCGCTGCGGGCGCGACGAGCGCCGAACTGAGAAGGAGCAGGCTGGCAAAGATCGGCCGCTTGGTCATGTGGAATGTCCCCAGGAATATGTAGGAAGGGAGCGGGCCAGCCCGTCAGGCGTGCCCGCTCCCCAATTGGATCGCGAGCGATCAGGTCGTCGGAATGGCGGTGCAGCTGCCGCTGCTGGTGCCCAAGTCCGCGGTTGCCGAGTTACAAGTCCAGCCCTGATACCAGGTGTCGTTGGCGTCGCGGACGGCGCCGACATAGGCCGTGGTATCGAAGAACGCGTTGAGCGTCTTGGCATCGAACGGCGTGAAGCCCGTTTCGGTCGCCCCGTTTACGAACAGGTTCGTCAGGCTAGGGGTGTAGGTCGAACGATTGTTGGTGCCGCCTTCGAAGATCGCCTGAACCTGCGCCGCGGTCACACCGTTCGAGCCACGGAAGGGCGTCGCGTTGCACTGGAGAGACATCGAGAAGAACTTCGGCGGACCCTGTTCGTCGGGACCGGTGGTCTGGATCGTCGTTGCGCTGTCGAGGCGCAGGCAGCTGATGCCCGGGGCAACGATCAAACCGTTGGCGAAGGTGTAATCTGCGCCGCCGCGGATACGGATCGCCGCACCGTTACCCGCCGCATTGTTGCGCTGGATATAGGTGAAGTTCGACAGGTTCACACGCTGACGCGGCGTCGTGTCCTCGTTGCCGTCCGAGTCGATTTCCATCATCGAGTCGCCGACCGCGCCGCCGGCGCGCTGGACGCCGATGACATATTGGATGTTGCCCTGATAACCCACATCGGTGTCGAGGCCGTCGTCCTCTGCCCCGGTGATCACCAGATGCTTCATGTTGACGCGGCCGCCGAACACTTCAGCACCATCATCCGAGCTGTTGTGGATCTGGATATGGTCGATCTGGGTGCCAGTGCCAACGCCCGAAGGGGTCAGGCCCTGAAGCTCGCTGTTCGACGACAGGACGAAGCCCGAATAGCGGATCTGGACGTAGGACATGCGGCCTGAATTATCGCCCGTCTGCGCGCCGCCATAAAGCGCGTTCGACGTGCCTTCGGTGTCACGTTCGCACGCGGCGGTACCCGGCGTCGCGCCCGGTGCAAGGCAATCGGTGATCGGTGCGCGGCCGAGCAGGACGACGCCGCCCCACAGCTGCGACGTCTGGTCGGTCGCCGAACCAACGACGTTGCCACGGCCGGTAAAGACGATCGGCTGGGTCGGGGTGCCAACCGCATCAATGCGGTTGCCGCGGTTGACGACGAGGAACGACACGCCCGTCGCACCAAAGACAGTGACACCCGGATCGATCGTCAACGTCGCAACAGTGTTGGTGGTCGTGGCGCCCTGATCGGTGCCGACATCGACGCGGCCCGGAAGCGAATAGATGACGCCCGGAACCTTCGGGATGGCGGTCGATGCGGTGAAGCGCGTCGGGAAACCGCAGTTGCGCCATTCGCCGCCGGGGCCGCTGATCGTGCCGAGGTTCGACAGCTGATCGGGGCCGGCAATGGTCGGGCAGTTCGCGGCGGGCGTTACGCCGGTCGGCGTCGGAGTGGGGGTCGGCGTCGGGGTCGGCGTCGGGGCGGGGGTCGGGGCGGGTATGACGATCACGCCTTCACCCGGCGAAGCAACGCCATCGGCACCGCAAGCGGCCAGAATAGAACAAGCCACGCCGCTGAGCATGACCATACGAACGCGTGCGAAAGCCGCCATGAAAATCTCCGTTCCCGGTGTGCGCCCCCAAATCGGTCAGCGGCGCCCCTGATGAAAAATCACCGGTGAACGATGTTTCGCCCCCGGTGACGACGCCACTAGGGTGATTCGATGACGGTCTGACGCCAGAGCCGTGACAGATGCGTGACTCTTTTGAGTCCGGTCGATGACACGCAAGGCGTAGCGCGGGTGGCAAGCGGTCCCGCGCCTTCGCACCTGCAAAAATAAATGCAGCGAAGCTTGCTTGCATCGCCCCAAAAGCTTTGCTAGGCGCCCGCTCCTACCCGGAGCCGGACCCGT
>JAHJHL010000079.1 GCA_018823905.1 Alphaproteobacteria bacterium
CCCTCCCCCATTGGGGGAGGATCGCTTACGTCCGCTAGCGGTCGTTAGCGGTCATCGCACGCCCCAACAGAAAAAGGGGCGCGGCCATCGCTGGCCCCGCCCCTTTCCTTGATCCCGCCGACAGGCTGGGAAACTCAAATCACCGCGACGCCAGCCGCATCGGGTTGGCTTTCGCCGCCCACTGGATGCTCTCGTTGCCGCCCATCGCGCGGATGAAGCAGGCCTGCCCATGCGCCTTCAGTTCGTTGCACAGGCTCGTCGCATCGGCGCGCGTTGCCAGACCATTGACGGTCAGGCGATAGAAAGTGCGACCCTTGACCGTCGCGGCGTGGCTCGACGCCGGGAAATTCGCCAGCATGGTGCTGCGCTTTTTCAGCCCGCCCCATTTTTCCTTGGCAATGCCCAGGCTGTCATAGGCGCCCAGCTGTACCGCCCAACCGGTCGGCTTCTTGGCGTTAAACGCCATCGCCTTCGGGATCAGCACGGTCGCCAGTTCCAGCGCCTGTTGCTGCGCGGGGCGGATGCGGCCTTCGCTAGCGACGCGCGGCGCAGCACGATAAGGCGCGGCGTCCGCCATGATGATTTCGCCCGCGGCCTTCGGCTGCGGCAATTCGGTTACTGGCACGACACCGTCGGCGGTGCGTTCGGGCATCGGCAGCTCGACGCTGCGGATGGCGCTGCTCGCATCCGCCAGCACCGGCGGCGGCGGCGCATAGGCGGCGACCGGCGCCGGATCGGCGCTTGCGAGTTCGACCGGCGGTGCGTCAACGGCCGCCATCTGCGTCTCGCCATAATTGCTCAGCGCCAAACGAACCGGCATCCCGGCATCCTGCTGCGCCTTGGTGCCGATCAGGCTCGCAACGCGCAGCTGCGCGTTCGGCGTTTCGGCCAGTTTCGACCATTCCATCATCCGCGCTTCGAGCTTGGCGGGCGACAGGTCCTGCGAAGCCAGGATTTGCGCCTGCGCCCAGCGCCCCGACAGGGCAAAGGCGAGTGCCAGATTTTGCCGCGTCCGCGCGCTGGCATCGGGTGCGCGCGCCGCATCGGTCAGCACATAGATCGCGCCTTCGCTATCGCCGGCCAGCGCCAGCGCCAGCCCGATGTCCGACGCCGGAACAGTATCGCGATGCGCCTGCAGCAGCGAGATCGCTTCGGCGCTCTTGCCTTGCGCAATCTGCGCCAGCGTCAGCGCGATGATCGTATTGCTGTCGGTCGCACCCAATTCCATCGCTTCGGTCAGCGCCGAGGTGGCCGATGCAAAGCGGCCGTCGTTCAGATAAGCTTGCCCCAGCAGCGCGCGATAGCTCGCGTCGCGCGGGCTTCCGGCAACTGCGGCTTCGGCCAGGCCGACCGCCTTGCTGACTTTCCCGGCTTCGAGCGCAGCGCGCGCCTGATCCGCCGACTTGGCGGCAACCGCGGGTTTGCCCGCAGCGCGCGACGGTGCATCGGCCATCGCGCCCATCCCGCTGCATCCGGTGGCGACGCTCAGGACAAAGCCCGAAACGGCGAGGTTCATCAGCATTTTGCGGTTCATCTTATGGTCCCCTTTGGACTGGTTCAGCGCGGCATCGTCTGGCGCGTCGGGCGCGCTGCCGGCAGGCGGCTCGCCATTGCGTCGATTTCGGGCAGCGTCGTCAGATATTCGTCGAGCAAATCGGTCAGGATCACCTGCGACGACCGGTTGGTCACCGCGCTCGCCAGCCGCAACCGCAGATGACGTTCGGCGTCGAGGCGCAGCGTGAACGCCGCCTTTTCGCGAGCGCGGAGCGCGCGCGGTGCCTTTTCCTTCTTGGCCTTCGGCTCGGGCCGCGCTTCGACCTTGCGCGCCACGGCGGCGACGCGATCGATCAGCGATTCCTGCTGGCGGACGATTTCGGGAATTTCATGCGCTTCGGCTTCGAAGGCATCGGCGCCATAATCTTCCGCGGCATAATCCTCGGCAACCGCATCGGTCAGCTCGTGGCCGACGCTGTCTTCGAGCGCTTGTTCGGCCTCGACATTATGCGCCAGCACCGACCCGGTGAGCAGCGGCTTGAGGTCGAGCATCCGCGCCGGTTCGCCCGACTGATCGGGATCGACGTCATAGCCCATGTCGTTCCAGCCCAGGTCGTCATAACCGACGGCGTTGGTGGGTGCGGGGCCGCTGCCCAGCGGCTGACGCCGCATAGCAGGACGGGCGCCGCCCTTGCGGGCCAAGAGGCCGGCGCTCAGCGATGCGAGAGGTTTGGGTTCGCCCATGGTTCCGATCCCTCCCGTCACTGGCCAGCGATGCGGCGGCCAAAGCCACCGCCCATCGGACGGACCGCGCCATAATTGCCCTGCGTCGGGATCGGCGCGGCAAAGATGGTGCGGCGGAAATTCTTTTCGAGCCGGTCGCTCATATAGGTCCACAGCTGGCGGATCTCTTCGGCCGAGCGGCCATTGGGATCGACCTCCATCACCGTACGGCCGTCGATCATCGATGCGGCGTAATCGGTGCGGTGGTGCAAGGTGATCGGGGCGACGGTGCCGTGCTGCGACAAAGCAACCGCGGCCTCGCTGGTGATCTTGGCCTTGGGGGTCGCGCCGTTGACGACGAAAACCAGCGGCTTGCCGGCGCGTTCGCACAAATCAACCGTAGCGCCGACAGCGCGCAGATCGTGCGGGCTGGGTCGGGTCGGCACGACGATCAGCTCGGCAACCGAAATCACGCTCTGGATCGCCATGGTAATCGCGGGCGGCGTATCGATGACCGCGAGTTTGAAGCCCTGCTGGCGCAGGATTTCCAGGTCGGACGCGAGCCGCGCCACGGTGGTCTGGGCAAAAGCCGGAAGGTCGGTCTCGCGCTCGTTCCACCAGTCGGCGAGCGAGCCCTGCGGATCGATGTCGATCAGGACAACCGGACCTGCGCCCGCTAGCTGCGCCTGTACCGCGAGATGCCCCGACAAGGTCGTTTTTCCCGACCCGCCTTTTTGTGAAGCCAATGCCAAAACGCGCACAGCTGTCCCCCTGAAAAACCACGAATTGGCGGTGGAATGCCATGCGGGGCGCTAAAATTGAGTTAACGATGATAAAAAGAAGGTGAACGGCCCGCTCGCCATCATGGTTAACAAGGCCTCAAGAGAGACTTGTCCCGAAATGGACCAGATATGCTATCTGGCGCAGGTTGCTAACGCGGTGTTAGCCAATTCCCGCTAAGAAGGCGCTGGGGACTGCAGCGATGCCAGTCATTGGAGAAGTAGATGCGACCATTCCGCACCGCCGTTTCGTTGGCACTGCCGCTAATTGCGGCGACGATGCTGACCGCGCCCGCCCACGCCGACGTCAAGGACGGCGTCGATGCCTGGCAGCGCGGCGACTATCAGGGTGCCGTCGCCGAATGGCGCCCTGCCGCGCTCGCGGGCGATGCCGATGCGCAGTTCAATCTCGGCCAGGCGTACAAGCTCGGCCGCGGCGTTCCCACCGACCTGGCGCAGGCCGAAGCCTGGTATCGCCGCGCCGCCAAACAGGGGCATTTGCAGGCCGAGGATAATCTCGGCCTCGTGCTGTTCACCGCCAATCGGCGCGAAGACGCGATGCCCTTCATCACCCGGTCGGCTGCACGCGGCGAACCGCGCGCGCAATATGTCCTTGGCACCGCGCATTTCAACGGCGATCTCGCGGCACAAGACTGGCCGCGCGCCTATGCGCTGACCAAACGCGCCAGCGACGCCGGGCTCGGCATCGCCTCGGCGCGCCTCGCCCAACTCGACAGCCTGATCCCGCTTGAACAGCGCCAGCGCGGCCTCGCGATGCTGCCCGAAATCGAAAAGAACGAAGCGCGTGCGCGCCTGTCCGCGGTGACCGCAGCAACGCCGCCCGCGGCGAAACCCGCCCCTTCGTCACCGATCAAGACCGCCAGCCTGCCTGCCTCGGTTCCCGGCGCCAGCTACACGCCGCCGCCGGTGATTGCGACCCCGGCGCCCTCGACCCCCGCCGCCAAGGCCGCGACGATCGCCGCTGTCGAAGCCACGGCGGCGGCCGACGCCGCGAAGGGCAAGCCCGGCACGACTTACGCGCCGCCGCCCGCCAGCGGCACGCTGCCGCCCGCTTCACCCAAATCCAAGCCGCCCGTCAACAACGCGCCCATCACGGTCCGCGAAACCCCGACCCCGGCGCGCCCCACCGGCGGCAACAGCCCTTGGCGCGCGCAGCTTGGCGCCTTTGGGGTCGAGGCCAATGCGCGCAACCTCTGGACCTCGCTCGGCAAGAAATATCCGGCCGTCGCCGCGCGCCAGCCGATTTATGTCAAGACCGGCAAAGTGACCCGCCTGCAGACCGGCGGCTTTGCCAACAAGGGCGAAGCCAACAACTTCTGCGCCGCGCTCAGCAAGAGCGGGCAGGCCTGTCTGGTCGTCGATAAATAGACGGAAATCCTCCCTGTGGCGAAGCCATGGGGAGGGGGACCGCTTGCGAAGCAAGGGGTGGGGGGCAGCGACGGTCGCGCCATGGCCCCTCCGTCA
>JAHJHL010000080.1 GCA_018823905.1 Alphaproteobacteria bacterium
ACCGCGACCATGTGAACCGGCGCAGCTTTCGCTTCCACGGCAATGTCGGGCTGAAGCTGAGCGACGTCATTTCGACGCGTTTCCATGCCAGCTATAACGACATCAAGCAGGAAATCCCCGGCGCGCTGACCTTTGCCCAGGCGCTGACCACCCCACGCGTGGCGAGCGCAGCAGCAGTGGCGGGCGATCAGGCGCGCGACATCTTATCGCTGCGGCTCCAGAACCGCACCACGTTCGACTGGGGCGCGTTCAAGCTGGATGTCGGCGGCTTCGTCAACGCCAAGTCGCTCTATCACCCGATCTTTCAGGTGATCGATCAGGACTCGCTCGATCTGGGCGGATTTTTCCGCGCCGATTATGCCGCGGGGCCGATCGAGGTGACGCTGGGCGGCGAGCTGCGCCGCGGCAGCACCGATGCGCGGCAATATGTCAATATCGCCGGGCGGCGCGGCGCGCTGGTGTTCGATGCCGATCAGACCGCGCGTACCGCCAATATCTATGGCGAGGTGCGGGTGCGGCCGGTCGAACAGCTGACCTTGATCGCGGGCGGCGTTTATGCCGACGGCTTCCGCAAGCGGCGCGTCAATGTCTCAACGTCGCGTGACGGGCGGATCGACTTCGACGCCTTTTCGCCCAAGATCGGCCTGCTGTTCGAACCGAGCGAAGATGTACAATTCTTCGCCAATTACAGCCGATCGGCGGAATTTCCGGGCTTTGGCGAGGTGTTCCAGAATATCGGCACCCCGCCGGTCAGCCAGGTGGTGTCGACCATCCGCCCGCAGCGTGCGTGGACGGCCGAGGTCGGGACGCGCGGCAAGACCGGGATCATCAGCTGGGATCTGGCGCTCTACCGGTCGACGCTGAAGGGCGAATTGCTGCAATTCACCACCAATGTCAGCATCCCGGCGGCGACCTTCAACGCCGACCGCACGCTGCATCAGGGGGTCGAGGCGGCGCTGGAAATCGCCCCGGCCGACTGGCTGCGGCTGCGGCAGGTCTATAGCTACAGTGACTTCCGCTTTCGGAATGACAGCCAGTTCGGGAACAACCGTCTGCCGGTGGTGCCGAAGCATGTCTATCGTGCCGAGGCGCGGATCGGGAGCGACGCGCTGCATATCGCGCCCAATGTCGAGTGGGTGCCCGATGGTCCCTACGCCGATTACCGCAATCTGGTGCGGACGCCGGGCTATGCCTTGCTCGGCGTGACCGGCGGGGCGCGGATTGCCGAGGGGGTCGACGCTTTTGTCGATGTCCGCAACATCACCGGCAAAAAGGCGATCGGCGACATCAGCGCGGTGATCACTGCGACGCCGACGTCGGCAATCTATTATCCGGTCGAGCGCCGCGCGGTGTCCGCGGGCATTCGCGCGCGCTTCTAAGCGAAAGGACAGGGGATGACTGACATCAACCGGATTCCGCTCTATCGCACGATCTGGCGCTGGCATTTTTATGCTGGGCTGTTCGTCATCCCCTTCATCCTGATGCTGTCGGTGACGGGGGCGGCCTATCTGTTCAAGCCGCAGCTCGACCGGTGGCAGGAAAGCGCGTGGCGCGGGCTGCCGATCGCCGAGCGGGTCGATGCCGATACGCAGGTGGCGGCGGCGCTCGCCGCCTTTCCGGGCGCGAGCTTTCACTATTACCGGGTGCCAGAGGCGCCCGGCGACGCGGCGATCGTCCACGTCGGCCTGCCAAATGGCACGATGCGCGATGTGGCGGTGGCGCCGCGGGGAGAGGTGATCGGATCGGCCAATCCCGACGACCGGATTTCGGCGTGGCTGGCGAAAATCCACGGCAGCCTGCTGATCGGGCGCGCGGGCGGGATCATCGTCGAACTCGCCGCGAGCTGGGCGATCGTGATGATCCTGACCGGCCTGTACCTGTGGTGGCCGCGCGGGCGCGGGGCGGCAGGGGGCGTGTGGCCGCGCCTGTCGCTCGGCGGGCGCACCGCGCTGCGCGACCTGCACGCCGTCACCGGTTTCTGGGTATCGGGGCTGGCATTGGTGCTGTTGCTCACCGCCTTGCCGTGGACCGATGTCTGGGCGCAGGGCTTCCGCGCCGTGCGTGCCGAAATGGGGTGGGTGCAGGGCGCGCAGGATTGGAAAAGCGGCGGCGATGCCGGTCATCATGCCGCGCATGATCATCGTGCGATGGCCAAGGCTACGCCTGCGCCCGTAGCGGTCGGCGATGCGCCGCGCGTGCCGCTCGACCGGATCGTACTGCGCGCGCGGAACGAGAATCTCCCCGCGCCGGTGATCATCCAGCCGCCGGGGGCGCCGAACCATTTTGGCCCTCCCAACGGCAACACATGGACGCTGACCACCCAGACGCAGAACCGCCCGCTGGTGCGCAAGGTGAGTTATGATGTCGTCACCGGGATTGAGGTGTCGCGCAGCGGCTTTGCCGACAAACATATCGTGGACCGCATCGTCGGGATCGGGATTGCCTGGCACGAGGGCGCTTTGTTCGGCATCGTCAGCCAGCTGATCGGGGTGTTCACCGCGCTGATGCTAATCACTCTCGCGGTGTCGGGGTTCCTGATGTGGCGCCGCCGCAAGCCCGAGGATGCGCTCGGCGCCCCGCTGCTGCCGCGCGATCCGGCGAAGCTGAAGGGGGTGGCGGCGATTGTGCTGTTGCTCGCCGCGCTGCTACCACTGCTCGCTGCCTCCCTGATCTTGCTATGGATCGTCGATCGGCTCATCATCCCGCGCCTGCCGCGCGCCGCCAAATGGCTGGGCGTCGTTCGCGCATAAATGGTTTCTTTTGAAACCAGTTCATGTTAGGTCGCAGCTTATGAAAGACGGCTTTACCCACGTTCATGAAACGCCGCCGCCAGAGGCCGCGGCCGACTGGACGATATCGCAGGATTGGGACGCCTTTACCGCCGCCGAACATGCGATGTGGGACAAGCTGTTTGCGCGCCAGTCGGCGATGCTGCCCGGCCGCGCGTCGGAAGCGTTCCTGCGCGGCATCGACGTGCTGCGGCTCGAAAAACCGGGGATCCCCGACTATCGCGAGCTCAACGCGCGGTTGATGGCGGCGACGGGGTGGCAAGTGGTCGCGGTGCCGGGGCTGGTGCCCGACGACGTGTTTTTCGACCATCTGGCGAACCGGCGCTTTCCGGCGGGCAATTTCATCCGCACGCCGCAGCAGCTCGACTATCTGCAGGAACCCGACGTGTTCCACGACGTGTTTGGCCACGTCCCGATGCTCGCCGACCCGGTGTTCGCCGATTATATGGTCGCTTATGGCGAGGGGGGTTTACGCAGCCTGAAGTTTGACGCGTTGAAACAGCTGGCGCGGCTTTACTGGTACACGGTCGAATTTGGGCTGATCCGCGAGGCGGACGGCCTGCGCATCTACGGCGCCGGGATCGTGTCGTCCTACGCCGAAAGCGTGTTTGCGCTCGACAGCGACAGCCCGAACCGGATTGGCTTTGATCTCGCGCGGGTGATGCGCACCGATTACCGGATCGACGATTTCCAGCAGAATTACTTCGTCATCGATAGTCTGGACCAGTTGCTGAGTACGACGGTGAACACCGATTTTGCGCCGCTTTACGCCGCGAATGACGCGCTGCCGCCGATTGCGATCGCCGATATCTTGCCGGGTGACGAGGTGATCACGCGCGGCACGCAGGATTATGCGTTAGGCAAAGTTTAGCGCCGTCGCCGTCATTGCGAGGAGCGCAGCGACGAAGCAATCTCCAGCCATCGTTGTGGCAGGACGGTAGCTGGAGATTGCTTCGCTTCGCTCGCAATGACGGTGAGAATCACCAGCTCCCGAAGCTCGCATCCGCCGGGTCGGCGCGGTGGAACGCGCGCTCCTTGCGGCGCCAGCCGTAGCGGCGGCGTTTGACCAGCAGCAGGCACGGCCATTCGGCGCTACCGCCGCGTGCGGCGAGGCGGAAACCTTGCGCGCGGTACGCGGCGAGCACCGGTTCCATCTGGCGCGCGATCAGCCCGGCGAGGATGGCATGACCGCCCGGCGCGGTCGCGGCAGCGATGTCGGGGGCGAGGGTGATCAGCGGCCCGGCGAGGATATTGGCGATGACCAGATCGTAGGGCGCGCGGTGGCGGATTGCCGAATGATCGGTCCCTGGTGCGACCGCGAGCGTTAGCGCGCCGCTGCCGCGGCCAAGCGCGACATGGTTGATTGCGGCATTATCGCGGGTGACGAAAATACTCGCGGGGTCGATGTCCGACGCGATCGTCCGCGCGCTTGGCCACAGCGCCATTGCCGCAAAGGCGAGCAGGCCGGTGCCGGTGCCGATGTCAGTGATGTTGCGCGGTGAGATGCCCTTGCGCTTCAGCCGGTCGAGCATCGCGAGACAGCCCGCGGTGGTGTCATGGCCGCCAGTGCCGAACGCCTGGCTCGCGTCGATCAGGAACGGCGTGGTGCCGGGCGGGATGCGGTCGGCATAGCTGCTGGTGTGGACGAAAAAGCGGCCGGCCTGCACAGGTTCAAGCCCCTGCTGCGACAACGTGACCCAATCCTGTTCGACCAGCTGTTCGACGACCGGCTTATGGCCTTGCGCGCTGGGTACGAACGACTGGAGCAGGTTCAGCAGGGCCGCGCCGGGCTTGCTGTCGATATAGGCGTCGAGCTGCCACAGCCCCGCATCCTCATCAATCTCACGCGTCACGACGACAGGCGCGTCGGCCAGCGCGTCGAGTTCGGGAATTTCGCCCGAGAGGGCTTCTGCCTCGGCACGGGTGCAGGGGAGGGAGACGATCCAGCTCATCGTTTAGCGGACATAGCTGGCGCCGTTGACGTCGAGCACCGCCCCGGTCATCGACGCGGGCGCGTCGAGCGCGCACCAGCGGGCCATTTCGGCGACTTCCTCCGGCATCGCGACGCGGCCGAGCGGAATGTCGGCGAGCAAATTATCGCCGCCGCGGCTCGCCAGATAGTCGTCCGCCATGCCGGTCATCGTGAAGCCGGGGCAGATCGCGAAGGCGAGGATGCCGTCTCTGGCATAGGCGCGGGCGATCGTCTTGGTCATCGCGACCATACCGGCTTTGGACGCAGCATAATGCCAGTGCGCGGGGCTGTCGCCGCGATAGGCGGCGCGGCTCGCGATGTTGACGATGCGGCCTTCTGCTCTGCGATCTTGCCAATGCAGGACGGCGCGGCGGCAGAGGTCGGCGCTGGCGGTCAGGTTGATCTGGATCGTGCGGTTCCAGTTTTCCAGCCAATCGGCGTCATCGCTTTCGAGCGGGTTGGCTTCGAAGACCCCCGCGTTGTTGATCAGCACGTCGATGCGACCGTCGAGCCGATCGAGACTGTGCTGCCACAGGCGGGCAGGGGCGGCGGGATCAGCCAGGTCGCCGTCGGCGCTCGACAGCGCGACGGTCTTGATGGCGTCGGATGTCAGTGCGGCGGAGATTGCGGCGCCGATGCCGCGGCTGGCGCCGGTGATCAGGATGTTTGTGAACATAGCACGGCTCTAGCGAGACCGCGGCGTCAGTCCAACCTCCAAACCTTCCTCGCTAGCGTGGGAAGACCCCTCATTCCGTTCGTGTCGAGCGAAGTCGAGACACGCGGCAGTCAAGCGGCATCCTGACGGGTGTCTCGACTTCGCTCGACACGAACGGGGCAAAGGCCCGTTCACGCCACCCGGCGTCTGAACTCGCTCGCGGCCTGTTCCAGCTGTTGCAGCCGCCCACCCATCTTGCCGAATTCCTGGCTGAGCACGCTGATTTCGCTTGCGACCATCCCCGAATCGTTACGGATGCTCGCGATCGTCGACGACATACTGTCGGCGGCAAGCGCGGTCTCATCGACGGCGGCGGTGATTGAAGTGACCGTTTGCGCCTGCGCGTCCATTGCGTCACGAATGCGCTGCGCCGATTGCTGGACTTCGACGATCGTCGCCTGGATCGACTGATTGGCCGAGACCGATCCGCGCGTCGCTTGCTGGATCGCGGTGATCTTGCCCGCAATATCGTCGGTTGCGCGCGCGGTTTCGTTGGCGAGGCTTTTGACTTCCTGCGCGACGACGGCAAAGCCACGACCCGATTCGCCGGCGCGCGCCGCCTCTATCGTGGCGTTGAGCGCGAGCAAGTTGGTCTGGCCCGCGATCTCGCGGATCAGGCCCAGAATGGATTCGATCGATTCGGCATGGTGCGAGAGCGTCTCCGACATTGCGACCGCTTCGCCCGCCTGTTCGGAGGCGCGGGTGGCGACGCTGGCCGACGCTTCGACCTCGCTGCGCGCATCCTCGATCGCGCGGATCAGCCCGGCGGCGGTCGAGGCGGCTTCGCGCATCGCCATCGCCGATTGTTCGGACGCGGCGGCGACTTCGCTGGTTTTGGCGATCATGCCCTTCGCCGCCTGATCGGCCGAGGCGGCTTGCTTCGCGAGCTGTTCACGCACCCCGTCGGTGTCCTGCACCAGCGAGGCGATCGAGCGGTCGAAATCGCCCGCGAGCGACTGGCGTTCGCTGGAGATCACCGCGCGGTCGAGCTTTTCAGCGTAACGCTGCATGATGTCGAATTCGAGCAAGGCCAGCCGGTTGACCGCGCTGGTCAGCCGCGTCAGGCGTGCCGCATCGTCGATGCAGGCTACAACAACATATTCGATAGTCAGTCGCTGGCTTTCGGCAATGCACGACATGACCGAGGCAAGCGGCAATTTGACCCGGCGCGCCATATGCGCGTTCTGGCATGCGATCGTTGCGACTTCCTGTCCGGCGGCGTCGGCATATTTGACTTCGGAGTGGCGCGCACTGCCGCGCACATAGGATTCGAGCAATTCGCCTTCGACCGCGCGGTCGACGCTGGGCAGGGCGTTGAACGCGTCCCAATAGGCGCGCGCGACGGCTTCTTCACGCCCGGCGATGATCGTGTAGATCTCTTTGGCATTGGCGGCGAGCTGGCCGTCGAGGTCGTAATAGGGGAAGCGTTCGGCCATCGAGATCGGGTCGATTTGCTGCTTATGAATCGGATTGTCCTTCACCATGATCCTGCTTCCCTGATCGATCCAATGGCGCGCGAGTCTGCCGCTCGTCATCGTCCACAAAACATATGATCCGGGTATGCGTCAGCGATGGTAAATTGGTCGTTAACCAACGGTGAGTTTTTCGCCCTAGTAGGTGTCGCCCGATGGCACCGGATACCCCTCAAACGCCTTGATCGTGCGCAGCGCAAAGGCGCTGTGCATCGCGGCGACCCCGGGCAACCGCGACAGGCAGTGGCGGTGCAGCCGGTCGAAATCAGCGACGTTTCGGGCCGCGACGCGCAACCGGTAGTCCGAGGCGCCCGACAGCAACTGGCATTCGAGAATTTCGTCGAAGCTTTTGACCGCGCTTTCGAACGCCGTCAGCGCCTCTTCGCTCTGTGAGGTCAGGCTGATGTCAACGAACACGTCGAGCCCCAGCCCAATGCGTTCGGGGGCGAGGCGTGCGGCGTAGCCGGTAATGATCCCCGCCGCCTCGAGCGCGCGGATCCGGCGGTGGCACGCTGACGCCGACAGCCCGACCGCTTCGCCGAGTTCGGCGGCGGGACGCGGACCGCCTCGTTGCAGCAAGTCGAGGAGCTTGCAGTCGATTCGATCAATCATCGTGCGTCCTTAGCCAATTTCGCGCGATATTTGTGCGCATTTGTCGCGAATCCAGCGACGATATGCAAGCACCTCGCGCGTCCTTTCTGCTATCAGGCGCAGCACGAACGACGCGGCGCCGGACAGCGCGACCGGCGGCGAACCAACGGAGAGCGACAATGATCATCGGCACCCCCAAGGAAATCAAGAACCACGAATATCGCGTCGGGCTGACCCCCGAAAGCGCGCGCGAACTGACCGTTCACGGTCACCGTGTCCTGGTTCAGACCGGTGCCGGCGAAGGCATTGGCGCGCATGATCGTTATTATGTCGAGGCGGGGGCCGAGATCGTCCAGACCGCCGAAGAGATTTTCGCGACCTGCGACATGGTGGTCAAGGTCAAGGAACCCCAGCCCGGTGAGCGCGCGATGCTGCGTGAAGGCCAGATTCTCTATACCTATCTCCACCTCGCGCCCGATCCCGACCAGACGCGTGACCTGATGAAATCGGGCGCGGTCTGCATCGCTTATGAAACCGTCACCAGCCCGCACGGCGGCCTGCCGCTCTTGAAGCCGATGAGCCAGGTCGCGGGGCGTATGTCGATCCAGGCCGGCGCGACCGCGCTCGAAAAAGCGCATGGCGGTCGCGGCGTGCTGCTCGGCGGCGTTCCCGGCGTCGCGCCGGGCAAGGTGTGCGTGATCGGCGGCGGCGTCGTCGGCTTCAATGCGGCGCAGATGGCGGCGGGCCTTGGCGCCGACGTCACCATCCTCGACCGAGATCCCGAAGTGCTCGAACGCGTCGGCACCTTCTTTGAATCGCGCGCCAAGACGCGCTTCTCGAACCGCGCCAACCTTGCCGAATGCGTTGCCGAGGCCGATCTGGTGATCGGCGCGGTGCTGATCCCCGGCGCCGAAGCGCCGAAGCTTGTCACGCGCGAGATGCTTGGCACGATGCAGGCGGGCTCGGTGCTCGTCGACGTCGCGATCGATCAGGGCGGCTGTTTCGAAACCAGCCATGCGACGACCCACGCCGACCCGACCTATGTCGTCGATGGCATCGTCCATTATGCAGTCGCCAACATGCCGGGCGCGGTCGCGCGCACCAGCACCTATGCACTCAACAATGTCACTTTGCCGCACGCGCTGCGCATCGCCGACCTCGGTTGGAAAGCGGCTTTGCGACGGGACGTGCATCTTGCGCAGGGTTTGAACGTATGGAATGGCAAGGTGACGTTCGAAGCCGTAGCGGAAGCGATCGGAACCGATTATGTGTCTGTAGAGCAGGCACTCGCCTGATAACAAGGACATAGGTACGACAATGACCGACCAGACTCTCCCGTCGCCGCAGAACGACGAACCCGAGGAAAATGAAGTGCTGCGCGCCGCACGCGAACAGCGCCAGCAGAAAGAAGCCGCCGATGCGGCCGAGGCGGCGGATCGGGATGCGGCAAAGGCCAGCAAGCGCGGCTGGAAAACCGCCGCTGCCGCGGGGTTGGGTATTGGCTCTGCGGCGGTAATCGCGGCACTGCTGTACGCGAACCGCGACAAGATCAAGTGAAGCACCGCTCCGTCCGGCCTTGCCGGACGAAACGGCTTGCTTGATCGTGATCGTTCGACAAACAAAAGATATCTGAGGATCAAAGGGTGGCTGGGTGCCGCCCTTTTCGTGGACGGCTTCGGCTTAGCGATCGCACGTCGGCCGTTCCTCAATCGCGCCGTTGCATGATCCAACTGAACGCCATCGCGTTGAACATCGTGTAGAGTCCATAGAGGATCAGCGCGGTGAACCAGCTGCGCGTCGCGATCGCCATAGCGCCGACGAGCAGCAGAAATTCGAAGATATAGGTGATATACGGCCCCGCCTTGTCGGCGAGCGGTTTGACCATCTGCTGAATCAGCGGGTCGTCGCTTTCCATGAAGGCGCGGTGCATCGCGAAATTGCCGACGCCGGCACAAAAAATAGCAATGAGGGCTATAACCATAGGTTTGCAAATGGGGGAGGCGGGGTGGAAATGCCAGCCTCTTTCGGGTTATAGCGAGGCGTCGGACGCGCCGGAGCGGCGCCAATGATCGAACGAACCCGGCTTCTGCCTCCCCAGAGAAGGACTCTTCGATGGCATCTTTCCCCCGTTTGGCGGCCATTGGCCTCTTGGCGCTCACCGTTCAACCCGCACATGCAGCGCAGGAACCGGCGAACCCGCCACAGCCGAACCCCGCGCTCGCCGATCCGGTGCTGGCCAATCCGGCTCCCACCTTCAACGTCCCGCTCGACCCGCCTTTGCCCGATGCAGTGCGCGCGATGATCGACGCGGCTTTCGCGAGCGGCGCGAACGACGATGTCGAAGCCGTGGCCAGGTTTGCGCGCATGACCCACCCCCGCAACGTCGGGGAAATCGACGCGATGCTGGCCTTTTATCGCAGCGGGCATCCGCCGATCGTGCCGCCCGACCCGGTGCGCAACATGCTCGCCGCCGCGATCGCGAGCGGCAAGGACGCCGATGTCGAGGCGGTCGCCAAGCTGGCGATGGATACCCACCCCCACGACGCGGCGGAAATTGAGGCGCGGCTGGTCGCCTATCGCGCCGAACGCCAGCGGCTGAAGGACGAAGCGGCCGCGGCGGCGCGCGCGAAGCTGGCGGCGGCCAAAATCTGGGAGAACTGGAAGGGTGAAGGCCAGATCGGCGCGTCGCAGAGCAGCGGCAACACCAAATCGGCGGGGCTGAGCGCGGGGGTGGCCTTGTCGCGCCAAGGGATTGACTGGACGCACAAATTGCGCGCGCAGGCCGATTATCAACGCACCAATGGGCGCACCTCGGTCGAACGCTATCTGGTCGAGCTCGAACCGCAATATCGGATCAACGACCGCGCCTTTGGCTTTGGATTCGGGCGGTGGGAGCATGACCGGATATTGGGGTACGACACCCGCTGGAACATATCGGGCGGGCTGGGTTACAAGGTCATCGACGGCAAAGCGATCACGCTCAGCCTGAAAGGCGGACCGGCGTGGCGCCAGACCGATTTTATCAGCGGCATCAGCGACAGCGAACTGACCGCGCTGGGTGGGCTCGACTTCGGCTGGCAATTGTCGCCGACCTTGCGGCTGACGCAGGTCGCCTCGACAATCATCGGTGAGGCAAACAGCTCGACCAATTCGCTGACAGCGCTCAACGCCAAGCTAACCGGCGCGCTGTCGGCGCGCATCGCCTATTCGGCGCAGATCGACACCAGCCCGCCGCCGGGCATCGAAAGCGTCGATACGCAGACGCGGTTTACATTGGTGTACGGGTTTTAGAGCCTTGACCCTCCCTGTAGTGCAGCCATGGGGAGGTGGCAGCGCGAAGCGCTGACGGAGGGGCCAATGGCGCGAGGTCGCGGCCCCTCCACCACCCGCTTTGCGGGCGGTCCCCCTCCCGATGGCTTCGCCTCAGGAAGGATAAAGTGCCGATCCGGATCACCGCGGGACTTCCTCGCGTTCGAGCAGCGCCGCGACGACCTGTTCGACATTGCGGCCCTCGATCTCGGCCGCTGCCGACAGAATGACGCGGTGGCGCAGCACCCCGGCGGCGAGGCGCTGGACGTCGTCGGGGATCACATAATCG